>CANMLK010000070.1 GCA_947498445.1 Beijerinckiaceae bacterium
CAAGGAGCCGGGCTCAAGCATGGCGCCTGCATTGTCCTGACTGCCGTCAATACCGTCCGTATCCGCAGCAATCGCGTGAACGCCCGGCGCGCCATCCAGCCCCAACGCTAGCGCCAGCAGATACTCGCTGTTGCGCCCGCCTCTCCCCTGCACGCCCCTGCCCTTGTCGCGAACGGTCACGGTGGTCTCGCCGCCCGACAGCAGCACGCAGGGCCGCGCGTGCGACGTTTCTCCGCGCGAAATGGCCAGCGCCAGTTGCGCGTGCGCGGCGCCGACCTCGCGCGCCTCGCCCTCAATGGCGTCGCCCAGAATGATCGGCTCAACGCCAGCCTGACGCGCGATCTGCGCCGCAGCCTCAAGCGACATGCGCGCGGTGGCGATCACCTTCACCTGACTGGCGGCAAGCCGTGGATCGCCGGGCTTGGGCGTTTCGTCGTCAGCCCGCGTGAGATGCTCGATCACTTCGCGGGGCGCATCAATGCTGCGCCGCTGCAGGATTTCACGCGCTTGCGCAAACGTCGTCGGGTCCGCCACCGTGGGCCCGGACGCCACGACGGCGGGATCATCGCCCGGCACATCGGAGATAATTAGGGTCAGCATTCTGGCCGGATAGGCCGCCGCCGCGAGGCGCCCGCCCTTGATGGCGGACAGATGCTTGCGCACAATATTCATCTCGGCAATCGGCGCGCCGCTCCTCAAAAGCGCGGCGTTGACCGATTGCTTGTCGGCCAATGTGAGTCCTGCTGCTGGCAATGACAAAAGCGCAGAGCCGCCGCCCGAAATGAGACACAGCGCCAGATCGTCCGGCCCCAGCGCCTTCGCCATGTCCAGAATGCGCGCCGCCGCGCGCTGCCCCGCCTCGTCTGGCGTCGGGTGATTGGCCTCAACCACTTCAATTCGCCTGCACGCGAGGGCGTGGCCATAGCGCGTGACGACGAGCCCTTCGATCGGCCCGCTCCAGTGATCCTCCACGGCCTTGGCCATGCTGGCCGCCGCTTTGCCTGCGCCAAGCACGACGAGTCGGCCTTTGGGCGGCTTGGGCAAAAAGCGCGGCGTGATCGCAGCCGGATCGGCCGCGCTGACCGCTGCCCGGAACATGCTCAACAGAAGGGCTTTTCGCGCGACAGGCTGCTGCAAATACTTCTCTCCTCGCGTTCAGCGTGACCAGATTCAAGGCCGCGCGCAAGCGTATGGCTGCCTCAACGCCCCAGCGGTTGACAGCGGCGCTTGCGTGGCTAGGTTGGCCCGCGAAAGCGCAAGCCTCACGAGCTGCGCAGGTAGAAACGCTTGGCGTGCGCGCCAGCTTTCAGTCTCTAAAGATTTCAGGATCGGGAGCGTCACGGATTATGGGTCGTTTCAGGGTTACCGTCGACACCGGCGGCACGTTCTCAGACTTCGTCTACTTCGACGAAACGACCGAAGAAGTGACCATCGCCAAGGTTCCCTCTACGCCCGATGACCCCTCCCGCGCCATTCTGGCCGGCGTGAACCTGCTGATCGCGCGCGGCGTGAAGCCCACCGACATCACATACTTCTGCCACGGCACGACGGTGGGCACGAACGCGCTGCTCGAAGGCAAGGGCGTGAAGACCGGCCTCGTCGTGACGGAAGGTTTCCGCGGCATCTATGAAGTGCAGGAGCAATCGCGCCCGCACGGGCCGCAGATTTTCGACATTTTCTACGACAAGCCCGCCATGCTCGCCCCGCAGAGCTGCACGATTGAAGCGCGCGAGCGCGTTGCGTTCGATGGCGAAGTGCTGCTGCCACTTGATGAGGCGCATCTGCGCGAGGGCGCGCGTGAACTTGCCAAAACCGGCGTCGATTCTGTCGCCGTTTGCCTTCTTTTTTCCTTCCTGCATCCGAGCCACGAAAAGCGCGTGCGCGAGATCATCGAAGAGGAAATGCCAGGCTGCAACATCTCGCTATCTTGCGAGATCGTGCCGCAAATCCGCGAGTATTATCGCCTCTCGACGACTGTCATCAACGCCTACCTGCAGCCGATCCTTGCGCGCTACATCGCCAATCTCGACGGCAGGCTTTCAGGCGCAGGCGTGAACACGCCGCAAAAATACATCATGCAATCGAACGGCGGCATGTCGACGTTCACTGCAACAGCGAAGAAGGCTGTAGCGACCGTGCTTTCGGGCCCCGCAGGCGGCATCACGGCCTGCATCCAGACCTGCCGCACAACGCCCTATCAAAATCTCATCACGTTCGACATGGGCGGCACATCTTGCGACGTCGCCCTCGTCAAGGATGGACAACCCTCCATCGCCAATCGCGGCAAGATTGAAGGCCGCGACATCGCGCTGCCAATGATCGAAATCAACACGGTGAGCGCCGGCGGCGGCACGCTCGCCCATGTGGACCGTTTTGGCTCACTCATCGTGGGCCCGGAAAGCGCGGGCGCCGTCCCCGGCCCCGCCTGCTACAGCCGCGGCGGCAAGCAGCCCACAATTACCGACTGCAACATGGTGCTGGGCTATCTCAGCCCCGATAATTTCCTGGGCGGCAAAATGGCGCTCGACGTGAATGCGGCGCACGACGCGGTGAAGAACGCCGTCGCCGATCCACTGAAGCTCAGCGTGCAGGAAGCCGCCGAAGGCGTCGTCACGATCATCAACGTCAAGATGCAGGAGGCCATCAAGGCCATCTCCACCATGCGCGGGCATGATCTGCGCGACTTCATGTTGCTGGCGTTTGGCGGCGCGGGTCCGCTGCATGCGGGACAAATCGCGCAAAACCTCGGCATGGCCGGCGTTGTCGTCCCGCTTTATCCCGGCGTCTATTCGGCCCAGGGCCTGCTGATGTCGGACGTGAAGCACGACTACATCCGCTCGCGTCTCGCCTCCATCGAGCGCCTGAGTGAAGAGGAAATCAACGCGCCCTTCAACGATCTCGCGCGCGACGCCCGCGCCGAACTTGCCGACGAAGGCTTCGCCGACAGCGCGCTGCGAATTGAGGCGGCGCTCGACATGCGTTACGCCGGGCAAGGCTATGAAATCACCGTCCCGTGCGAATGGCCGCTGAAACGCGGCGACCGCGCCGTGCTGCGCAAGCGCTTTGATGACCTGCACGCAGAATCCTTCGGCCACACGGCGCCCGAAGAAGTTGTCGAGATGGTCTCGTGGCGCCTGCGCGGCGTTGGTCTCGTGCCCCCGGTCAAGCAGCGCACGTTCAAGCCCGAAGGAATTCCCTTGTCCGGCGCGCTGCGCGAGAAGCGCAAGATGCGTTTCGACGGCAAGGACATGGAATGCCCTGTCTACCAGCGCGAAAAGCTCGACGTCGGCGTCACATTCGAAGGACCGGCAGTTGTCGATCAGCTTGACTGCACCACCGTCGTGTTCCCCGGCCAGACCGTGAAGATCGACGAGTACCGCAACATGATCATTCTTGCCGGGAGGACTTGACGATGAGCGCTCTCGACGCCGTACACATCGAAATCATGCGCGCGAGCCTTGAGGGCATCGTGCTTGAAATGCAGAACTCGCTGTTCCGCACGGGTTATTCAACCATCGTGCGCGAAAGCCAGGACGCCTCCTGCGCGTTCATGAACGCACGCGGCGATGTGGTTGCGCAGCACGTGGTTTTGCCATTGCACATCGGCTCGTTCCCGGCCTGCTGCAACGCCATCATCGAAACTTACAAGGGTGATATCTCGGAGGGCGACGCCTTTCTCATCAATCATCCCTACCATGGCGGCAGCCCGCACGCGCCCGACATGTGCGTCATAACGCCGGTGTTTCATACCGGCGAAATCATCGGCTACTGCGGCTCCATCGCGCACAAGTCCGACATCGGCGGCCCCGTGCCCGGCTCCTGCTCGGGACAGGCGAAAGAAGTGTTCAACGAAGGCTTGCATCTGCCCGCCGTGCGTTATCAGCGCGGCTATCAACGCAACGTCGAGATCGAGCGCATCATGGCCACCAACTCGCGCACGCCTGAGCTTGTGCTCGGCGACATTCGCGGCCAGATCGGCTCTGCGCGCCTTGGCGAAAAACGTCTGGGCGAACTGCTCACCAAATTCGGCAAGGCCGACGCTCTCGCCGCTTTCGACAAGCTGCTTGAGTTGGCCGAAAAGCGCATGCGCGCAGCTATCGCGGAATGGAATGACGGCCGCTACGAGGCCGAGCGTTTTGTCGACGACGACGGCATCGACCTTGAAAAGCCAGTGCGCATCCATGTCGTCATCGAGAAGAAGGGCGACCAGATCACCTTCGACTTCACCGGCTCCGCCGACCAGACCAAGGGCCCTGCCAACATCCGCCCGCCGGTCATTCGCGGCGCCTGCTGCTTCTGCCTCATCGCGCTTGTCGATCCGCATATCTTCATCAACAGCGGCCTGATGAACGCGTTCGAGATCAAGACGCGCGAAGGCTCGGTGATGAACCCACGCTTCCCCGCACCCGTCAACACGTACAACCCGACGGTTCACGCTACTGTAGAAGCAATCTTCTCCGCCATGACGGAGATTGCGCCAAAGCTCGCGCGCGCAGACGGCTGCGGCTCACGCTCCATCATCATCGGCGGACGCTCGACGCTGGCGGGCAAAAGCTACGTGCAATACGAAATTCTCGGCGGCGGTGGCGGCGCGCGCGTGGCCAAGGACGGCACGTCTGGCACATCGGTCAATCAGTCGAACGCCAAGATCGCGCCGATTGAAATTATCGAAAGTGAATTTCCCACACGCGTTCTGCGCTTCGAGCTAATTCCCGATTCAGGCGGCCCCGGTGAGTTCCGCGGGGGCCTGGGAATTCGGCGTGAATACGAAAACCTCGCCGACGCGCGCTTCTCGATCCGCTCCACCAAACACATCATCGCGCCGCGCGGCGCCGCTGGTGGCGACGTTGGCCGCACCGGCGACATCATCATGAATCCCGACACCGACAAACAGAAGCGCCTGCCGACGCGCTATGCGGATTATCCGCTCGCAGCGCAGGACCGCTTCCGTCTCGACACGCCCGGCGGCGGCGGACTCGGCGCCTCCAGCAAGCGCGACCCTGCACGCGTTCTGCGCGACGTGCAGGAAGGCTATGTGACGCCCAAGGCCGCTGACGAGACCTACGGCGTGATCGTGAAACATGATGCCGAGGGCTGGACCATCGACGCGCCTGCCACACAAAGCAGGCGGAGCGCAAAATAGCGACGCATCTAAAGACTATCAACGCAGCACAGGGAGAGAAACATGAAACTGCAAGGCAAGGTTGCAATCATCACGGGCGCAGGGCGCAACATCGGCGAAGACACCGCCAAGCTGTTTTCCAAAGAAGGCGCAAGCATCGCCGTTGTTGATCTCGACAAGGCGCGTGGCGAAAAAGTCGTCGCCGATATCGTCGCGGCCGGCGGCAAGGCCAAGGCGTTCGTCTGCGACGTCGGCAAGGAAGACGACATCATCAAGTGCGTGAAGGATGTGGTCGCCGCGTTTGGCCGCCTCGACATTCTCGTCAACAACGCCGCGATTTCGGACAACAAAACCATGTTCGACATCACCACCGAAGAGTGGAACCGCGTGCTCGCCATCACGCTGACCTCGCCCTTCCTGTTTTCCAAGCACGCAGCGCTCGCGATGATCGCTGCCGGCAACGGCGGCAAGATCGTCAACGTCTCATCCACATCGGGCTACTTTGGCCGCGACCGCGCCACCGCCTACACAGCGGCCAAGGGCGGCGTCGTGAACCTGACGAAGTCGCTGGCCATCCAGCTTGCGCCCCACAAGATCCGCGTCAACGCCGTGGTGCCAAACAAGATCGGCTCGCCGGTCGGCAAGGATGAGTTCGATCCCACGCGCCCCGTGCTGAATCTGGTTGGCCGCCCCGGCGTCCCGGAAGATCTGGCCCGCGCCGCGCTCTTCCTCGTATCCGATGATTCCGAATTCATCGTCGGCACGGCGCTGTTCGTCGACGGCGGCTGCACGACACTGATGCCCGGCAACGCGTAACATCGCCTGTCGCAAAAACGAGAAAAGCCCCCAGTTGCGGGGCTTTTTTTATGCGTCTGAGGTGATGCCTTCTACGGGCACTACGACGGGCGCCGCTGTTGATCGCGCAAGCGCGCGCACACGCGCCGCAAAGTCCGCGATCTTGGCGGCGTCCGTCACATCGCATGCAGCAGCGGCGTAGCGATCCGGCCGGATGACAAGGAGAATTTCGCGCCCCTTGGGCAGACGATCTTCAAAAAACTCATCGACGGCGCGAACCGCAAGGAGTGCAGGATCGGCAGCGCGGTCGATGTTCATGCTGTGCGGTAAGACTGCGATGCGCGCCAGACGCGGCAAGCCAAAATCATGCGCCGCGCATGCACCGAGCGTCGCCTGTGCATTGTCGCCAAACGCCACCAGCGCAAATCCCTCGCCTGCAAGTTCATCAAACTTCACGCGCGAGCGATCAAGATGCTCCACAACCGGCTGCGGCTGCATGCGCCCCACCACATTCAGCCCGCCGTCGTCGGGCAGCACAAACCCCTTATTATAAAACGGCTTTGGCTTGTACTTCATCTGCACGAAGTAAGCGTGCATGGGCGGAATGAACCGCATGAGGCGAAACGCCGCCTGAATGACAAACGCCTGAATGCGCGACGTCGGCATCATCACCTTGCCGATATTCACCGCCATCTCAATCAGCGACCAGGCGTGCGGCGAGCGTTCCTTGAAATAGCTGTCGAGCAGGCGCGGCCCCAGTTCGCCCTTCACCACGCACGCCAGTTTCCACGCAAGGTTATGCGCGTCGCGCACGCCGCTGTTCATGCCCTGCCCCGCGAACGGCGGCGTCAGATGCGCAGCGTCGCCGCCAAGGAAAATGCGCTTCGTATTCCACTTGTCAGCCATGCGCGCATGGAACGTGTAGACCTGCCGCCGCACAATTGTGGAATCCGCATCGGGACCAAACATCGCCAAAAGCTCGCGCACCTTCGGCTCGGTTGAAATGATCTCGTCCGTCTCGCCCTTGTGCACCATGAATTCATAGCGCCGCCGCCCACCCGGCCCCGGCAGGCAAATTGTCGGCCGCTTCGGGTTGCACAGAACGCGCGTGAGGCGAAACCGCTCTTTCGTGTCCTTGAGATCGACGATGAGCCAGCGTTCGCGATAGGTTGAGCCCGTCATCTGCGCGCCAATGTGCTTGCGCAGGGCCGAGCGACCGCCGTCCGTTGCGGCAAGATAGCGTGCGCGTATATTGCGCAACTCGCCATCCTGACATTTGATCTGGACGGTGACGCCGTCAGCGTCTTCCTTGACGTTCTCAAAGCATGTTTCGAACAACGCCTTTACATTTGGAAAGCGCGCCAAACCTTCGCGCAAGGTCGCTTCCAGCTCCGGCTGCGTGAAAGCGTTGCGTCGCGGCCAGCCATATTCGCGCGCAGTCGGCTCAACCTGCGCAAAGACAACGTTGTTCGCCGTGATGTATTGATAGCCATAATCGAGCGCGATGTTTTCAAGCACTTTTTCGACAAGACCGGCTGCCTGCATCGTTCGCAAAGACTCGTCGTCGATAGAGACCGCGCGCGGCGCCTGCACGGTGGATGGATTGCGCTCGATGACAATAACGCTGACGCCCGCCTTGCCCAGCAGGTTGGCGAGCGTAAGGCCCGTCGGCCCGGCGCCGATGATCACGACGTCGCAGCTAAAGACGCCGTTGTCGTAGAAATTCATTGCTTCACCATTTTGTGGCGCGGCTCGACAATCGTCGGCGGCGTGAGCGCATAACGCAATTCCTCTGCCACGAGGCTCGCCGCAGACACGACAAGCAACACGAGACGGCGGCGTTGGCTTTCCTCAAGACGTGAATCGTCTGCGACAAGACTGAGGCTTGCGATGATTCCGGCTTCGCGCACGATGACCGGCGCCGCAATGCCAGCCAGCCCAGCGTCAATCTCGCTGGCCGTTGCGCAAAACCCGCGCTTGCGAATGTCGGCAAGTTCGCGCCGCAAGGCAGCGTGACGCGCGTCGCCATCCTTGGGCCCGCCGATGAGGCGATTGAGCTGCCGGGCAGGCAAATGCGCGAGAATGACCTTCGAAGTCGCGCCCTGCGTCAACGGCATGGGGCGACCACGCTCGTAACTGGGGCGGAACGCTGTGTCGCGTGCGGCTTCGTCCACCACGCACATCACCTGATCGTTGTAGAGCCGCGACAACAGCGCGACGCAGGGCGTGTGCGCCTGCGCGACCAAATCGTGCAACGCGCCTCGCCCCGCAGCCACAAGCGGATCGGTGAGACGCAACAGGCGATCGTATTCGATGAAAGCGGAGCCGAGGCGGTAGACGCTCTCGTGCGCGGCTTCAAGAAAGCCGCCCGCAACAAGATCGCGCACGGTGCGATAGACGGTGCTGGCCGGCACGCCAAGCGCGTCCGACATGGCGGGCACGGTCCACGCGCTCGCCGTCTCATCGAACAGCCGCAACACGGCCTGAAAGCGGGCGAAACCCGCCATCGAACGCCTCCCACATCGCTGCAGCGTCAAACGCCGCAGTTTCGCAAAAATCTCTACGTCCGCCCTTTCGGACTGTCAAATTAATTCTCAAAAAATGAGAATATTGACATTCTGAGCCGCGTCACGATATGTCTTCAGAAGATAAGGGACAGGAGACGCTGCGCGCATGTGCACGCCAGGCAACGGCATCGATGAGGCCAGCATCGCAGCGCCGACATCCGACAAGGGCGCGCTCGGTCCTGCAGCGGACCCGACGCTTGTCGCCGATCTCGTGACCGCAAATCGCATCCTGTTCAACCAGGGCGTGCTCGACGCCTTCGGTCACATCAGCGTGCGGCATGACAAGGACCCAAGCCGCTTCCTGTGCGCCCGCAACATGGCGCCGGGCCTTGTGACAGCCGACGACATTGTCGAGTTTGGCGTCGATGGCGAACCCGTGAACGCACGCGGCCGCGCGGTCTATCTGGAACGCTTCATTCATTCGGAAATTTTTCGCGCGCGTCCCGATGTGATGAGCGTCGTGCACTCTCATTCGATGGCGGTCATTCCGTTCGGTCTCGTGAAGGGCTTTTCATTTCGCGCCGTCACGCACATGGGTTCGTTCATCGGCACATGCGCGCCGGTGTTTGAAATCCGCGATGTCGTCGGCGAGGACAACGACCTGCTGATCTCGTCACCCAAACTCGGCGCCGCGCTGGCCCAATGCCTTGGCGAGGGGACCGTCGTCCTCATGCGCGGGCATGGTTCGACCGCCGTGGGCAACAGCCTGAAACAGGCGGTGTTCCGCGCCGTTTACACCGAGCAGAACGCACGCGTTCTGTCGGAAGCCTTGCGCATAGGACCGGTGACAGGCCTCAGCGAAGGCGAAACGCGCACCGCCACGCGCACCATCGACGGCCAGTCGGGCCGCGCGTGGGATCTGTGGAAACTACGCGCCGAAGGCAAGGTGTGACGAATTGATCTGCGCCAATGGATGGCGCTCATCGCGAGACTATGTTCACCGCATCGCGACGAGAGGGAACAAACATGACTGACACTGCAACCACCGCCGCTCCCGCGAAGGATCGCCAGAAGTTCTACGACAAGATCGCGCCCAAGCATCTTGCGCCTCTGTGGGAAGCCCTGAAAGGCCTTGTCCCGCCAGAACCCAAGAGCAAATTCGTGCCGCACGTTTGGCGCTTCAACGAGTGCCGCGAACTGCTGATGGAGGCGGGCCAACTGCTGACAGCCGAAGAGGCTGAACGCCGCGTGCTGGTGTTCGAAAATCCCGCCATGCCGGGCGGCTCGCGCATCACCTCGACAATGTATTCGGGCATGCAGCTCATCATGCCGGGCGAGATCGCGGCGGCGCATCGCCACACCGCGTCCGCCTTGCGCCTCGTCCTTGAGGGCAACCTTGGTTACACGGCTGTCGCGGGCGAGCGCACGGAGATGGAGCGCGGCGATTTCGTCATCACGCCCAACTGGGCCTGGCACGATCACGGGCAGGAACAGAAAAAGCCCGTTATCTGGATCGACGGTCTCGACCTTCACATCATCAACTTTTTCGAGACTGCGTTCAGCGGCCATTCCAACGACAAGACGCAGATTGAATCGCGCCGCATGGGCGACTCGCAGGCCCGCTGGGGCGCCAACATGCGGCCCTTCAACACGCCCTCGCCGTTTGGCGCTACGACGCCGATCTTCAATTACAAATACAAGGCGAGCCGCGAGGCGTTGATGACCGTCGCCGCGTCCGACACGCCAGACGCGCACATCGGCCATGCCTTGCGCTACGTGAACCCGATGGATGGCGGCTGGCCCATGCCGCTCATCGCCGCGTGGTTGACGCACCTGCCCGCAGGCTTTGAGACAAAGGAAATGCGCGCCACCGATGGCCAGACATGGATCATCATTGAAGGCGAAGTGCAGATCGAGGCGGGCGACAAGTCATTCACCGCTGGCGAGGGCGATGTTGTCGCAATGCCAAGCTGGGTGTGGCGCAAGGCGCGCGCATCGAAAGACGCCGTGTTCTTCTGCTTCTCGGATCGCAGCGCGCAGGAAAAACTCGCGATCTATCGCGAAGAACGCCGCTGATCGCTTGTCAGAGATTGTTCAATAAAAAAGGACGGCTTCGGCCGCCCTTTCCTTTTGCTGATTTAAACGGGGCTTACTTCTCGTCGAAGTAGAGTCTGCCGGGGTTCGTCACAAGCAGCTTTTGCTGCAATTCGGGCTCGGGCGCGAACAGTGGAATGAGATCGACGAGATCGCCATCATTCGGCATCTGCTTCACGTTCGGGTGCGGCCAGTCCGTGCCCCAGATGATGCGGTCGGGCGCCAATTCGCAGATCTTGCGCGCGAACGGCACAGCGTCATGGAACGGCGCGCCAGCGGTCGAAACACGCTCGGACCCGCACACCTTCACCCAGCACTTCTCATCGTCCTTGATCAGGTTGATCAGGCAGTTGAAAGGCTTCTGGTCCATGCCGCCGGACGCCTGCACGCGGCCCATGTGGTCGATCGTGTAGATGACCGGCAGTTTGGCGAGCATCGGTGCGTATTCCGGCAGGTCGATGGCGTCGAAATGCACATCGAGCGACCAGCCGAAATTCTTGATGCGGTCGACCACAGCCTGCAGCACGCGCATATCCGGCACGCCGCCCAGATGTTTCACGAAGTTGAAGCGGCAACCGCGGATGCCGCCGATGTGCAGCTCTTCGATTTCCTTTTCCGTGAAAGTGTCGTCGATATTGGCTACTGCGCGGTAGGCGCCATTGCTGGCCGCAATCGCGTCAAGACACACCGTGTTGTCGTTGCCGTGGCAGCTCGCGTTCACGATGACGGCGCGCTCAAGGCCAACCTTGGCCTGCAAGGCGCGGAACTTGTCCAGCCCGGAATCGGGCGGCGTATAGGAGCGGTCTGGCGCAAACGGATATTTGTCGCCGGGGCCGAAGATATGGCAATGCGCGTCCGTCGATTTGGGCGGCAGCTTGAATTTCGGCGTCTTCGTGTTCGGGTCCGGCGCCGGAATGCTGGGCGTGAAATCTCCGGGCGGATTCTTGTGCGTGTTCATTTCTTTTTGGCTCCCCTGTCTTGCGCGTCGGCGATGGCCGCAGCCAATCCCGGATGCATTCCCAAATCTTCTACCATCATGGCGGCTTCGCGCATTTCAGCCGCGCGGCGCACGCCATGGGTTGCGACACGCTCGCCCATGTATTGCGCGAGGTCGCGGAAATCGATGGACGGCCACGTCTGGTTGAGGCTGGCGAAAACCTCGTCCTCGACGCCCCAATGTTTCGCGGCCGCCGCGCAGTCAACCATGATCGCCTCCATACCCTTGATGACGATGGAGCGGCACAGTTTCATGGCGGACGCCCTGCCCGGCTCGGTCGTCACCGGCGTGACATTCATGCCCAGCCCGTTCATCAGCACGGCAAGTTCTTCTGCAAAGGGCCCGCCGCCAAGGATCGGCACGCGGATGCCGATGCCGCCAACCGGCTGCATGACGGCGCCCTCGACATACTTCGCGTGGGCGGCGTTGACCTTGGCCGCCGCATTCTTCTTCGTCACCGGCGACGCCGAATTCACGTCAAAAAAATACTGACCCTGATGCAGGTAGCCAGCGGCCTCACCCGCCACGTCGAGCGCGGACGAGGCGGTCACTGCGGAGATGACGACGCGCGCGTTTCTGGCCGCATCGGCGGGGCTGGAGGCGACGCGCGCGCCAATTTCGCTGGCGGCCGCCAGCATGGCCGGGCCCTTATCGGCGTCGGCAAAAGCAAGGTCGTAGACGGAGATGGAGATGTCTCCCCGCGCCAGAAACTGGCTGGAGAATAGCTTGCCCACCTCGCCAAAGCCGATGATGGCCAGCGGGATTGTCTGGGTCATGTGTCCTCCTCGGCGCGGCCTGCACGAATGCGTCAGGCCTTTTACGGCGCGCACGCGGGGCGGACAAGACGCCAGAGGCCCGCAGGCGTCTAAGCGCCTATCTATCCGCGCGTCACAGCCGGACTGGATCCGGCTATCCAGGCGAGCGGCATCTGAGTCTGGATGCGCGGGTCAAGCCCACGCATGACAGCAATAACGAACCTCGCCTTCGCGAGGATGACGGCTCGCGTCTTATGCCGGCTCGGACACCGTGACGCGCCGCATCAGCCGGATTTCCTCCGCCGGGAAGTCATTGCGCGCGTGATTGAGGCAGCGATTGTCCCAGATCAGCAGATCGCCCACGGACCACACATGCGCGTAAACAAACTCGGGCCGCTCGGCGTGCTCGAACAATTCATTCAGCAGCGCGTCGCTCTCGGCGCGGTCGATGCCCACAATGCTGCGGGTCATCAGGCGGCTGAGATACAGCGACTTGCGGCCCGTTTCCGGGTGCGTTTTCACAAGCGAATGCACGGCGTTGGACAGATTGTCCGCAGCCTCGTTCACCTGATCGCGCAGCGTCGCGTAAACGTCGTAGATGTAGCCAGCCTTGAGGTTGGCGATGCGCGTCTTTGTGGCTTCGGGCAGCGCGTCATACGCTTCGTAAAGATTGGCGAACTTCGTCTCGCCGCCGCGTGAGGGAATCTGTACCGCATAGAGCGTCGTCGCACGATACGGCACATCGCGATGTGAACCGTCGGAATGAAAATGCATCTCGCCGTCGGGCAATGCGCCAATCGGCTTGCCGTTCTCGCGGATGTTGGTGATGAGCATGATACCGCGCTCGCGCTCTTTACCTTCGTTCGCGACGACGCGGCCTGCCTTGCCGGCGTCCGCTCGCCCGAAAACGGCGGCGAACCGGAACTGATCCTCAGGCTCGATCTTCTGGCCCGAGAAGCACAGCACGCCGTATTTGTGAAAGGCGTCCCGGATTTCCTGCTTCACCGCCTCGGGCGTTTCCTGCGCAAGGTCGAGACCTGTCACGCGCGCGCCAAGCACGGGGCTCAGCGGTTCGATTTTCAATTGTTCAATGACCATGGTTTCCTCCCGGACAGCGGCCCGCGCGTGGCGAGCCGCCTCTGCAGCGCGGTTTCAAAAGCAACTAGTGCATCGCCTGGCCGCCGTCGACGTTAATCGTCTGCCCCGTGATGAAGGAGCTGGCGTCAGAAATAAGGAACATCACAGCCCCGACAAGGTCATCGGGAAATTGCGGACGCTTGAAACAGCGGCCCTGATCGCGACCCGTGACGTAATTGGAGGACGACGAGGCCATCTGCGTCTCGCTTTCCGTGAAACCGGGCGTGATGGCGTTGACGCCAATCTTGTCGTCGCCAACCTCGCGGGCCAGAGCGCGCGTGAGCCCCACAACGCCCGCTTTCGAGGTCGTGTAGTGAAGACGGTTGGGATTGCCGCCCCAGATGCGCGACGAGGAGATATTGACGATACGTCCGCCGCCCTGCGCCTTCATATGCGGATAAACCGCACGGCAGCACAGGAAGATGCCTTTCAGATTCACGGCCATCACTCGGTCCCATTCGTTGATGGGAATGCGGAACCAGTCGCCACGCGGCAGCACGCTCATCAGCGAGGCGTTGTTGATGAGGCCGTCGATACGGCCCCATTTCGCGGTGGTTTGATCCACCAGCGCCTGCACGGCGTCGGGATCAATCACATCGGTGCGGATGGCGATGGCCTCCCCGCCCTGCTCGCGGATGCCCGCGGCGACCGCTTCACCGGCTTCGCCAGCGATATCGGCAAGCACGACCTTCGCGCCGCTCTCGGCGAGCCGCTGGCTATAAACCTTGCCAATGCCCGTGCCGCCACCGGTGACGATGACAACCTTGCCCTTGACGCTATAGGCCGTATTGACGTCAAAACCCGTCATATTTCCACTACCTCCCTTGACCGGCGGCTTTGCCGGCACATTGTTTGAATTGGCCAGATGATGTCCGATCGCGGCGCGCGAAACAAGGCCCGCCGCCACGACGACAAGGAACCCGAATGGACGAATGCGACGTCGCCATAATTGGCGCAGGACATAACGGCCTTGTCTGCGCGGCCTATCTGGCGGCCGCAGGATTAAGCGTACGCGTGTACGAGCAGCGCGGAATCGTCGGCGGCGCGGCGGTGACTGAAGAATTCGCGCCCGGCTTTCGCAATTCGGTCGCCGCCTACACGGTGAGCCTGCTCTCGCCAAAAGTGATCCGCGATCTTGATCTGCACGCGCACGGGTTGAAGATCGTCGAGCGCCGCGCGCTGAATTTTCTTCCCCTGCCCGACAACCGATACCTCATGGCCGGCCCCGGCCGCACAAAACAGGAAGTCGCGAAATTCAGCGCCAAAGACGCCGCAAGCCTCGACGCGTTCAATGCGGAACTCGAAACGGTAGCGGATGTTTTGCGCGCGGAAATCCTGCGCGCACCGCCCAATATGGTCGAAGGCTCGCTCCTGCGCGTCGGCAGCGAAGCGCTACGCGCGCTTGCGCTGGGCAATCGCCTGCGCGGGCTCGACCAGAAGGGCCGCATTGCGGTCTACGACCTGTTTACAAAATCAGCGGGCGACCTGCTCGACTCGTGGTTCGAGTCCGACGCCATCAAGGCGCTGTACGGTTTCGACGCGGTGGTGGGAAACTATGCAAGCCCTTACACGCCGGGCTCGGCCTATGTGCTGCTGCATCACGCATTCGGCGAAGTGAACGGCAAGAAGGGCCTGTGGGGTCACGCCATCGGCGGCATGGGCGCCATAACGCAAGCGATGGCGAAGGCGGCCAGCGCGCGCGGCGTGAAGATCAGCACAGACGCGGGCGTGCGTGAAATCATCGTCGAGAAAGGCCGCGCAACCGGCCTCGTTTTGGAAAACGGCGAGCGGGTGAAAGCGCGCGCCGTGGTGTCCAACCTCAATCCGAAACTGCTGTTCACAAAGCTTGTGCCCGAAGCCGCCGTCCCGCCGGATTTTCTGCGCCGCATGAAAGGCTGGACCTGCGGTTCAGGCACATTCCGCATGAACGTGGCGCTGTCTCAATTGCCCAGCTTCACCGCGTTGCCCGGCGACGGCGATCACATGACGTCAGGCATCATCATCGCGCCGACCCTCGCCTACATGGACCGCGCCTACCATGAATCAAAGCTGCATGGCTGGAGCCGTGAGCCCATCGTGGAATTGCTCATTCCATCGACGATGGACGATACGCTTGCGCCACAAGGCCAACATGTCGCGAGCCTATTCTGCCAGCACGTGACGCCCGCGTTCACTGACGGAACAACGTGGGACGATCATCGCGAAACTGTCGCGGACCTTATGATTGCGACGGTGGACAAATATGCGCCCGGCTTTGCTTCAAGCATCATCGGGCGCCAGATCATGTCGCCGCTTGATCTTGAACGCACGTTTGGACTCGTCGGGGGCGACATATTCCACGGCGCGCTGACGCTGGACCAATTGTTCTCGGCAAGGCCCGCGTTGGGGCACGCAGACTATCGCATGCCTGTGCCTGGCCTTTATCTGTGTGGATCAGGTGCTCATCCGGGCGGTGGCGTCACCGGCGCGCCCGGCCATAACGCCGCGCAAGCCATCATCACGGACATGCGCGCGAAGCGAAGGCAAGGCCGCTTGACTTGAGTCAATGCGTCTTGCGGTAGTTCACCGAAGCGTTGTTCGCGCGAACGACAAAGGTCGTGAAGACAGCAAAAGCAGAGAGCACGATGAGCAGGTAAACGGTTTCGGCGCTGGTCATTTCAACACTCCTTCAGAATGAAGGAATGTAAAAACAATCGCCGCCGCTGCGCATTGACTTGAATCAACCTGCTTCAGTAGCTTGTGAAAGGCCTTCGCAACAGATCGCGCAAAGGCCTCGCATTCATTCGCGTTCGTTTCACGCAGCAACTCG
>CANMLK010000071.1 GCA_947498445.1 Beijerinckiaceae bacterium
GTTCGATGGTTTCTGGCGAAATGAAGCGGCGCTTCCTTTGGCCGAACTTCGGCCATGGATCGGGATAGAGAATCGTCACACGTCCGAGACTAGCCTCAGGAAGCGCTCGCAAGATTTGGAGAGCGTCGCCGTCATGAATAAGGATGTTATGGATTTGCTTTTCGTCGATGGTGCTGACGAGCTTTGCGACGCCGTTCACAAAGGGCTCGCATCCGATGAAAAGAATGTCCGGGTGCGATTGAGCGTCAGAGGCAAGGTGCTCCCCGCCGCCAAAGCCAATCTCAAGCCAAAGATCTTGGTGCTCTGCTCCGTGCGCTTGGCGCGACGCGGGCAGCGCGTCCAGGTTTACGCGCAGGCTCGGCAGCAAACTCTCCGTGAGCGCGGCCTGCCGTGGACGTAAGGTCTTGCCTTTTCGACGGCCGAAAAAATGCGGTTCGGAGCGATCAGCCATCGACAAACAAGAAGGGGCGCTGGATGGCGCCCCCTCAAACTCCCAATTTACGCGAAGTATGTCTTCAACTTATCTGCAAGGTCCGTCTTCTCCCAGGAGAAGCCGCCATCTGCGTCGGGCGCGCGGCCAAAGTGACCGTAAGCCGACGTGCGTGCGTAGACGGGACGATTGAGCTGCAGATGTTCGCGAATGCCACGCGGCGAGAGGTTCATCGCGTCCATCAGGACAGTCTCGAGCTTGCCTTCGTCCACATTGCCGGTGCCATGCAGATCCACATAAATCGAAAGCGGCTTTGCAACGCCGATGGCGTAAGCAAGCTGCAGCGTGCATCGCTCAGCAAGTCCAGCCGCAACGACGTTCTTGGCGAGGTAGCGGGCGGCGTAAGCAGCTGAACGGTCAACCTTCGTGGGATCTTTACCCGAGAAAGCGCCGCCGCCGTGAGGAGCTGCGCCGCCGTATGTGTCCACGATGATCTTGCGTCCCGTCAGGCCCGTGTCGCCATCGGGGCCGCCGATGAAGAACTTGCCCGTGGGGTTGATGTGCCACACGGTGTCTTTTATGACCCAGCCCTGCGGCAAAGCCTTCAGCACGTAGGGTTCGATCATCTCGCGAACCTGCACCGAGGTCATGTCCTCGATGGTGTGCTGATGCGACACAACGATCTGGCTCACGCCGATCGGCTTGCCGTTCTCGTACCGTACAGTGACCTGACTCTTGGAATCCGGGCCGAGTCCCTTCTCGGTGCCCGAATGACGCGCGTCAGCAAGCAGCTTCAAAATTTTGTGAGAATAGTGCAATGGCGCCGGCATGAGCTCGGGCGTTTCACGGCAAGCATAACCAAACATGATGCCCTGATCGCCCGCGCCTTCATCCTTGTTGCCGCTGGCGTCGACGCCCTGGGCAATATCAGCTGATTGCGAATGAAGCAGAACGTCAATCTTGGCATGTTCCCAGTGGAAGCCGTCCTGCTCGTAGCCAATCTCTCGAATGGCCTGCCGCGCAATTTGAGTGATTGTGTCCTCGGACAATTTTGGCCCACGAACCTCACCAGCGATCACAACACGATTTGTGGTGCAAAGGGTCTCGCAAGCAACGCGGATCTGGTACGGGTCGATCCCGGCCTTCGCGCCTTCGCGGAAATAAAGATCCACAATCTCATCGGAAATACGATCCGACACCTTGTCCGGATGCCCTTCGGATACGGACTCACTTGTGAAGAGATAATGTTGACGGGCCACGCGTGTATCTCCGATTTGGTTTCTGTCCCTTCCCGGACATCGAGCCATCAAGCGAAGTCGTCTCGTCCCGACGGGAAGCGAAACTTCATGGCAGCGGGCGTTCGTTAGGTCAAGCCGTTTGGGTCAATCCGTTCGGTATACCGAACGACTTACGGAACTGGATTTTTTCGACCTACCGGCGCAGGCGGCTGTTCACTCTCGGATTTTAGCGAAAGCACTTCCGCCAAACCCATCAGATGTCGGCGCGCCTCCTGGTCTCGCACACAGAGGAACGTCTTGATCATCTTCAGCGCTTCTGCCGGCGCTGGAGCTTTACGGGCAGCGGCGATGTTCTGCGCTTCCAACAGCTGTGCCGAGAGCGGGCCAGACGCATCTGAGAAGAAATAACTGACAGGCATTTCGAGTATGCGCGCGATAGCCTGCAATCGGCTTGCGCCAACTCGATTCGCGCCTTTCTCATATTTCTGGATCTGCTGGAATGTGATCCCAACAGCTTTTGCCAATTTATCCTGGGTCAGGCCGATAGACATCCGCCGGCTTCGAACGCGAGCTCCAACGTGTACATCAACCGAGTTCGGAGTGCGCTTCAAGCGAATGTCTCTCGTGTTGCTCGTGACCTAGTCTGTTCCGCCTTCGTGGAGCCTAATGTAGCGAGGCGCAAATCCACATGCAAACGTTGCGTCACCTTGGCCGTGAGCGCGAACGTCTGGAAACCAACAAAAAGAGCGCCATCACGACGAGCCAAAGACTTATGGGCGCCAAGGTTGGAAACTGAGAGTAGAGGGTGGGGCTCGCAGGTCGTGGCAGACGGCCGTCGATGACGCCATCGACCCCCACGGGCAGGCTTTGCAAAACCCGCCCGTATGGATCGACGATCGCCGAAATCCCGGTATTGGCGGCGCGGATCAGGGGCAGCCCCTCTTCGATGGCCCTCAGTCGCGCTTGCGCAAAATGCTGACGCGGTCCGGGCGTATCGCCGAACCAGCCGTCATTCGTCACGTTTAGCAAAACGGCTGCTCCCACCGAGCGAGCGCCTGCCGGCAGAACCGCACCACTGAAAATCGCCTCGTAACAAATCAATGGCGCTGCCGGAGGAAACCCGGGGGCCCTGATCAGGTTCTTGATCGCGCCAGCTTCAAAGCCGCCGGGCATCTGGACAAACTGGCGCAGGCCAATGGCATCAAATAGGCGCCGAAAGGGGAGATATTCTCCAAATGGAACCAGATGGGTCTTGTCGTAACCATCAACAATAACCCCACCAGGTCGCACGACCTGAATTGAATTGTAATAACGCGCTTGTCGACCATCGGGGGAAACTTCGACCCGGGCAGCCCCGGTTATCAGCGTTGTCTGCGGCGCAAGGAAGTCACCGATACGACCAAGGGCTTCCGCGTCACGCGCAAGGATCGCTGGAAAAGGAGATTCTGGCCATAGAATGTGAGTGACGCCACCAATTCCATTGGGCTGCTGTTCTGTGACACGGGATGATAATTCCAAATAGCGCGAAAGAATTTCAGGCATCGCTTCAGCCCGAAACTTTTCATCCTGGGGAACATTTGGCTGCATGATGCGCAGCTTCACAGCGTCATCCAAGGCTGTCTGGTTCAGAGCTAGCCGCACATATCCAAAGACCGCGATCCCGGCAAAAAGGGCGCCTGCCAAGACCAGCGCAAACCTTCGCGTCTCCCGATCGGCCAGGAGGGCCGGCGCGGCCGCCAAGGCCACGCAAATGATGGTCAAACCATGCAGGCCAACCAAAGACGACACCTGCGAAAGCGTCAGATTTCCGCCAAACGCCATCCCAAAATTATTCCACGGAAAACCAGTGAGAACAATTGAGCGAAAAAACTCCGACGCGCCCAAGCCCGCAGCCAGCGCGAGGATGCGGGCGGAGCTGTGCGACCAGATCAAACGCGATGCGGCGAACCCCAATCCGGTAAACAGCGCGAGCAAAGCGGGCAGACCCATTACGCCAATAGGAAGCGCCCAAGCAAATTGATCCGCCTCCACAAGGAAAGCAGCGCCCAACCACCACAAACCGGCAAGGAAATAGCCAAAACCCAGCCACCAGCCCGTCTTCGCGGCCTCATAAGCAGCACTCATCAATGTGCGAATACCGGACGCATGAACCGTTTTGCTGACGCTTCCATCGATCAGCAAAACGGCGACTGACATCGAAACAATAAGAATTGGGAACAGGCCAAACGGCGGGAGCGACAAGACGCCAACTGCGCCCGCCACGAAGGCGATCAGTAGGCGACGCCAGCCTGACGACAACGTGATTATGTCGGCAAGACGAGCGAACCGATGAAGTTGCAAATTGCTTGTTCCCATTGAGCGTGACTTCGGCAGAGATACTTGGGTTTATCGGGGCCAATGCGCCTTAACTCTAGCTCTCAACAATGATCGTCCTGATCAAAACCTTCTTGATCCGTCTCGGATCAGCGTCAAGGATTTCGAACTGGACATTGGACAG
Source organism: Beijerinckiaceae bacterium (assembly GCA_947498445.1). GTDB lineage: Bacteria > Pseudomonadota > Alphaproteobacteria > Rhizobiales > Beijerinckiaceae > Terripilifer. The sequence goes on from CANMLK010000071.1 coordinate 4,166, forward strand.
AAATTGAACTCGCTCACCTTTAGAAGGCACTCGGCCCGCGATCATCGTCACCAAACCGCCTATCGTCTCGACAGATTGTGCATCGGGATGATTTGACAGCGGCAGACCGGAAGTGTTTTCAACTTCTTCGAGCTCTGCCCGCGCGTCCACGACCCATGCGCCATCCTCAGTCTTTGAAACCAGGGGCCCCTCAACAGAATCGTGTTCATCTTCAATATCGCCAACGATCAATTCGACGATATCCTCGATAGACGCTAAACCGTCGGTGCCGCCATATTCATCAATGACAAGCGCCATGTGTGTTCGGGCCGCCTGCATTTTCACGAGCAGCTCAAGAGCGGGCATTGAGGGTGGCACGAAGAGAACTGGCCGGACGATGCCAGCGGCAGAAACCGTTTCGGCCAGCCGATCAAACTTTACGCCCCCGCCAGAGATGACGCCCCCCTGACTCCACAGATAATTGAAGAAGTCGCGGATGTGAATCATCCCTCGCGGATCATCAAGGGTCTCGGCATAAACCGGGAGCCGCGAATGACCTGCCGTGTGAAATGTTTCGGCAACATGGGAAATGCTATCCTCCAGACTTACCGCAATAATGTCGCGACGCTTGATCATCACGTCGCTCACTCGCAGCTCGTGCAGTTCGAGGACATTTCTAAGCATTGCGCGTTCTTGCTGCGAGATGTCGCTCGCATGAGACTCGTCATCCAATGCTTCTTCAATATCTCCGCGAACGGACGTTTCTTCGCGCACAAAAAACGTGCGAAGCCGCTCGAACAACGAGGCCTTTTCGCTTCGGCCCTGCTCTCGCGACCGACTTTGTTGATCGGACAATATCAGACCTCTTTTTTCTCGTTAACGCCAGACCATGGGTCGGGATATCCGAGGTCCATCAAAATTCGGCTTTCCAGATTTTCCATCTCCTGCGCTTCCTGATCTGATTCGTGATCATATCCGATCAGATGCAGCATTCCGTGGACGACCATATGAGCGGCGTGATTGACAAGAAGCTTGCCTTCCTCCCCTGCCTCACGATCAATCGTCTCATAGGCCATGATGACATCCCCCAGCAGAGGCGACGCACGCAAATCGTCGCCATTGCTGGCGGGAAACGACAGGACATTTGTGGGTGTGTCCTTGGACCGCCATAGCGCGTTCAGCTCCTGAACGCGCTTATCGTTCGAAAACGAGAAGCAAACCTCTGCTTGGGGATGAAGATCCGGGTTGACTGTGGCGACCACTTTGCGAACGACCACATCCACGAGCAGCTCAGGGTCGAACTTTTGAGACCAGCTTGGCTCATCAACGATCACATCGCATGCGACGTTCATCGCGCCTTATCCGTTTGCGAAATAGCGCTGCGTTCGTATGCGCCAACGATGCGCCGGACAAGATCATGCCTCACAACGTCACCTTCAGCGAACAAAACAGTGCCTATTCCTTCGAGGCCCTGGGTCAATTGCACGGCTTCGCGAAGCCCTGACTTCTGTCCGGGCAACAAATCCGTTTGCGTAGGATCGCCATTCACGATCATCCGCGATCCTTCTCCCAACCGAGTCAGAAACATTTTCATCTGCATGGACGTGGAGTTCTGCGCTTCGTCGAGTAAGACGCAGGCATTGGTGAGAGTGCGCCCGCGCATGAATGCAAGCGGCGCGACTTCGATCATTCCCGTCTGCAGTCCGCGCTCGACATGCCGACCATCCATGAAGTCATGCAAAGCGTCGAAAATAGGCCGCAGATAAGGGTCAACTTTTTCGCGCATATCTCCCGGCAAGAAGCCAAGACGCTCACCCGCCTCAACAGCGGGACGCGACAGGATAAGGCGCTCAACAGCGCCTTGCTCAAGAAGCGAAACCGCATAACCGACGGCCAGCCAGGTTTTGCCTGTTCCAGCGGGGCCTTCTGCAAAGACGAGTTCGTGACGCTTCAGTGCGCGAATGTATTCGTCCTGAGCCGCATTGCGCGCGCGAACAATGCCCTTCTTGCGTGTGGCGATGTGATCAAACTGGCTGCGCACTGTTTCGGGGGGACTGGGAAAAAGGCTGCCCTGAAGCGCACTTTCTTCAATCGCGCCGTCAACGTCACCCGGCGTTACGTGTTGGCCGAGCTTCACGCGCGCATACAAATTTTCAAGGACGCGGCGGGCGCTCTCACAACTTTCCGCAGGACCCTTCAGGGTTATCCGGTTTCCATTGGTATGCGCCGAAACGCCGAGGCGACGTTCGACCCGCGCAATATTCTGATCATACTGACCAAGGACAGCGGAAGCATGGCGATTGTCTTCGAACGCGATGCTGACTTCTGCTGGCGGGGTCTGTGTGGGCAAATCTCCCGCCTGTGCAGCGCGCGGCCGATCATTCTGATTTGGACGATCATTCGACTTCAATTTGAAGCTCCGCCAAGTTGGGATGAACTGACCGCGCCGCGCAAGGAATTGGACATGGCTTCCAATATCGCCACATCGACAACCTTGCCAATGAGATTTGATGCTTCCGTGACATAAACCGCCTGCAAATAAGGGGTCTTACCGACCTGCTGACCGGGATGCCGACCCGGCTTTTCAAAAAGAACGGGCAACGTTTTTCCAACTGAAGCTTTGTCGAAAGCGTGTCTCTGCTGGTCGAGCAATTGCTGCAATTGGGCAAGGCGATGAGCCTTCACGTCTTCTCCTACCTGATCAACCAGGACAGCTGCCGGCGTGCCCGGCCTGGGCGAATATTTGAACGAATATGCGCTGGCAAACTGCACTTCAGCAACAAGTTGCATTGTCGCCTGAAAGTCCTGGTCCGTCTCACCCGGGAAGCCAACTATGAAGTCCGACGAAAATGAAATGTCGGGGCGGGCTCTGCGTATTTTTTCAATGAGTCGAATGTAATCGGCTGAGGTGTGCTTACGATTCATGGCGGCGAGGATTCGGTCAGCACCGGACTGCACCGGCAAATGCAAATACGGCATCAAGGATGGCACATCGCGATGCGCTTCTATGAGATCGTCGCTCATGTCTCGTGGGTGGCTGGTTGTATATCGTATTCTGGATATGCCTGGCACTTTGCCGACGTGATCAATCAGTTTAGCGAGTGAGACGTCGCGGCCCTGGGCATCTAGGCCGTGGTAGGCATTCACGTTTTGCCCGATCAATGTGATCTCACTGATCCCCGAAGATATGAGAGACTTGACCTCATCAATGACGGCGCTCACAGGCCTGCATGTTTCCGCGCCACGCGTGTAAGGTACGACGCAGAACGAGCAAAATTTATCGCAGCCCTCCTGCACTGTGACGAACGCGCTTACGCCTCGCGCCGCCATACGCGCTGCAGATGGGGTCGGCAGATGGTCAAACTTGCTTTCAACAGGAAACTCCGTGTCCACGACCGGGCCAGCGCCACGGGCGCGATCAAGCAATTCGGGCAACCGGTGATAGTTCTGCGATCCAATGACCAGATCGACAGCCGCCTGCCGCTTGATAATTTCGCCACCTTCAGCCTGAGCCACACAGCCAGCGACGACGATTTGAACGGACCGCCCCTCTGTCAGGGCAGCGGCTTTCATCAGTTTGAGTTTCCCGAGTTCTGAGAAGATCTTCTCGGAGGCTTTTTCGCGAATGTGACACGTATTGAGGATCACAAGGTCCGCGCTGCCGACATCTGCGGTCTCACGATATCCACGAGCATCCAGTGCGTCGGTCATGCGCTGGGCATCGTACACATTCATCTGGCAACCATACGACTTTACGAAAACCCGCTTCGGTTCTTGTTCCGCAGCGTTGGGATCGCGATGAGTCTCATCCATAAGCCGTTGCATTTGCGCCCTTCAGGCCAATTCTGCCGCTTGCCGACTGTCCGACCGAGCTCAAATCACGTCCTTTTGCATGATCAATGCGCTCGCCCGACTACCGTCCGCTTTCCTATAATAGCCGTCTCTGCGCCCCTTTTCCACGAATCCAAATTTTTGGTAGAGGGCTCGTGCGTTGGCGTTACCCTCCTCCACCTCGAGGAACAGCCGCCGCACCCGCTCCATCGCCAGTTCCGACAAATGCGTTTCCAACAGCGTTGCGGCGACCCCGCGCCGGCGACGATCTATAGCGACAGCAATGGTAAGCACTTCGGCCTCGTCCATTACAATCCGGGAGATCACAAAACCGAGCAGGTCGCCAGATCGGTCATCAATCGCTGAAAGCGCGCTGATGTTGGAAGACGTGGCCATCGCCTCTATTTCCGAAACTGGCCAGGAGTGCGCGAAACACGCCGCGTGAATGGAGGCGCACGATTGCGAGTCGCTCGCATCAAGCGACCTGACTAGAACTCTGGGCGACCTACGAAAAAACATGAGTGCCGGGAATTTCAGAGCCGCGCCAGCGTTGGAGTTGACGCGTTATAGGTAACATCGGTCGCCTTCAGATAGAAGGGGTTAGCGGGCGATTCCTGCCGATCTGCGAGGGCCCCCAGACGCGCGACAAAATCGATCGGAGGTGAGACGGTTTCGCCGCCAACATCGGCCTTTCTTCCAAGAGACCAGGCCTCTATCGCTACCAAAGGGGCGCCGGGGCCGGTCAGAATCGTATGCGTGTCGCCCAGCCTGACCGCCGCCTGACGAACAGGCACCACCGCCGCCTGATGCACAACGGCGCCAGTATGATCGAAAGTTTCGATGAAAACATTTCCGTGGCGCGCGTCGACCACGCAGGCGACATCTGCTCTACCGCGCCCCAAAAGCGGCGCTGCGAACGCAGAAAATGTTGTTACACCAACAACTTCGATGTCACGGGCAACGCCGATGGCGCGTGCGGCGGCGACTCCTACGCGGATACCCGTAAAAGATCCTGGACCAGTCGTCACTGCCACACGCTCGATCGCATCGAAGCCGCCTGAAAAATGTGCTGCAAGCCGCTCAAGCAAGGGAACCAGCGCCTCGGCGTGCCCCCTCGCCAAAATCAACCGCTCGCTTGCAAGCACTTGATCCGTTTCGGTGTCATAAACACAAGCCGCCACCGCTCCCAAGGCTGTGTCGATGGCGAGAATCAGCATCTTTTGGTTTCCGTTGTGCGCAGTTCCCTCACATCTGCTCGACCGCTTCTACCTCAGGGACATAATGGCGAAGCAAATTCTCGATACCGTTCTTAAGAGTCGCAGTCGAGGACGGGCAACCGGAGCAGGCGCCCTTCATGGTGAGAAACACGATTCCGTCTCGAAAGCCGCGGAACGTGATGTCGCCACCGTCGCCCGCCACAGCTGGGCGGATCCTTGAGTCAAGGAGTTCCTTGATCGTCTGGACAAGCTCTTCGTGTTCGGGATTGAAAAACTCGTCGCCATCGCTGGCTACCGCATCAGCGGAGACCAAAGGCCATCCGGCCATGAAGTGTTCCATAATCGCGCCAAGGACGGCTGGCTTGATGTGCTGCCAATCGCCGGCATCTTTCGTCACGGACACAAAGTCCGAGCCAAACATGACTCTGCTGACGCCGCCAACTGCGAACAATGCCGCAGCAAGTTGTGATCGGGCGGCGCCATCCGGACTCGAGAATTCGAGGGGTTGATCCGGGGCCACCTGCTTTCCGGGCAGAAACTTCAGGGTGGCCGGGTTCGGCGTCGCTTCTGTCTGTATGAACATGTTTTTGATCGTCCCAACGGGTCGAGAGAGCACCGAAGATACGCGTCATCCAGCGCAATACAATAGCGAGAACAGCTAAGCCAAAGCTTCGATTTCCGCATCCGACATCGCCCCTGGCACAATAACGATCGGGACGGGGAACGTGCCAGATGATTTGGCGGCAAGGGTCGACACGAGGGGCCCCGGGCCATCGGAGCTGCTTGAAGCCGCCAGCACCAGAAACGAGATATCCTCGTCTTCTTCAATGAGCTGCATGATCTGCTCGGACCTGTTGCCCTGAAGCGTGACAAGATCGGGCTGAATGCCAGAAACTTCGCGCGCCCGCATGGCGGAGCGATTGAGCATAGCAGACGCCTCCTCTTCGGCTTCCTGCTGGATGACGCTGCCTACCCCGAGCCATTCATTAAACCCCGAGGGATCGATAACGGCGAGCAACACAACGCCGGAATTGGTCCGGGTCGCGCGTCGAACAGCGAAATAAAGCGCGCGATCACACTCTTCAGTTTCGTCAACAACGACAAGAAACTTCGGACGATGGCCGGCCTCGTTAGATCTGCGTCGTCTGCCAAGCATGTGTGTGCTCCTCGACCTTGCGCGAGCCCCCTTCAACCCCTCAGCTGATAAAGCCGATGACCTCCTTCACCGCCTTCATGTTTTGCGCGGCTATGGCGCGGGCCCGTACAGAGCCCTCCCGAAGCACCGTGTCTATATAACCCGGATCAGCCTGCAACCGACGCATATCAGCCCCAATTGGCCCCAGTTTTGCGACCGCGAGGTCCACGAGGGCGCCCTTGAAACTGGAAAAATTTGCGCCGCCGAATTCCCGCAGAACATCTGCCTTCGATCCCTCCGCCAATGCAGCGTAGATCCCAACGAGATTGTCGGCTTCCGGGCGACCAGCCAGACCCGGCGTTTCAGACGGCAATACGTCAGGGTCGGTCTTAGCCCTTCGAACCTTCTGCGCAATTGTATCGGCGTCATCACTGAGGTTGATGCGGGAATTGTCCGATGGATCGCTCTTAGACATCTTCTTGGAGCCATCGCGAAGGCTCATCACGCGCGTAGCCGGCCCCTGAATAAGTGGCTCCGGCAAAGGGAAAAACGCCTCGCCGTAACCCGCTGTCGCGATCGACTCCGAAAAGTCGTTGTTGAACTTTTGAGCTATGTCTCTGGCCAGCTCCAGATGTTGCTTCTGATCTTCGCCCACAGGCACGTGGGTCGCCCGATACACGAGAATATCGGCCGCCATCAACGTCGGATAGGCATACAATCCAACGGATGCATTCTCACGATCCTTGCCCGCTTTCTCCTTGAATTGCGTCATGCGATTTAGCCAGCCCATACGCGCGACGCAATTGAATATCCAGGCGAGTTCAGCATGTTCAGCAACCTGGCTTTGGTTGAAGATAATGTGGCTCTTCGGATCGACGCCACATGCAATGAACGCCGCAGTGACCTCACGAATGTTGGCTACAAGTTCTGATGGCTTTTGCGGAACCGTGATCGCATGAAGATCAACGACGCAATAGATGCAGTCGTGCGTCTGCTGAAGCGCGACGAATCGGCTGATGGCGCCCAAGTAGTTACCAAGATGCAGGTTGCCCGTCGGTTGAACGCCCGAGAACACGCGCTGCGGAAAGAGTGACATGCGCAAACGACTCCGATCCAACAGGGTCGGGGTTATCGCAGCGGACGCCTGGATAGGCAAGCATTCACGATCAGAGAATAAAACGACTCAAATCTGCGTTTTTCGCGAGGTCGCCGACATTCTTCTGTACAAGCGCCGCATCGATGGTAATGGTCTCACCCGCTCGATCAGGTGCAGTGAAGCTGATGTCGTCAAGCAAGCGCTCCAATACGGTATGAAGGCGGCGCGCTCCGATGTTCTCAATGGTCGAGTTTACCTGCACTGCGAGTCGCGCCAGCGCCTGTATCGCGTCCGGCGTGAATACAAGCTCAACCCCCTCTGTCTTCATCATGGCGACGTATTGCTTGACGAGACTTGCCTCCGTATCGACGAGGATGCGTCGAAAATCATCCTCCCCCAAGGATTGCAGTTCGACACGTATGGGTAAACGCCCCTGAAGCTCGGGAAGAAGATCCGAAGGCTTCGCCACGTGAAAAGCTCCAGAGGCGACAAACAGGATGTGATCGGTCTTTACAGCGCCGTGCTTCGTCGCAACCGTGGTCCCTTCGATCAACGGCAGAAGATCACGCTGAACGCCCTCCCGAGAGACATCGCCTCCTGAGCGCCCCTCACGTGCACAAATCTTGTCGATCTCGTCGAGGAAAACGATGCCGTTGTTTTCGGTTTCGCGAATAGCCTCCAGGACGACCTGGTCCTGATCCAGCATTTTTTCGGATTCTTCCGTGATCAGGGGCTCGTAGGCTTCTCGCACAGTGGCGCGCCTGGGCTTGCCGCGGCCTGCCATCGCCCTCCCGAATATATCGCCCAGCGAAATCGCGCTGACCGAGGCGCCGGGGATGTTGGGAATTTCGAACATCGAGTTGGCGGAGCTCGGCGATGCGATCTCAACTTCGATTTCCTTATCGTCCAAGTCGCCTGCTCTTAACCGTTTGCGGAAGGATTCCCGCGTCACTGGAGACGCCGAAACCCCCACCAAGGCGTCGAGCACGCGCTCCTCGGCAGCCAAATGGGCCTTGGCCCGCACGCCTGCTCGCTTCTTCTCCTTGATTAGCCCTATGGCGACCTCGACCAAGTCTCGCACAATTTGCTCGACATCGCGGCCCACGTAACCAACTTCCGTAAACTTCGTCGCTTCAACCTTGAGAAAGGGAGCGCCAGCAAGGCGCGCCAGTCGGCGCGCGATTTCCGTCTTTCCACAGCCAGTTGGACCAATCATGAGGATGTTTTTAGGCATCACTTCCTCTCGCATGGCGCCATCGAGACGTAACCTGCGCCACCGATTCCGCATCGCGTTAGCCACCGCGCGCTTGGCGTCCGCCTGCCCGACAATGTAGCGGTCCAGCTCCGAGACAATTTCGCGCGGGGAAAAATCAGACATTCTTCACGTGCTCTCGATGGTTTCAACGACGAGATTAGCGTTCGTATACACACAGATTTCAGCCGCGATCGCCATCGATCGCCGCACCACTGCTTCTGCGTCCATATCCGAGGGCAAAAGGGCGCGGGCTGCGGCGAGGGCGTAGTTTCCGCCCGAACCGATGGCCGCCACGCTGCCATCAACCGTTGCTTCCGGCTCCAAAACGTCGCCGGATCCAGTCAGTACGAGTCCAACCTGCCGGTCCGCAACCAGCATCATCGCCTCGAGGCGCCGGAGATAACGGTCGGTCCGCCAGTCTTTAGCCAGCTCAACACAGGCGCGGGTGAGCTGCTGCGGGTATTGCTCAAGCTTGGCTTCTAGCCGCTCGAACAAAGTGAAAGCGTCGGCGGTAGACCCAGCAAACCCAGCGATGACCTCGCCATGGCCGAGCCGTCGAACTTTCTTCGCGCTGGATTTTACAATGGTTGAACCGAGGCTGACCTGGCCATCGCCGCCTACCACGACCCGGCCACCCTTTCGGACCATAATAATGGTTGTCGCGTGCCAGCCAGAACTCGAACCGCTCATATTCATTTCACCTCGGGAGAGAGTTCTCAACGCCCATCTATGGTGCGCGCATTCGCCATACAAGCAGGGAAGGGTAGCCATGGTTGCCGCCACTTGCTAGAAGCCCCCTTTAATCTCGCGAGGCATCCATGAGACGTGCAGCCGTTGAGCGGAAGACGCAGGAAACCGAAATCACGGTGTCCGTTAACGTCGACGGCGGCGGACAATCAACCATTTCGACGGGCATTGGTTTTTTTGACCACATGCTGGATCAATTGGCTCGCCATAGCCTGATCGACATCGACATATCGGCTAAAGGCGATCTGCATATCGATGACCACCACACGGTGGAAGACGTCGGCATTGCTCTGGGTCAGGCTCTAAAGTCGGCTTTGGGTGATCGGAAGGGGATTTCGCGGTATGCGGATACTCTGCTCCCGATGGACGAAACCATGACCAGAGTTGCAGTCGACGTGTCAGGCAGACCGTTTCTTGTATTTCGGACTGAGTTTCCGACCGAAAAAATAGGCTCCTTTGACACCCAGCTGGTCCGCGAGTTCTTTCAGGCCTTTGCGGTGAATGCGGGGCTCACGCTTCACATTGAAACTCTCTACGGCTTCAATTCGCATCATATCGCGGAATCATGCTTCAAGGGTGTCGCACGCACTCTGCGCGCGGCCCTGGAAGTCGATCCGCGTCAACAGAATCGCGTCCCCTCCACCAAGGGCACACTGTCAGGCTGATCATGGCGAGCTACAGCGTCCTCATCAAAGAGGCTCCTGCCAGCCTGTCGCTGGTGCGGGAGGGCTTCACTTTGCCTGCGCTCCTGTTTGGCCCGTTCTGGTTCGCCTTTCGCCGCGCTTGGCTGGGCGCAATCCTCTGGTGCGGCGGGGTAGCCCTCATCGTTTCAGTCGGCATGGTTCTAGACGTTGCGCCCGGATTGTATGCGGGCGCAGTATTTGTTTTTATGTGTTTGATGGCGATGGAGGCTTCAGGGTTTCGGGAACGTTCCATGATGCGACGCCGCTATCAGCTTGCTGACATCGTCGAGGCGCGTGACCAGAATGAAGCGGAAATCCGCTTCCTTGCACGTCAAGCTCCAGCTTCAGTTTGTCCTCCGAAGCTCCAGTTGCGCCCAGGCCCCCGAAACGGCGAGGCCATCGGGCTTTTCTTGAACGGAACATGACGGTGTCAGTCGCAATCATCGATTACGGGTCCGGAAACCTCCATTCGGCGCAGAAAGCGTTCGAACGTGCGGGTCAGGAAGCGGATCACACAGGACCCATCGTGGTGACTGCGGACCCCGAAGTGGTGGCGGCGGCCGACAGAATTGTGTTGCCGGGTGTTGGGGCTTTCGCCGACTGCCGACGTGGTCTTGAAAGCCGCGACGGCCTGATTGAGGCCCTCTCTGAAGCCGTCATCCGCAAGGGACGGCCTTTTCTTGGAATTTGCGTCGGCATGCAGCTGATAGCCGAGCGCGGCCTTGAGCATGAAGTCGCAAGCGGCCTTGGCTGGATCGCAGGCGACGTCGTGGCCCTTGAGCCAAAAGGTTCCGGTTTTCGGATTCCGCACATGGGCTGGAATACGCTGCGCGTCCATCGCCCCCACCCGATTCTGCAAGGCATTCCGACGGGAAGCGATGGGCTACACGCGTATTTCGTGCATTCATTTCACATGAAGCCAACGGACGCCGACTGCGTGATAGCGGACACTGATTACGGCGAGCCCGTTTCGGCTATTGTCGGGCGCGACAATATCGTCGGGAGCCAGTTTCACCCCGAGAAAAGCCAGAAGCTGGGACTTGCCTTTATTGCGAATTTTCTGAGGTGGCGGCCGTGATCCTGTTTCCTGCTATCGACTTGAAGGAGGGCCAATGCGTCCGGCTTATCCGCGGAGACATGTCGCAGGCGACTGTCTTCAGTCTGGATCCTCCCGCGCAGGCAAAAGCATTCGAAGATCAAGGTTTTGAGTACCTTCATGTCGTCGATTTGGACGGGGCGTTCGCTGGCACGCCCAAGAATGCGGTTGCCGTCGAGCAAATCCTTGCGAGCATCAACATCCCTGTCCAATTGGGCGGCGGAATTCGCGACATGCGGACCATTGACGACTGGCTTCGAAAAGGCGTCCGCCGCGTCATCATCGGAACGGCCGCCGTGCGCGACCCGGACCTTGTTCGCGAAGCTGCAAGGCTGAACCCTGGGCAGATTGCCGTTGGCATCGACGCCCGGGATGGGCGCGTTGCAGTTGAAGGCTGGGCCCGCGTGTCGGAAATGTCGGCGCTCGAACTCGCGCGTCGTTTCGAGGACGCTGGCGTAAGCGCGATCATTTATACCGATATCGCGCGCGATGGCGTCCTCAAGGGCTTAAACATCGAGGCGACGCTTGCTCTCGCTGAAGCTTTGACCATCCCGGTTATCGCATCCGGTGGATTAGCCTCCATCGAGGACGTCGAGCGCCTTCTGCAACCCGATTGCGCTAAAATCGCGGGCGCCATCAGCGGCCGAGCGCTTTATGACGGACGGCTCGATCCAACCGAAGCGCTTTCGCTCATTGCAGACGCCCGGCAGGAGCGCTCACGTGCTTAAATCACGGCTTATTCCCTGCCTGGACGTCAAGGATGGCAGGGTCGTCAAAGGCGTAAATTTCGTAAATTTGCGTGACGCAGGCGACCCCGTCGATTGCGCTATAGCTTATGACGCCGCCGGGGCAGACGAGCTTTGCTTCCTCGATATCACCGCCAGTCACGAAGACCGGGGCATACTCCTTGATGTTGTCCAACGAACCGCCGAGGCGTGCTTCATGCCGCTGACGGTTGGTGGGGGCGTGCGATCG
>CANMLK010000072.1 GCA_947498445.1 Beijerinckiaceae bacterium
CTGGAGAACTTGCCAGCAGCGAAGTCTTCGCGACTCGTTGTGGCGCCGGGGTGCTGCACGTTGATGAACATGGTGCGTCCATCGGGAGTGGTCGTCACACCTGTTATTTCCTGTCCCAAAGGCCCAACGAGGAAACGGCGGATTTCGCCGGTGACAGGATCGGCCGCAAGCATCTGATTGCTGCCGAATGTCTGCAACTTGCCGCGGTACATTTCGCTTTCGCCCATGTCCGTTTGAATCCACAAACGTCCGGCTGCATCAAACCAAATGCCATCCGGGCAAGCGTGCGCTGCCGCGGCGTCGAGTGGTTTGCCGGTCGCATCGCGGCTGTCTGCGGCGTCGCCTGCGAGCAGGAACATGTTCCAGTTGAAACGCGTGGCCGCATGATCGCCAGCGGCCTCAGTCCATCTGATGATCTGGCCAAAAGCGTTTGCGGCGCGCGGATTGGCGGGATTGATATCCTTTTCGGTGCGGCGTGCGTTGTTAGTCAGCGTGAAATAGACCTCGCCGGTGCGCGGATCGACGGCGCCCCATTCCGGACGGTCCATTTTCGTTGCGCCGACACGATCAGCAGCCAGACGCGTATTCACAAGCACGTCAGCCTGATTGGCGAAGTTGTTGGCGGCTGTCAGTGGGCCTTGTCCATGAATGAGCGGCAGCCATTCGCCGCTTCCGTCATCATTGAACTTTGCGACGTAGAGTGTTCCCTCGTCGAGAAGGGAGCCGTTCGCGGTGGCCGCCATATAGGGCTTGGCCGAAACGAATTTGTAGATGTATTCGAATTGCGCGTCGTCGCCCGAATAGCAGACAACAGGGCGACCTTCGAGCGCTGGCGCAAACACCACGCCTTCATGGGCAAAACGGCCAAGGGCTGTGCGCTTTATGGGTGTTGCGGCGGGGTTGAAGGGGTCGATCTCGACCATCCAGCCAAAGCCGTTGGGCTCGTTGCGATAATCTTGCGTGGCGTCGGCGCCTGACGCGGTTGCATCGAAACGGATGTATTCATCGTTGCGATTGGCGGCTAATTCCCAGCCATAACGCGAGCGCGTGGGCCTCACGCCATAACGCGCCTGCTCGCGGGGCAGCGCGGGTTTTCCATCCGCCTGCGCGCCATTGCGGAAGTAAGAGGCCCAGTTTTCCTCGGCGGTCAGATATGTGTTCCACGGCGTTACGCCATGAGCGCAATTATTGAGCGTGCCGCGCACGCGTACACCGTCCGGGCTGTACTTTGTCTTGACAAGATCGGACCCGCGAACAGGGCCGGCGAACTCCATTGGCGTGCCGCCGGTGATGCGGCGCGCGCGGGCGTCGGGCGCCAGGCTCCATCGACCATCTGCGCCGCGCGTGGCGCGCAGAACAGATACGCCGTGGGCGTTGATTTCTTTCAGCACATGATCGGGATCGCGCGCGTTGTTTTCCGTGAGGACGTCATCAACGCCGGCTGGTTTCCCCGCATAGGAGGCGTGCAGAAAGCGCGGCTCGACGTATTCATGATTGATGACAAGCAAACCGTCGGTGGAGCTGCCGTCGATGGGGAAAAAATGCATCCCGTCGTGGTGCATGCCGATCTGCTTTTCCTGATCGGCGCCTGATGATGAAAGCGAGAACGGCGCGGCGCCCGACAATGGTTCGCCGTAAGCCGCGAACACCTGGCTGCGGTAGCCTTTCGGGACGGTAATGGTGTCGGCCATGCCCGACGCGACAGGTTCAAAACCAAGGAGCCTGGAGGGCGCTTTGCCTTCTGCCGCTGCGGCGGCGTTGTTGGCGCGCGCTGCGCCCGACAGGGCTGCGGTCAGGGCCAGTGCGCCCGCGCCCACAAAAAGGGCGCGACGTGAGAGATAGGCCTGCGCCACGTCGTCGAACGTCCTGTTGGGAGAGTCGTTGCACATCGGCTCGTCGCCGGCTTCACGTTCGTGAGCGTTTTCCTGATGCAGCATGTTCGCGTCTCCGATGGTCTATCCCGGAGGGAGCACTAGCGACCATTTGCAATAGACGTGTGACAGAGCTTCGCCTTCTTCGGCGTTACATCTACTTTTTGTCGGATCAGGCTTGAGCAACTTCATGCGCCGCCTTGGCGACGTCGTAGTCGTAAAGGCTCAGTCTGAGCGCGGCTATGTTGCGAATTTCCTCGTCCCGCTTTTCGAGGCTGGGGTAGAGGGAATCGTATCGCATGCCGTTCCGTCGTGATTCCGATTGCACCATGCTGGCGCGGGGGCGGCGCAGGTCTTCGTAGGCGCGAAGGGTTGCGGGAACGTCGCTGGCGCTGCGACCGGCAAGTAGAATCGCCAGCGCCACACCGTCTTCAATCGCCTGATTGCCGCCCTGGCCCAGATGGGGGAGCATGGGATGGGCCGCATCGCCAAGGAGAGTGAGACGCCCATTGCACCAAGTGCGCAGTGGTTTGCGGTCGAAAAGGCCCCACCAGAAGCAGGTTTCAACCTTTGCGAGCAATTTTTCGATGTTCGGGTCCCAGCCGGCAAATGAGGCGGCCAGCTGGTCGCGATCGCCAATGGCTGACCACGATTCCACCGTCTCGATGTCAAGCGGCACAAAGCCGACGTAGTTGAGAAGAGTCCCGCTGCGCACGGGGAACACCATGAAGTGCTTGCCCTCGCCCATCCAGACTTGATGGGTTTGATCGGGCCATGCGTCGAGGCTTTTGCGGTCGATCAGGCCACGGTAGGCGCGGAAGCCCGAATATTCCGGGGGCGAAGGCTCCACTACAAACGGCTGCAGTGCAGACCTTATGCCATCGGCGGCGATGACCACGTCGGCTTCGACCGCGCGGCCGTTGCCAAAATTCACCGTGGCGCAGTCGTTCGTTTGTGAAAAGCCGATGCAGCGATGGTCGACATGGATGGAGTCCGGTGGCAGCGCTGCCGCCAGCGCGTTCAGAATGTCGGCGCGGTGCATGCCATACATGCCGTTCCAGCCGCTTGAGTCCTGCGTGACGATGGAGCCTACAATCGTCCCATCCGACCGCCGATAGTGCGAGCCGGGGCCAACCTTTGCTCCGACCTTCGCCAGCGCGTCCTTGAAGCCCATGGCCTCCAGTTGCCGCAGGCTGTTGGGGTACACGAAGATGCCGGCTCCCACTTCGCCCAGCGTGGCGGCTTGTTCGTACACGTCGACCTTGAGGCCTTGCTGATGAAGCGCGTTCGCAGCTGCGAGGCCGCCGATGCCGCCGCCAATCACCGCCGCCCGCAACGGACGTCCGCCATTCAAACCGCTTGTCACGTCAACGTCCTCCGGCCAATTCTTGCGGGCTTTACGCCGCCTCGCGTATCCAGCTTCGCGATAGCATGCAATCTCCGGTTTGTCGCAGCGGCAGGATGGCCCGCGTCAGTTACGCGGCGGTTGCCGCGAGCGGCGCCCGCGTCCTATGTTGCCTCCAATGGATTGGCGACGACGTTCGCCAGCATAAGGGGGAACGTTCCATGAAGCGCCTGACTATGACGGCGAGCCTTTTGATTGCAGGGGTGGGGAGCATTGCGTCCGCCACAGCCCAATCGGGCGCGGATTTCTACAAGGGCCGTCAGCTGACGATCATGGTCGGGTTTCCCCCGGGCGGCGGCTACGACGTGTACGCCCGGGTGCTGGCCCGCCACATCGGCCGGTTTATTCCTGGCGCGCCGACGGTCGTGGTGCAGAACATGCCCGGCGCGGGCAGCCTGAACCTCGCCAACCACATGTATTCCGTGGCGCCCAAGGATGGCACGGTTCTGGGCAGCGTCGAGTCAGGCGCTCCGTTCGAATATTTCTACGATGGAAAAGGCGTGCGGTTCGATCCGCTGAAGTTCGCCTGGATCGGCGGTTTAAACGAGGACACATCGACCTGCGGCGTATGGCATACGTCAAAGGCCAAGCAGTTTCTCGATTTGCAGAAGCATGAGGCGCCGTTCGCCGGAACGGGCCCTGCCGCGCCGCCAGAGGTCGAGGCAAAAGTCAGCAATGACGTGCTCGGCACCAAGATGAAGCTCATCCTGGGTTATCGCGGGCTGGGCGATGTCTACGCAGCCATCGAGAAGGGCGAGCTTGAAGGCTCGTGCGGCGTCACTTGGTCCTCAGTGAGCGCGGTGAAGACCGACTGGATTCGTGATGGCAAGTGGCGCCCGCTGGTGCAGATCGCGAGCAAGCGTCACAAGGATTTGCCCGACGTGCCGTTGCTGATCGAGTTTGCGCGTAGCGACGCCGACCGGAAGGTGCTGGAACTTGTGGGCCTGCCAAACCTCACTGGCCGCCCCTACATGGCGCCGCCCGATACTCCGGCGGACAAGGTGGCCATTCTGCGCAAGGCCTTCAGCGAAACATTGGCGGACACCGCCTTCCTGTCGGACGCCAATCAGGCCAAACTGCCCATCGACCCTGTGAGCGCGCAGCGGATCGAACAGGTTCTGTCCGATGCGGCGAAAATGCCGAAGGATGTCATCGCGCGCATGTCGAAGTCCCGCCAGTGAGCGACGCGAGCAACGACCCTGGCATTCGCCGCACCATCGGCGACATCGAGATTATCGCCGTGACGGACGGGCTTCTGCCCACGGACTCCGACAAGGCTATTGGTCTCAATTCCGCAGAATGTGAGCGCCTTTGCGGCCATGCGCATGGGGAAACCTTCCACATCAGCGTGAATGAATACGTCGTGCGCACCGCGGGCAAGACGCTGCTGATCGACGCCGGGGCCGGGACGCGAACCTATCCTGGCGTCGGGCTTTTGCCCGACAACTTGAGGCGTATCGGCATTGCGCCGGAAAGCATCGACGCGGTGCTGCTGACGCATTTGCATAGCGACCATATGCACGGGCTCGTCAACGCGGACGGCGGTGTGAATTTTCCCAATGCGGAACTTGTTCTGCATGAGGAGGAGGCGAATTTCTGGATCGACAAGGCGCCCACGGGCAACGCGCGCGTAGATCGCAACCTGCCGCTGGTGGAGCGCAATACGCGGCCCTATCGCGAGCGGCTTCGGATTGTGCGCGGGCAGGAGGTTTACCCCGGCGTTTGCGCGCAACTTTCCAAGGGTCACACGCCGGGCCACACAACCTGGCGCGTGTGGTGCGGTCGAGAGCAGGCCATCATGTGGGGCGACACGATCCATTTCGAGGCGATCCAGATCCCGCGCCCTGAGGTCGCCGTCGCTTATGATATGGACCCCGGCGCTGCCGCCGAGGCGCGGCGCGTCATCTTTGACATGTGTGTCGACGACGGGCTGCTGATTCTGGGCGCTCACATCTCCTTTCCGGGCTTTGGCAGGCTGGAGCGGCGCGGCGCCGGCTTTGCGCTCGTGTCCGACATCTGATTGCGGTTAAATCGCAAGAGCGCCTGCGCTGACGGACTCTGGGTGCGTCACTGCGCATCAACGCACGTTGCGGACGAGGCAAGCAGTTGCTCTGGTCGCTGGCGAATTGATAGGGTGCAGGCCAGCAGCGATTTCAGGAAACGTATCAGATGCATTTCGGCTTGTATGCGCCAATTCCCATGGCGACGGTGGGGTCGCCCCAAACCGCCTCGTCTCACGCCATGGCGCTTTCGCCGTTGCCCGAAGGTGTGCGCGACCCGCAGATGGAGCATTCCACCGATCTTCTGTTGACGGCGGACCGCAATGGCTTCGAGCTTTGCCTGTTCGCCGAGCGGCATCTGGGAAGCGATCTCTCCGCCTGGATTCTCGCCGGGGCCATCGCCTCGCGTTTTGAGAACATGCGCGCGCTGGTGGCCGTCCATCCGGGGCTGCTCGATCCTGTGCTGACCGCCAAAATGTCAGCGTCGCTGGACCGCATGTGCAAGGGGCGCATGGCCCTCAACGTCGTGAACGGCTGGTTCGATGAAGAGTTTACGATGTTCGGCGGGGACGTATTGCGCGGGCCGGACCGGTACCAGCGCTCGAAGGAATTCATCGAAATCCTGCGCGGGCTCTGGCAAAACGAATCCTTCTCCATGGACGGGCAATTCTACAAGCTCAAGGACGCCAAGCTGCTGCTGAAGCCGGCGACGCCGACGCCGCCCGAAATCTTCTCCGTGAGTTTTGGCGACGACGGCCGGGAATTTGTGGCGGAGACCTGCGACTGGTGGTTCATCAACTATCCCAAGGAGGCGGAAACGACGGACGACGTCCTGCGCGCCATCGAGGATTGCGTGAAGGACATGACCCAGCGCGCAGAGCGGCTTGGTCGCAAGATGCGCTTTGGCATCAATCCCTTTGTGGCGCTTGGCAGGGATGAGGAAAGCGCGATCGAAGAGACCATCCAGACGATCCTGAAGTATGATCCCGACGGGGACGTGCGCAAGCTGAAGCGCCGGATGCTCCCCAACACCAAGGCCGGCTGCATGGGCACCCCCGAACAGGTGCTGAAGCAGATGAAACGCTTCCACGAGCTGGGTCTCGACCTCGTTCTCTGCAAGCTGATTCCGAGCAGCGAGAATGTGGAGCGAATCGGCCAGGAGATCGTCACCCCGCTGCGCTCCCTCTAGAGGGAGCGCTCCAGCCCGAGCGCGCCGTCCGCGATCTTCGCTCGCCAACTGGTGAAACCATTTCCCGTCTCAACGGTTCAGGTGACGGCTGGCCTCCCAGTAGGCTGGCGCCATCAGGGGCATGAAAGCCCTCCTTGGAAACCGATGAAAGGGCTGAATATGGGTCGGGGATGTATCTTGTGGCTTGTCGGCGTGCCGATTCCGATCATTCTGGTGATCTGGTTCCTTGGCTACCTGTGAGCCATGCGGCGTTTCGGGCCGTTGTCCCGAGTATCCGTAAGTCTCGATGCGCAACTGCTTTTACCAATTGTAAACATTTTACGAAGGTTCTATTGCATTGCAGCAAAATAAATGGTGCAGTGTGTCATGTCCAATTTCTCCAGGCGTGCGAACGATCTTGAGGGCGACATGCGTACAGGGCAGCGGGTTCGATTGAAGGCGCTTCCGAAAGTTGCGGAGGCTCTGAAACTTAATACGCAGACCATGGGCACCGTGCTCTGCATCTATGAAGTCGGGGAGCGGCCGCGCGCGCGAAGTGTCCTGCTGGACGTTCGGCTGGACTCCCAGGTTACGCTGTGGGGCGTCGCGGCTGAGGCGTTTGAAGATGGCGTCGGCGGGCCATCTCAACCGGCTGCCTTGCTGGCTTGAGACGATTATCCGCCGGATCCCAGCCTGCCGAAGAGGTTCAATTGCCCTGCCTGCGTGAGGGGTCTAAACATCCCGCATCTGCACTCCGGGATGCGCGCCTCGCGTAAAAGTCATGTGTGAATTGCTTGTGTGAACTGCTTGGCATGAGCGCGAACGTCCCGACGGATGTGCGCTTCAGTTTTGCCGGCCTCGCAAGGCGCGGCGGGGCGACGGGGCCTCATCGCGATGGATGGGGCATTTCCTTCTACGAGGGACGCGGCGCCCGCGCGTTTCATGATCCCCGACCCAGCGCAGATTCAGAGATTGCCCGCCTGCTTCGCAATTACGAAGTGCAGAGCAAGATCGTCATCGCCCATATGCGACGCGCCAATCGGGGCCGGGTGAGCCTTGAAAATACGCATCCCTTCACGCGCGAATTGTGGGGCAGGGCGTGGACCTTCGCTCACAACGGGCAATTGAAGGGCGTCAAGAAATTGCCGCTGGGCGCATTTCACCCCATCGGCGGCACTGACAGCGAACATGCCTTTTGCTGGACGCTTGAGCGATTGCGCGCGCGCTTCACGACGTTGCCATCGCCGCGCGCGCTTGAAATCGAACTGGCCAAACTCTTTGGCGAACTCGCCCCGTTGGGCGTGCTCAATGTTTTGCTCAGCGAAGGGCGCTGTCTCTACGCCTATTGCACCAAGCCGCTGCATTACATTGAGCGGCGGGCGCCTTTTGGTCGGGCGGCTCTCATTGATGAAGATCTGCAGGTCGATTTTTCGCAGGTGACGACGCCTAATGACCGCGTCGCCGTGGTTGCGAGCGCGCCGCTCACGCGCGATGAGTCCTGGTTGGTCCTGCCGCTGGGTCGTCTCAGTGTGTTTGCGGATGGTGCGCTTGCGCCGGGCTGAACGCGCTCAGGCGCGTTCGTAGAGGATGCGCGCGCGCAGCGTTCCTTCGATCGTGCGCAACTCGTCGAGAATAGACGGCGCCTCGCTCTGGTCGCCTTCCGCATCAATCACGACGTAGCCGATGTCCGAGAACGTCTGCAGGTATTGTGACGT
The DNA here is from genome assembly GCA_947498445.1 of Beijerinckiaceae bacterium. Lineage (GTDB taxonomy): Bacteria > Pseudomonadota > Alphaproteobacteria > Rhizobiales > Beijerinckiaceae > Terripilifer. The sequence continues at coordinate 8,160 of CANMLK010000072.1, forward strand.
GATGTTGTGTTTACGCTGCGCGAAAACCGCGTTCAGATTGTTCAACATGCCTGGCACGTTGCGATGCACGTTGATGTAGCGCGTGCCGGTGGGGCGCTGCGGCAGTTGAACCTGAGGAAAATTAACCGCGCCGACGGTGGAGCCCACATCGCTATATTCGATCAGCTTCTTGGCGACTTCGCCGCCGATGCGATCTTGCGCTTCCTCCGTCGAGCCGCCGATGTGTGGCGTGATGATGACATTTTCGATCCCCTGCAGCGGGGAGACGAACTTCTCTTTGTTAGAGGATGGCTCAACGGGAAAGACGTCGACGGCTGCGCCGCTCAGGTGACCCTCGCGCAGCACGCGCGCAAGCGCGTCGAGATCAACCACGGTGCCGCGGCTGTTGTTGATGAAGTATGCGCCGCGCTTCATGGAGCGGAGCTGCGCTTCCCCGATCATGTTAAAGGTCGCGGGCGTTTCAGGGACATGCAGGCTGACGACATCGCTTTGGCCGAGCAGTTCGTTCAGGCTTTCAACAGGCTCGGTGTTGCCGTGGCGCAGTTTGTCGCTCAGATCGAAATAGATCACGCGCATGCCCATGGCTTCGGCGAGGTTCGATAATTGCGAACCAATGTTGCCGTAGCCAACGATGCCAAGGGTCTTGCCGCGCACTTCGTAGCTTTGCTCGGCTGACTTGTCCCATCCGCCGGCATGTGCGGCGACAGAGCGGGGGATGATGCGCCGAAGCAGCATGACGATCTCGCCAATCACCAGTTCCGCCACGCTGCGGGTATTGGAGAACGGCGCGTTGAAAACTGGAACGCCCGCAACGCGCGCGCTGTCCACATCGACCTGATTGATGCCGACGCTGAAACATCCCACCGCAATCAACCGGTCGGCCGCCGAGAGCACGTCACGCGTCAGCTGCGTGCGCGAGCGAATTCCCAGCATATGGACGCCTTGAATCGCTTCTTTCAGCTCGTCGCCGTCCAACGCCTTCGTCAGATGCGTGAGGTTGGAATACCCCGCCGCCCGAAAGAGCTCGACAGCGCTGGGATTGATGTTTTCGAGCAGCAGGACGCGGAGGCGATCCTTGGAGACAGAAAGACGCTCGGCCATGTGACGTTGGACTCCGGATTTGGCCCGTATGAGCGTTGGAGGCGCCAGCCTTGTCAATCGCCCATTTACGTGCGCAGCGGAGGCGGCCGGAGCGCAGGCAATTCAAGTGCGCCCGCCGCAGCCTGATCGGGCGGCACGTCTAGCCGCCAGTTTCTGCCGACGTAACGCTCACCTGTATGGCCCTGCGACGCCGGAGAGGCGAGCCAGAGAAGGGACTGATTCATCACCTCCACCGGTAACGTCGGACGCTGCGGCGTTGAGGGGCGCGTGCCGTCGGTGTCCACCATGCCGCCCGGCAGGAGAATGTTGACCGTCACGCCCGTGCCTTCAAGATCCGCCGCCCAGATGAGCGACGCGGCGTCGAGGGCGGCCTTTGTAACGCCATAGGGCGAGTTGTTCTTGCGCTGCATGGTGTCGAGCGACGTGGAGATGTTGATGATGCGGCCCCAGCCGCGCGCGATCATGTGCGGTGCAACGGCGCGCGCCATGAGAAACGAGCCGCCGACATTCACGTTGAGCGCCTGAATCCAGACATCCGGATTTGAGTCCCAGAACGCCATGTTGTTGCCATTGCTTGGCAGCCCCGGCCCGCGCTGCTCCCGACGCGCGTTGTTGACGAGAATGCCGACATGGCCAAACGCTTCGATTGTCTGGCGCACGCATGCGTCGCATTGGGCGCGATCCGTGATGTCGGTCGTCACCGCAAGCGCACGGCCGCGGCCATGCTTTGCCGCGATGATGTCCGCGACCTCCTGCAACAACGATGTTTGCGGTGAAGCGAGCACCACGCGCGTCCCGGCATCGGCCAAAGCCAGCGCCATGGAGCGGCCAAGGCCAACGCTGGCGCCCGTTACGATGGCGACTTCGTCCTTGAGTTCAGACATGTGCGCGCTCCGGTTTTGCAGTGCGGGCCTGCGCGGTGAGCGCTTCGTCAACCTGTCCATCCTCTGCGATGACAACCTTGTAATGGTCGCGCGCGGCTTGCCGCGAAACATAGCCGTTCGCGACATCGTAGGCGACCGCTGCAGGATCGCGCTGCGTCGCCTCGCCAAGACCGCCGCCGCCGGGCATTTCAACCACAAGCCGCTCGCCTGCGGGAATGACCTGCGTCCCGCGCGGCAAGACGGCAGCGCCGGAAGCCAGAGACAATGTGCCCGCCGCGCCATCAGCTCCGCCGCCGCGCCCGGCTGCTGGATATTTCACGCGCTGGAACCGGGCGAAAATTGCAAAGGGCGCATCCTCGCGGCTGCCAACTTCAATCGTCTGGCCAAGGCCGCCGCGAAAGACGCCCGCGCCGCCGGAATCGCGGCGAAGCTCCTTGCGCCAGAAAACCAACGGCGTCAGCGCCTCCGTAATTTCAACCGAGATGGCTTTGACGCCTGATGGATAGGGCGTCGCGGCCATGCCGTCGTGCAGCCAGTGGGCGCCCATGCCGCCGCTCTGGAAATTCTGTGACAGGAACGGCGTGCCCTTTCCGCCTTGGCCGGTGACGCCGGGGCCCGCTCCAAATCGCAGCGACCAGCTGGCGCCCGTTCCCTCCGCCGGTGCGCGGCCGGGGGTGGCTTTCTCGAAACAGCCGAAGGCGAGATCGGGCAACATCTGGCCGATCAGCGCACGCGCAGTTACCGGCGCCGGGTAGGGCGCGTTGACGATGACTCCTTCAGGCGCCGTGACGACTATGCGGTCAAGCACCGCAGCGTTATTGGCGAGCTTGGGCGCGACGAGGCATTTCACGCCAAAGCTCGTGTAGGCGTGCGTATAGCCAATTGGGCAATTGATGCCGTATTTCGACACCGGCGAGGTGCCTGTGAAATCGATGTGGATCGTCTGCCCGTCGATGGTGAGCGTTGCGCACAATTCCACCGGATCAGCAAAGCCGTCGATCGTAACTGAATGGCGCCACGTTCCTTTCGGCAATTTGGCGATCGCCTCACGCATTGAGCGGTCGCTGGCGGTGAGAATATGCGCTGCAAGCTCGTCAATCGTCTCGAGCTTGTACTCGTCCATCATTTTGGTGAGGCGCTTGCCGCCTGCCTCGTTGCTTGCGATCAGCGCGTAGACATCGCCTTCAAGTTTTTCCGGCTCGCGGCTGTTGGCGAGAAGCAGTTTCATCAGCCAGTGGTTGATCTCGCCCGCATTCACCAGCGGCATGATGGGAATGAACAGACCTTCGGCGAAAACGTCGCGCGAATTGGGATCTGGCCCATTGCCCCCAATGTCCGCCACGTGCGCGGTGCAAGCGAAAAGCGCAACGAGCTTGCCGTCCTTGAACGTGGGCGTGACGACCATGAAGTCGAACAGATGGCCGGTGCCGCGCCACGGGTCATTGGTGAAGTAAACGTCGCCAGCGGTCATTTTGTCGGGCGGAAAGACGCTGAGAAAATCATTGATCGCGCGCGCCATTGAATTGATGTGGCCGGGCGTTCCCGTGACCGCTTGCGCGAGCAGACGGCCCTGAATGTCAAAGATGCCGGCAGACAAATCGCCAGCTTCGCGCACAACGGTGCTGAAGGCGACGCGCATCAGCGTGCGAGCCTGCTCCTCCACCAACGAGATCAGCCGATCCCACATCACTTGATGGCGGATGAGGTTGAACTTGTCGCTCATGCGTTTGACTTCCGCTGAAGAATGACGTGGCCGCCGGTTGAAATACGGCCTTCAAAGCTCGATGGCGCCCAGATCGTTGTCTGATCCTCGACGACAAGAGCCGGACCATCGAAACGCGCACCGGGAGGCAGGGCGTCGCGCGCAATGACGCTCGCTGTGACGAAGTCGCCGACCTCTGCGTCGAACACCTGCGTCGTGCGCGCAATGGGCGCGACTGATGGCGCGGGCTCGGGCGTGGATGCGTTGGCGACGCTCTCATCGTCCTGCGCCGAGAGAACCAGCGTCCATGTCAGCGCTTCAACCGTGAGATTGGGGATGCGGCGGCCGTAGCTCTTCTGATATTGCGCCTCGAAAATCTCGGTGAGGGCTGCGCCGTCGGCGTTCTCGTAAACGCGGGCGGGCAGTTCCACGGCGAGCTCATGGCCTTGTCCGCGATAGCGCATGTCTGCAAAGCGACGTTCGCGCAGCAGCCGGTCGCCAGACGCGAGCCGGACAACCTTTTCGGCCTCGGTGCGCAGGTTGGCGAAGCCTTTGTTTACGGCGTCTGCATCGAACTTGGCGAGGTGTGCGATCTGCGAATGGACGGCCTCATAGGCGATGGGCGCTTTCAGAAAGCCAAATGCTGAGCCAACGCCTGCCGCCTTTGGAATGACGACTGTTCCCATGCCGAGCTTTTCGGCGATGCGCGCCGCATGAAGCGGGCCGGCGCCGCCCGTGGCGATGAGCATGCGCGATTCCAGTTCTTCGCCGGCGTCGGCCGCGTGAACGCGCGTCGCGTTCGCCATGTTTTCGTCAACGATTTCGCACACGCCTGCAGCCGCGTCCGCCCAACCCACGCCTATGGGTGCGCCGACATGGGCCTCCACCGCAGCGCGCGCCGCTTGCGTGTCGAGGCGCATGGTTCCGCCTGCAAATGCGTCGGGATCGAGCTTGCCCTGCAGCAGGTCGGAGTCGGTGACGGTGGGGCGCGATCCGCCCAGGCCGTAGCAGGCGGGGCCGGGCGATGAGCCCGAGCTTTCCGGGCCCACTGCAATGCGGCCAAGTTCATCCACATGGGCAATGGAGCCGCCGCCAGCGCCGATCTCGATCATCTCGATGACGGGAATGCGCAGGGGCAGGCCGCTGCCCGGCAGAAAGCGGTATGCGCGCGCGACTTCCATGGATCGCGCGTGGCGCGGCTCAAAGTCCGTCAGCAAAATGATCTTCGCAGTCGTGCCGCCCATATCGAGCGCTACTGCGCGCGAGGCGCCAAGCTCCATCGCGATCTGACGCGCGAGAATGGCGCCGCCGGCAGGGCCGGATTCAACGAGGCGGATGGGGAAGCGTTGCGCGGTCTCGATCGATGTCAATGACCCGCTCGACATTATCATCAGCAGAGGCGAGCGCGCGCCAAGATCGCGCAGGCATTTATCGAGCTTGCCGAGATAGGTCGCCATCAGCGGCTGCACATAGGCGTTGGCCACCGTCGTCGAGGTGCGCTCGTATTCGCGGATCTCGGGGCAGACTTCGTGCGAGAGACTGACGAACAGGCCGGGCGCTTCTTCGTTCAGGATTTCGCGCACGCGGCGTTCGTGGGCGCCATTGCGGTACGAATGCATGAAGCAGACGGCGACTGATTCAATGTCCAGCTCGCGCAGTTTGTGCGCCAGTTCGCGCACGCCGAACTCGTCCAATGCAACAAGCGCGGAGCCATCCGCGGCCACGCGCTCGCGCGCTTCAAACCGCAATGGCCGTGCGATCAGCGGTTCGGGGCGCTCCAGTTCTAGGTCGTATTGATCGAACCGCTGGCCGAACGCGAATTCCAGCGTGTCGCGGAATCCGTGCGTCGTGATCAGCGCAGTGCGCGCGCCGCGCCGCTCGATGATCGCGTTTGTCGCAAGCGTGGTGCCGTGGATGATGAAATCCAGCTTGTCCGCAGTGACGCCAGCTTTGTCGAGGACGAATTGAAGGCCTGCAACGACGCCCTCTTCGGGCGCCTTGCCGGTTGTCAGCACTTTGCCGGAGGCCCAGCCATCAGGCGTTTCAAGAACAACATCGGTAAATGTGCCGCCAATATCGACGGCCAGTCTGTAGAATGCGCCTCCGGATTGATTCATCGCGAATTATTTTCCTCCCGAGGCGAGCGCCTCGCGTATGCGGGCGACAACATCTTTCGGTGTCGCCATGGCTTCATCGACAAGTTTGGCGACGCGTTCGCCGGTTATCGCGTCAACATCGATCTTTGTCTTTTCCGCCTCGGCGAGAAAGGCGGGGTCCTTCATCGTCGCGTCGAAAGCGCGGCGCAAGTAGTCCACGCGCGCTTGCGGCACGCCGGGGGGCACGAAGAAGGGACGGCCATATTCGAGGCGCCCGACCATCAAGCCAAGCGCCTGCCGGTCTGATTCCGTTTTAGTGACATCGAAAATGGTCGGGACATTGGGGAGGTCGGGATGCCGCTCAAAATTGAAATGCACGATGGGGATGATCTTCTTTTCATCGAGCCAGTTCTTGTTCAGCGTCTTGAGGCTCAGCCAGGCGTTGGCGCCGATGCCCTGCAGTTCGCCTCGCTCCATCGCAAGATGAACGTCTGTCGTGCCCTTGTAACCCGAGACAATCTTGTATTTCAGACCGAGCAATTTGGCGGCGACAATCGGATATTCATATTGCGTCGTGCCGGGCGAGGTGGCGCCGACCACAACTTCCGTGGTCATTAAGTCCGCCAGCGTTTTTACAGGCGCGGTGTGCCACACATAGGTGATCTGCGTGTCGCGGTTGGTGCTGCCGATCCAGTTGAACTTGCGCGGATCGAATTGAACCACGTCCGGCGTGAACAGCGCAGCAGAAGGCATGCCATTGATGGCCGCGCCGATGACGCTGCCATCTTTGGGCGCTGTGTTGTAAAGCGAGTTCGCCATGATGACGCTGCCAGCACCCACCTGGTTTTGAACGATGATGGTCGGGTTGCCTTTCAGGTGCGCCGGAAAGTGGCGAGCGAACAGGCGCGCGTTCAGATCGTACCCAGCGCCCGCAGCCGAGCCGACGACGATCCGCAATTGACGGTCCTTGAAGAAAGCCGCTTCGTCGGCGAATGAGCTGGTTAATGGCGCGCTGATGAATGGCGCGCTGAATGCCGTCAGGGCGAGCAGACCTTGCGTGAGTTTCATGACGTCCTCCCTTCGCCGCGCTCGTTTCTTTGTCGCGTGCGCGGACACAATAGCAAACTGGAGCGCTGGATAAAGCCTCAATTCGTCCTGAAAATGCGGCCCGGCGGCTTTAGCGCGCCCTGCCAGCCGAGCAGGCGCAGGGTTTCCCAGATCACGACCTGATTGCTGGTGATGACGGGCCGCTCAAGGCTCTTCTCCATCTCGTCCACAAGGCCGATGCAAGCGATGTTGGCGCAGGAGAGGAACAGCGCGTCGAAATTCTTGTGCGGCAGCGCTGCGACTTCCGCGCTCCAGAATGCGGGTGGGGTCGCGCAATAGGCGTCGCTGCCGCCACGGTCGCACCCTTTGGCGTAGGAGATGGCCACGCCTGCCTCGTCAAAGAAGTGGGTTTCTTCCTCGGTCGCCTGCTGGCTGTAGGGCGTAATGAGCGCGATGCTTTTGGCGTTGAGCGTTTCAAGCGCATTCATGACAGCCGTTGACGTGGTTGCGACCTTTGGCGCGCCGCTGCGGCGCAAAGCGTCCAGCAGGGAAGCTTCGCCTTCGCTGCCCTCCGCCATCGAGTTCGCCGTGCAGTGAAATGCGATGACTTCACATTTTGCATCGAGGAGTTCTGCGCAAGCGCGCTCCACGTCGGGCAGCAGGTCATGCAGCGGTTTTCTGTTCGGCCCGGTCATGCGCAGGCGATTGACGTGCGCCACCACGCCGTCAGGATAGAACCCGAGCATCTCCTGTTCGACCATGCGGTTTGACGACGGAATGATGAGGCCGACTCGCTGCGGCATTTGGCGCCTCCCGAAGGTTCGTATTTCGCGCCATGCTAGAGCGCGAAGAAGCCTTGCGCAACGCTGGCGCTCTCGTTGACGCCCCCGGGGCGCTCAACTATGGTCGCCATCAACAAATAACGCTGCAGAAAGTCAGCGGTTGTCGGGAGGGCCGTCATGCACATCTCAATCAAGTCGGCTATTGTCAGCGCAGTTGCAGTGGCAAGCTCGTCGCTTTCGGGCGGAGCGAGCGCCGATCAGATCGCCGATTTTTACAAGGGCAAGA
>CANMLK010000073.1 GCA_947498445.1 Beijerinckiaceae bacterium
CCGATGTCGGCGGAAAACCGCCGGCGGAATGGGGCGTCTATACCCAATGCGCCGCGACCGCGCAAGGCGCAGGTAAGTTTGCGGACGCGATTGTCAGAATAGCTGAAGGTCCGGGCTGAAGCAGCGCTCCGCCAGCCTCCAGGATAGCCCACGTAATGGGGAACGGCCTCCCGCCCGCCCCGTTGGCCTGAACGTTCGCGCAAACTCTCGTGGAGATGCGCCAAACGTCACCACACCGAACGTGTCACAAAATCCAAGGAGGCCTTAATGCGCATGGCAATCCCTGCACTGGGACTTTGCGTCGCCGCAGGCTCTGCATTCGCCCAATCTTCCTACGATGATCGCAACCGCGATGAAGGCCGCGACAAAGGTTATGATTCGCGAAGCCACGATTCGCGCGGCTACGACTCGCGAAACCAGAATTCAGGCGGCTATGGGTCCGAACGCTCGCAACGATCAGGCGACTGGGACCGGGACGAGTCCCACCACAACAGTCGGCACACGCGCGCCGCAACATTTTATCTGAAAAGCGGCGACATGGAGTTCCGCGTCGACTGCGGCGACGATGATTCAACGCGCGAATGCGTGGACGCGGCGCTGACGATGTTCCGTGAGATACAAAAGCCAGCCAACAGCGCCGACTCGAGCTCGACAATGCCGAGCGCGACTCCGTCATCCGGCGCTACCCCGGGCGCCGGATCATCGACCACGCGCTGATTAATTCACACCGATAGCGCGGTTGGTTGCGTCAATGACCCTCTTGGGCGTCGCAGTCAGCCGCGCCACTGCGGCCTGAAGCGCGGGCCCATCCATAGGATTTGAAAATTCCAGCTTCATGCGTTCAGCTTCGCCGCGAAGTTCGGGATCGTCCATCACTGCGAGAAACGCCTTGCGCATGACGTCAACCCGCGCGGGTGGAACATTGGGCCCCATGGCGAAAGGTCGTCCGAACGCCGCTTGCGCATACATGAATTCGAGTACTTGCGAACTTTCATCCGACTTTGCGAACGAACGCGTCAGCGGCGTGCCCAGCTTGGCCACGTCCGGATGCGCCTCGTTGTTTTCCTGCGCGATGATTCGCATGACGCCATCAGCCAGCCAATGTGGTCGGCCAGTCGTCATCACGGACCAGCTTGAGCCGCAGGTTCCATCAATCTCGCCCCGCTCAATCGCCAATCCGATCTCGTTGATGCCGGGGTAACCGGTGACGACCTTGAACTTCGTGCCCAGAAGAGAATTGTACGCGTTCGGATAATCGCTGCTCTTGCCGCGCGCGCCGGTCGAACCGAGGATGACCTCGTGGGTCATCGCATCCTCAAACCGCTTCACACGCGATTTGGCGCTGACATAACAGATCGACGATTCGGCGGTCGCGCTGCCAATAAACGTGAACTTGTTGGGATCGAATTTCGCGCGACTTTGCGCATTGACCACGGGATCGATAATCGCCGTTGCATAAAAGTGCCCGAGCACCGATCCGTCCTGCGGCGCAGCGCTGAAAATGTATTGGGCTGCGACGACGCCCGAGGCGCCCGGCATGTTGGCTGGCACGAAAGCGGGATTGCCCGGAATGTGCTTACCCATGTGGCGCGCAAAAATCCGCCCGTACAAATCATAGCCCCCGCCTGGCGACGATGGAATGACCATCTGCACCTTGCGGTCGGCATAAAACGGATCGACTGAAGCGCCAGTTTGCGCGAACGCAGCGCCGCACAAAACGAATGTGTGCGCCAGCAGCGTCGTGAATCGCGAGCAGAACACGCCGAACCCTCCCTGATTTCATTTTCAGGAATTGTTCGCCGGACCCATCGTCAAGTCAACTCGGGACTGTCTTTACGCCGCCAGCAGGCGCTGCACTTCGCTGACGAGGTCCTTCAGATGGAAGGGCTTCGACAGCACTTTGGCGTCCTTGGGGGCGTTATTGTCGGGATTGAGCGCAACCGCGGCAAAGCCCGTGATGAACATCACCTTGATGTCCGGGTCGAGCTCCGTCGCGCGGCGGGCGAGTTCGATTCCGTCCATCTCGGGCATCACGATATCGGTCAGCAGAAGCTCGAAGGGTTCTTCTCGAAGCCTGTTATAGGCCGAGAGGCCGTTATCAAATGAAGCCACCTCGTAACCAGCATTTTGCAACGCCTTGACGAGAAAACGGCGCATATCGTTGTCGTCCTCCGCAAGCAGGATGCGCATCGACGCCTCGACGGTCTCGTTCATGGATTCCTCTTAAATTCATCTGGTTTCATAAAGCATCCGTTTGCTTAACGAGTGGTGAAAGCTCAGGATTTTCCGGTAAAGTTACTGGCATCTTTCCACAGGAAGGACGCGTCAATCTTACGTCTCGACATGCGCACGCTGGCGGGCGATACACGATTGTGAGGAGTCCCGATGGTCGACGCCCCCCGCAATTCGCCATTTTCCGCCGCGCTTGCCGGCGCAACCAGCCTCGCCCCTGTTGAGCCTGAACTCCATCCGCCCCTTCTGATCGTGGAGCCAACCGTCGGCGCCTCGGCCATGGTGGTCTCTTCACCCCATTCCGGGAGCACATATCCGGCGCGCTTTCTCGCTTCTTCGCGCCTGACGCCGTTTGCCCTGCGGCGTTCGGAAGACGCGCACGTGGACACCCTGTTCGCTGGCTGCGCGCAACACGGTGCGCCCATGCTCAAGGCTCTGTTTCCCCGAGCGTATCTGGACGTGAACCGCGAGCCCTATGAGCTCGATCCGCGCATGTTTGACGGGCGGCTGCCCTCCTACGTGAACGCGCGATCAATCCGGGTCGCCGCAGGCCTGGGCACAATTGCGCGCGTCGTTGGCGAGGCGCAGGAAATCTACGCCGAGAAATTGCCAGTCGAGGAAGCGCTCATCCGGATTGAAACACTTTACCGGCCTTACCATCGGGCGTTGCGCGAGCTTGTCACCCGCGCCCACGCCCAGCATGGCGACGCGTTGCTGGTGGACTGTCACTCCATGCCCTCCACGACAGGGCCGGACGGAACGGCCACCATCGACGACTTGCGCCGACCCGACGTGGTGATCGGCGACCGCTTCGGGACAAGTTGCGATGTGCGCTACGTGGAATGCGTGGAGGACTCCCTGCGCCGCCGCGGCTACAAGGTCCAGCGCAACAAACCCTACGCGGGTGGATATATCACCGAGTATTTTGGCTCGATTTCCCGCTCATGCGACGCGCTGCAAATCGAGGTAAACCGCGGCCTTTATATGGATGAGCGCACGCTCGAGCGCCGTCCGCGCTTTACGACGATGGCGCAGGACATGGCGGACGCGCTGGGCGAACTCGGCAATTTGCTGTCAGAAGATCTCGCCCGCCGAAATAGCCGCGCTGCAGCGGAATAGCGTGCGCCGCCCTACGATCGCCACCCTGAAAAGACAGGACCGATACCTTAAAAAGACAGGACGCTACCCTTAAAAGAAAGGAGGCCGCCTGCTGAGCAAGCGGCCCCAAGTCAAGGGAGGAAACGCCCAAGAAGGGCACGGCGACAACAACGTTGTTGCACTGCAACAAAATAAGTGTGCATCGCACAAAAGACAAGCGGTTTTTATGTTGCATCGCACTATTTCGAGATAATCACGCAACTGCATGATTTTTCACGCATTCTGAAGGGGAGCATCAGGCGCCGCCAGATACAGGCGCCGACGTGAGCACAAGCTGAACTGGAAGCGTGAACCCTCGCAAATTTTTCCAGGGGCGTGCGCGCGAGACCGGGCTCATGTATGTCTTCGACGCCACGCGTAGATTATTGTTCGAGGCGCTCCTTATGCGGCGCGCACTAGCCCAAAGCGGATGGAATGAAACCGGTCGACTTCTCAGCCTTCGTCGAAGAACTGGCGCGCGTGTCAGCAGACGCGATCCTGCCGTTTTTCCGGTCGTCCATGCACACGGCGGACAAGTCTAACGGCGGCGCGTTCGATCCTGTGACGGAGGCCGACCGCGCGGCGGAAACCGCGATGCGACGTCTCATCCTGCGCGAACTTCCCGGCCATGGAATCATCGGCGAGGAATTTGACGACCACGCGCCCGATTCGGAATTCGTGTGGGTTCTCGATCCCATCGATGGCACCAAGAGTTTTATCTCCGGCTTTCCCACATGGGGCACGCTGATCGGACTGACGCACAACGGTTCGCCTTGCTACGGCATGATGCATCAACCCTTCACGCGCGAGGCGTTCATTGGCGATGGCGCAGGCGCTTTGTGGCGCGGCCCCGGACGCAACGGCGACAAAACCGAACGCAAGCTGATGACGCGCAAATGCGCCTCGCTTGCCGAGGCCACATTGCTGACCACGCATCCCGCCCTGCTCGCTGCGGGTACACACGACGCCTATCAACGCGTTGAGAAAGAAGTTCGCCTCTCACGCTATGGCGGCGATTGCTACATGTATTGCATGCTGGCCTCTGGCCACATCGATCTCGTGATTGAAAGCGGCCTGAACGCCTACGACATCGTCGCGCTCATCCCGATCATTGAAGGCGCGGGCGGCGTCATCACGTCGTGGGACGGCGGCACAGCGGCGAACGGCGGCGCGATCATCGCCGCAGGCGACCCGCACTTGCACGAGCAAGCAATGAAACTGCTGGCGGGGGCATGAACCTGCACGCGCGCATCACTGCAGGCTCCAGCCATGTCTGAGAGCGACGACGACGCAATCTCCGACACGCTGCTTGCGCGCATCATGGATTTCGCGCTTGCGAAGAACGCGCGCGATCTGACCGAAGCGGAGACGCGCGCGACGACAACGCGTCTGATGGATTCGATGGCCTGCGCCATCGGAGCAGTGCAAACGAAGGAATTCGCGGCGCTCAAAGCCCTCCCCGGCGCGCTTGATTCAAGCGGACCCTGCACGCTGATTGGCGGCGGCCGCGCGAGCCTTGAAGGCGCAGCCTTTCTCAACGCCTGTCTCATCCGCCAACTCGACTGGAACGACACGTACGTCGGCAAGAACGGCGGCCATCCGTCAGACTTTTTCGCCGGGGCGCTGGCCTGTGCGCAATTTGCCGGACGCAACGGTCACGACACGTTGCGCGCCATCGCCATTGGCAATCATCTGATGCTCGATCTCTGCGACGCTGCGAACGCCATTGAGCGCGGCTGGGACCCTGCTGTCTTCGTGGCGTTTGGCGCATCTTTGTCCATGGCGCTGGCGCTCGACATGAAGCCCGCGCAAATCACGCAGGCGCTTACGCTGACCGCGCTCAACGCGCCCATGCTGATGGGTCGCGTCGGCAAAGCCTCCACATGGAAGGGCGTGGCGTCAGCTGTCGGCGTGCGTCATGCGCTATTTGACGTGTTGCTCGCCCGCGCAGGGCGCACAGGCCCCGACCCGGTGTTTGAAGGCGTGTACGGTTTTGCGCCGCGCATCTCAGGTCCGCTTGATCTCGAGCTGGATGCAAAACGCGATCGCTCGGGCGATTCGAGCATCAAATATTTTCCCGCGATTTATCACGCGCAAGGCCCGATTGAACTTGCGCTGCAACTTCATCAGGACATTTCACAAGCCCTCGGCGCGAACGCGGGACTCGAAAGCGTTTGCGTCGACATCTACGATTTCGCCATGCGTTACGTGGCGGACACGCCCGACAAATGGCGCCCGCAGAATCACGAAACAGCTGATCACTCGCTGCCATTCATGATCGCGCATGTGCTCACGCACGGCGCGTTTGGCCCGCACTGTCTGCATGAAACACTGTGGGATGAACGCGTCCGTGAGATGGCGGCGCGCGTGCGTGTAGAGCCGGACGCCGCTTTCAGCGAAGCCTTCCCCGGCGCCCCGTCCTCACGCATCACAGTCAACGCGGGCGGACAAATTTTCACGCGAGAAACACATGCGCCGCTGGGTCACGCGCTGCGGCCGCTCTCGTTTCAGGATGTGCGCCGCAAATTCATTTCTGCGGCGACAAGCGTCATGGATGCCGACAAGGCGAATGCCTGGGCTGACCGCATCGAGCAATTTTCCGAAACGCCGCATGTTGGCCCGCTGCTTGATCCGTTCAACTAGCCTGCGTGTTCGCCACGCTCTGTGTGCGGCTCATCGGCGATGCTTTCGCCAGGCACGAACGCATCAAACGCCGCCCAGAACTGGCCGCGAATGGCGTCGCTTTCCTGCAAAATTTCATGCCGCGCGTGCTCGATCACAAGAACGCGCCCGGCCTTGAGGCGCTGCCCAAATCGCTCGATAGCTGGCGTCGAGACAATGCCATCGCCGCCCGCCGCGATGATGAGAACCGGCGGCAGGGTGCGCAGCGGATAATCGGGGTCTGCGAAATCGTCGATCTGCCGGAACGCCGCATGGACCCAGCCGACTGTGGGATCGCCAATCGCAAGTTGCGGCGCTGCGTCGACAAGCGCTGCATTGCGCGCGTAGCGACGCTGATCAGACGAGAGTCTGTTGCCCTTGAATGGCTTTGACATGATGGACTTGGGGCTGCCACCGGGGATAAACGCCCCGCCAAGCCCCAGCACATTGAGAAAATCGGCGAGCAATCGCGCGCCCTGCGGCAGAAAGAGATCTCGAATATCGATCAGTGGAGACAACAGCACGAGCCGCGCAAAGGGAGACGCATTGCGCCGCGCCTGCTGCAGCATGATGGACGCGCCGGTGGAATGAGCGAGGCCGAAATAGGGCGGTGGGCAGAAGGGCTGCACAGCTTGCGTAAACACGGCCTCGAGATCGCGCTCGAAGAGAACAAAATCGTCTACATGACCTTTGCGCGGATTGGCGACCGCGCGGGTGGACAGCCCCTGCCCGCGCCAGTCAAACGTGACGACAGCAAACCCGCGCGTGAGAAGCTCCGCCACGGTTTCAAAATACTTCTCGATAAACTCGGCGCGACCTTGCGCGAGCACCACGGTGCCGCGCGCCTGGCCCTCCGGGTGCCACCGCGCCACGCGCAACACAACGCGGTCGCTCGTACGCACATTCGAGCACACGCCGCCCGGCGGCGCCGGATTATCCGAAGTAACGATCAATTCCATGCTGTGGCCCGCCCGCTGTCGCTTCGTTATGGATCGCGAGGCGGGCAAAGAAAAGGCGGGTTCTCAGCGCCCCGCAATCATGCCGAGCGCCGCACGACCCACAAAGCCGTATGGATTGTGCAATTGCTCCATCATCTCGAAGTGATTGGCGCCAGCTACAGAAAAGTACGTCACTTGCTTGCCCGCCTTGCCAAGCGCCTGCGCAAAATCGTGGCCCTGCCGCTGGAACTCGGGCGATTCGCAGGTTCCGTACGTCACGATGAGGGGACAGAGTATCCGGTCCATGCGCCGCATGGCGGAGAGCTTCTCGACCGTCTCGTCCGTGAAGCGCACATACGTCGAGCGCTTGGAGCGGCGAACGGGCTCCAGCTCATACATGCCCGACATCAAAATCGCGCCGCTGATGACGCTTTGCGGCAGGTCGTACTCGGCCCAGTCGGTCGTCACGACGCAGCTCGAAAGATGCGAGCCCGACGAGTGGCCGCACAGGAAAATGCGGCCGTCTCCACCCAGTTCGTGCGCCTTCTTGGCGATGAACGCCGTCCCGCGCCGCACCTGCTCCACCATGGTCTCGAGCCGCCCTCCCGCCTCGTCGATGTTTGTGAAGTCGAGAACAGCGAGGTGCGCGCCGCCGGTCGTGAACGTGTCCGCCAGATGCGCGAAATTCTCAGACTTGCCATTTCGCCAGGCGCCGCCGTGAATGAAAATGACAATGGGCGCGCCAGAGACGCCGCACGCATAGAAGTCGAACGCTTCAATAGCGCTGTCGCCATAGGCATGGCGGGAGGATTTGAGCCGGGCCAGCGCCTCTGTAGCCGTGGCCGCGCGCCGTTCTGCGATGAGAGTCTGGTTGGGGGACCAGACCGTCTGGTCATACGCCCGGTCAAGCGCCGCCTGATCCATATCAAGCCAAACCAGTGGACCTTTTGCCTGTGCCGCGTCAGCGAGCGTCATCGTTCAACTCCCGGATCGTTTCCCGGGTCAATGGAACAGGCTTTCCTGATGCAGGGCAAGTGGTCTTGCTAAGTTGCAGGTGCGGTTTTGGGGTTCAGCCGCGAAATTGTCTCGCGCGAGCCGCGACGGCGCGAAACACAGGACCAAGGGCAAGAACGATGGCCGCAACGGCCAGCCCAGCCAGGATACTGCCGCTTGCAACGTACACAGCAGCCGTAAGTGGCACAGAGGTGGCGATGTCACGCTTAAGCCGTCGACAAACCGCGAGCCAACGCGCGCCTTCAGCTTCGGCGCCTGGACCTTCCGAGGGATCGACCATCGCTCCCCGCCAGCTTGAGAGAATCGAAATGCTCATCCAATTTTGTATAAATCAATATTTTACATTTTTTAAGAGATATCAACTTATTTAACATCTATTACTTGTTAATATTTCCTCGCCGTCATCCCCTTGCAGGCTCAAGATGGCCTTCCCACCTCACATATTGCGCGGGCCAATCCAGGACGCGCAGCTTTCGGCGCCCCTTTTGGGGGTCGGTGGCCCCCGGACGTCGAACGCTAAAATTCATGTCGCTTCTCAGGAGGATATGTCATGCGCCATTTCGATCTTTCGCCCCTGTACCGCTCGACGGTCGGGTTCGACAGGCTCTTCAACATGATCGATCAGATGACCGGCCCCGAAGCCGGCGTCGCCACGTACCCGCCCTATAACATCGAGCGAAAGGGCGAGAACGATTACCGCATTACTGTCGCGGTTGCAGGGTTCGGGGAGTCCGATCTGATGATCGAGACTCGTGAAAACACCCTGCTCATTCGCGGCGGCAAGGATGCGCGTCAGGAAAACGACGGGACGCGTCCCGAAGTGCTCTATCAGGGCATTGCCGCTCGCGCGTTCGAGCGCAGGTTCCAGCTGGCCGACCACGTCCAGGTGCGCGGCGCCTCGCTGGAAAACGGGCTTCTTCACGTCGATCTCGTTCGCGAGATTCCCGAGGCCGCCAAACCCCGCCGTATCGCCATCGGCAATGGCGGCGCGCAACTGGAGGGGCACGCGGTTCAGACTGAGCCCCAAGGCAGCGTCACTAAGGCCGCGTAACTTAAATCTCCGACACATGCGGAAAGGGCGTCCATCGGGACGCCCTTTTTGTTAGTTCTCGCCGTCGGCGGACTGTGCTGGCGCGCCTGGTCCGGGATAGACAACGCGCGGCGCTTTGCGCTGCGGCCCGGCGCCGCTGGATACTGTCGGTCCCGCTGCGACACCCTTGCGTTCGCCCGTCGCAGCGCCGCCATCCGCCTTTTGCGAGGGCCGACGCAACATGGAATTGGAGCCGGTCGCGGCCTCTGGCTTTGCAACCTGCGGCGTCGAGACCGCCGCCTTCGGCTGTTCCGTCCTGCCCGCGGGCGCTATGGCGGCTTTCACCTTGGCGGGTTCGGTCCGGGTTGAGCCAATTGCCGAAGATCCGGTCCTGCCTGCATCCAACCGGACTGCGTCTGGCGTCGCGGGCTCGCCCTTTGCCGATTGGGGCGTTTGAGCGGAAGGCGTGCGTGCAGCCTGCTGCCTGGACGCGGCTTTTGGCGACGGCTTTTTCACCGCGCGCTGCTTGGGTGGCGCGGCCTTGCGTGGTTCCGCTTGCGGAATAGGGGCAAGCCCCGGCACGATGTTTAGATCACCACTGCCGCGCGGGCCCTCCATGCCATCGGGCGACTGCCGGGCGAAACGTTCGCGGGCCCGTCGCTCTTGGGGGTTCACGGCAGGCGGCGGAACGCCATACTGCTCGACGCTCCAATTGTTGCGCGGCGCCATCCGGCCCGGCAGCACTTCCACGCCGTGGTTCGTGACATAGGGGCCACGGGCGCGGCCCATGTCGCCCGGCGGTCGCGGCTGGGCCACCAACGACGCGCTTTCGACAATTTCGCCGTCATGGGCGTCGACGACAAGCCGACGCACACGGCCCCGCTCGTCGACCGCTTGCACGATATAAGCGTCGCCGGTGAATCGCATGGCGCCGATCACCTCAAAGCCCTGGCCTTCGATGATCTGGCGCACGGCGCGTGTCGGCAACGCGGCAGGCGCTACATAGCGCGGCGCGTCCCGATAAAATGGCGGCGCTTCTTCGTAATAGCGGGCCTGTGGCCAACCGCGCGTTTCGAACCAGACCTGAGCTTGGGCGGCTTGAGCCGCAACGATAAACCCCGCGGCTGAAACAGCGGCGAGCGCGGCGCTGCGCACGCCTGCCTTCATGTTCTTCATTGACGCTCTCCAGAAAACGGATCCATGCGCCCCCAACGCTCGGGACGCACTAAGGAGCCAGATTGCGGCGAGCTTTGGACGAAAATTAACCTTTTGTTATCTGCGCGCAGATCGCGACGAACCGCGCGACGTCGGCGGGGTCGGTCGCAAACGAACAAACAAGCCGCACGAATACTTCTCCTTCGCGCGGCGCTTGTTCTGGCGCCAAGGCGCGCGAGGGCCACTCATAATAACGCGCGCCCGCCTCTTTCAGCGCAACATCGGCTGCGCGCGGCACAACGGCGAAGACCTCGTTGACATGACGCGGCCAGACGATGCGCGCGCCAGCGTTGCGCAGTCCAGCCTCAAGCTGCGCCGCGCAGGAATTGGCGTGGCGCGTAAGATCAAGCCAGTGATCGTCCTCAAGCCACGCGTTCATCTGCGTTGCCAGGAACCGACTCTTCGAAAGCGTGTGCCCCGCCCTTTTGCGCCGATAGACAAAATCATGCGCGTGCGAGGAATCGAAAAACACGACTGCCTCGCAGGCGATCGCGCCGTTCTTCGAGGCGCCAAGGGAGAGCACGTCAACGCCCGCCCGCCACGTCATCTGCGCCGGCGTGCAGCCAAGCGCGGCGATGGAATTGGCGAACCGCGCGCCATCCATGTGCACGGCGAGACCTGCATCATGGGCGCGCGCACCAAACGCCGCGATTTCATCAAGCGAATAGAGCGTGCCGCTTTCTGTGGCTTGCGACAGCGTCAGCACGGCGGGCTGCACCTGTTTCACCAGCCCGCGCGGATAAGCCTCCAGCGCAGCGTCAAACGATTGCGCATCGATCTTGCCGTCGCTACCTGAAAGCCCGACGAGTTTGGCGCCAGCGGAATAAAATTCCGGCGCGCCGCATTCATCGTCCATCACATGCGCATCCTGATGACAGAAGATGGCGCCCCACGGCGGCGTGAAACTCGCAAGCGCAAGCGCATTGCTGGCCGTGCCGGTGGCCAGAAGAAACACGGCACACTCGCGCTCGAAAAGCGCGCCAAGGCGCGCTTCAGCCTCCTTTGTCGCGGCGTCGGCGCCATAGGCGGGGGCAAAACCCTTGTTGGCGTGCACCAGCGCGGCCATCACCCTGTCCGACGCGCCGCTGGCGTTGTCGCTCGCGAAATCCATTCGTCTCTCCTTGGTCGCCTATTGTGGCCATCGCCGTTCCACGCGGCAACAGCGATGCGGTCACGTTTTCTTTTCTCTCGACGCCGCGCGCAGGCCGGGGCATGGAGTTCGCCATCGAGGAGTAGGCCGTTTGCCTGATTTGCTTCGCACAAGAGTCGCGCGCGCGTCCTCATCAGCCTGGCTGCTCTTGCTGCTGACAACGCTGTTCTGGGGTGGCAACGTACCCGCTGCACGCTTGGCCGTTGGCGAAATATCGCCCATGGTCATCGTGGCGGGACGCTGGGCGATCGCGTGCGTGCTTCTCTACCTCTTCTTGCCCAGAAACGTCCGCGCCGAGTGGGGAAATATTCTGCCGCACTGGCGCTGGATCGCCTTTATGGGCGCAACGCTGACAGCCTCGAACGCGCTCATCTTTCTGGCCGCCGTACACACCTCCGGCCTGAATCTCGCCATTCTGCAGGGCGTCACGCCAGTGCTCGTGATTCTTGGCGCATGGATCGCCTGGCGCACGCCCATTGGCGCAGTGCGGTGGGTGGGGCTCGCCATCTCGATCTTCGGCGTTGTTCTCGTGGCGACGAAAGGCGATCCGCTGGAGCTTGCCCGAACGAAGGTCAACATTGGCGATGTCCTCCAGTTCGTCTCGTCCGCTATTTATGCGGTCTACGCGCTGGCGCTGCGCAACAAGCCAGCGGGGTCGGCCTGGGCCCTGTTTGCGCTCATCAGCGTCGTGTCGTTTGCAACCTCGCTGCCGCTGCTCGCCATTGAGTACGCCTCTGGCGCAACGATCTGGCCGACGCCGCAAGGTTTTCTTGTGTTGGCCTACATCGCGATCTTCACGTCGCTGCTGGGGCAGATTTTCTTCATGCGCGCGGTTGAGCTTGTCGGCCCCGGCCGCGCCGCCAACTTTCACAACCTCACGCCGATTTTCGGCGCGATACTGTCGCTGCTCATCCTGGGCGAACATTTGCAGCCCTACCACGCAGCCGCACTCGCTCTTGTGCTGGGCGGCATCGCGCTATGCGAAAAGTGGGGACGGCGTTGAACGCAAAACGCCCGGGACCAGCCCGGGCGTTGTAGTGAAAAACACCATTGCGCCGCAGCGCTCTTCCTAGAACTTCAGATTCTTGGCCTGATTGACGCCGGGGATCTGCTGGATTTTGTCGAGCACGGAAGCTGGCACGTCGCCATCGATCTGCACCAGCGCAATCGCCGAGCCACCGGGCGCATCGCGGCCAAGCGCGAAGGTCGCGATATTCACGCCCGCCTCGCCCAGAAGTCCCGCGAACCGGCCGATGAAGCCGGGCTTGTCCTCGTTGGTCACATAGATCATCGACGGTGCAAATTCAGCGTCGACGGTGATGCCCTTGATGTTGACGATGCGCGTCTTGCCATCGCTGAACACCGTGCCAGACACCGAACGCGTCTGGCGCTCCGTCTCGACTGTGATCGTGACGAGCGATTCATAATCGCCTTCCGCCGCACGCGTAACCTCGTCGATGATCATGCCGCGCTCTTTCGCCACGACGGGCGCGGAGACCACGTTCACGTCCGACAGCATCGGCCGCAGGAAGCCCGCAATGGCCGCAGATGTGAGCGCCTTTGTCTTCAGTTCAGCCACGCCGCCTTCGTAGGTGATCGTCAGCTTTTTGACGCCGGTCTCGGTAAGCTGGCCCGCGAACGAGCCAAGCTTTTCGGCAAGCGCGATGAAGGGCTTCAACTTCGGCGCTTCTTCCGCCGTGATCGAGGGGAAGTTGATCGCGTTCGAAATCGCGCCGCGCATCAAATAGTCCGACATCTGTTCGGCGACCTGCAACGCAACGTTTTCCTGCGCTTCGGAGGTAGAGGCGCCAAGATGCGGCGTGCACACGACGTTGGGCAGGCCAAACAGCGGATTGGTCGTCGCAGGCTCTTCGGAGAACACGTCGAAGGCGCCGCCCGCCACATGGCCAGACACAAGCGCCTCGCGCATCGCGTTCTCATCAACGAGTTCGCCGCGCGCGCAATTAATGATGCGAACGCCCTTCTTGGTCTTGGCGAGGTTCTCGGTCGACATGATGCCGCGCGTCTGCGGCGTCAGCGGCGTGTGCAGCGTGATGAAGTCCGCGCGCTTGAGCAACTCTTCAAGATCAACCTTCTCGACGCCAAGGTTCAGCGCACGCTCAGGCGACAGGAAGGGATCGAAAGCGATGACGCGCATGCGCAGGCCAACAGCGCGCTCAGCGACTATTGAACCAATGTTGCCGCAACCAATGATGCCAAGCGTCTTGGCCGTGATTTCCACGCCCATGAAGCGGTTCTTTTCCCACTTGCCGGCCTGCGTTGAAGCGTCGGCGGCGGGGATTTCACGCGCAACAGCAAACATCATCGCAATCGCATGTTCGGCCGTCGTGATCGAATTGCCGAACGGCGTGTTCATCACGATGATGCCGCGCGCAGTGGCGGCGGGGATGTCAACGTTATCGACGCCGATACCCGCGCGGCCGATGACCTTAAGCCGCGTCGCGCCTTCAAGCAGCTTTGCGGTGACCTTGGTGTTCGAGCGAATCGCAAGACCATCGAACTCACCGATGATCGCGGCGATCTTGTCTTTGTCCTTGCCGAGGTTGGGCTGGAAATCCACTTCCACGCCGCGATCCTTGAAGATCTGTACGGCGGCGGTGGACAGGGCGTCAGAAATCAATACGCGAGGCGCCATGGCTTTATCCTTCGCAAAATGGAATTGGGGGACGCGCGCAATGTCAATTTTGCGCGCAAAGAACGGTGCCCGCGTCGCGAGCGCCGCCAGGTTGCTTCAGGCCAGTTCGGCTTTCGCATTTGCGAACGCCCAGTCCAGCCAATGCGTGAGCTCGGCGACGTCGGATGTTTCCACCGTCGCGCCGCACCAGATGCGCAGGCCCGGAGGCGCATCGCGATAACCGTCGATATCATAGCCCGCGCCCGCGCCTTCGACTGCGGCGACCATGGACTTCACAAACGCAGCCTGCTTGTCGTCGGACAGCGCGGTAATCGCGGGATCGACGACCTTCAGGCAAACGCTGGTGTTGGAGCGGATGTCCGCGCTGTTGGCGAGAAAATCCACCCACGGCGTCTTCGCGGCCCAATCGGCGATGGCCTTTGTGTTCGCATCGGCGCGGCCGATGAGGCCGTCAAGTCCGCCAACCTTCTGCGACCATTCAAGCGCGTCGATGTAGTCTTCCACGCACAGCATGGAGGGCGTGTTGATCGTGTCGCCAACGAAGATGCCTTCGATAAGCTTGCCGCCGTTCGTCATGCGGAAAATCTTCGGCATCGGCCACGCTGGCGTATACGTAGTGAGACGCTCCACCGCGCGCGGGCTGAGTATGATCATGCCATGGGCAGCTTCGCCGCCCAGCACCTTCTGCCAGGAGAAGGTGACGACATCGAGCTTGGAATAATCAAGCCGCTGCGCGAAACACGCGGACGTCGCGTCGCAGATCGTCAGGCCCTTGCGATCGGCTAGAATCCAGTCGGCGTTCGGCACGCGCACGCCTGATGTCGTGCCGTTCCAGGTGAAGACGACATCGTTATCGAAGTTGACCTGGGACAGATCGGGCAGATCGCCATAACCGGCCTTGAGGATGCGCGCGTCTTTCAGCTTCAGCTGCTTGGCGACGTCCGTCACCCAGCCTTCGCCGAAGCTTTCCCACGCCAGCATATCGACACCGCGGGCGCCCAGAAGTGACCACATCGCCATTTCAACGGCGCCGGTGTCGGACGCAGGCACGATGCCGATACGATAATCGGCAGGAACCCCGAGGACTTCACGGGTGAGATCGATGGCGCGCTTGAGCTTCACCTTGCCGACCTTCGCGCGATGCGAACGGCCGAGCGGCGCGCCTTTCAGATTGTCGAGGGAATATCCGGGGCGCTTGGCGCAAGGGCCGGATGAAAAGTTAGGGTTCGCCGGCTTTTTGGCCGGTGCGGTCACGCTCGTCATTGCAGGCCATCCTCTCAGATGGGCGCCTCCCGTTGGGGGGAGGTGTCCCGCAGATGGCGTTACGCGGTGACCGCGCTGGCGTCAAGACGCACCGCGACTGGGCGACTCAGTCCGGTGAATAGCGCATACCCATCCGGAATTCCTGGACGTCGCCATCTTTCTTGGGGGAACCCGGCGAGAATTTGCCCATATTTACGTAGCGGTATCCGATGTCGAGCTTGGCGTTGGGCGAAATCGCATACGCAATGCCGGCCATGAGCGCCCACGTGAAGTTCGTCTGCGACTTCTTCGTATCGACGCGCTTGTTCTGCTGGCCAAACGTGAACCCAACCGGCGCAGCGGTGGGCGTGCCCCCTCCAGTCACCCAGTTCGGCGGGAAACCGTCGGGATATTGGATATCGGGCGCATAAATAGCGCCGTTGTTTCCGGTGATCCAATTGTAGACGCCGTTCGCCTGAGCATATGTGACGCCGACGCCAGCGCCAACGTAGGGCGTGAGGCCTGTCCACGTGCCAAGGTCGATGTAAGCGTTCGCCAGAAGGGGGATGTCCCGAGGAATGTTGAAATAGGAGGGTGGCGGCGTTGCCCGCCTTGAGCCGGTAGGCTCGGGGTGCTGATTCCACGAAGAAAGGCAACGCCATGAAAAGGACTACCACAACGCCGGCCGCCGCTGCGACGGCCATGATG
>CANMLK010000074.1 GCA_947498445.1 Beijerinckiaceae bacterium
ACGAAATCTCATCGAGCGCTTCTTCCTGAAGCTCAAACACTTCAGGCGCATCGCAACGCGCTACGAACAAACACCGAGAGCATTCATGTCCATGCTATCAATCGTCAGCGCGCATATTTGGACACGATGAATGTCAACGCGCGCTAGCAGGGCCGCCTGATCAGGCTGCGACGATCGACGCGCCCCGGCGCACGTTTTTCGCGTCGGGAGCGTCCACGACATCAATCGCAAGCGCGCCCGATTCGTCCAAAGCCGAAACGAGCGCATCGCAGGCGTCAGCAGACGAGCCTGCGCGCCGCGCGACGATGCAGCGGTCCACGAACGAAGCGAGCCCGAGGACAAGATCGACGTCGTTCTCGCCAGCAACGGCCAACACCACGTAGTCGTAGGTGCGAGCGAGCGCCACGAGAGCGTTGTCGAGATTCTCACCCAGCTCAATGGCGCTGCGTCCGCGATCCAGAATGTGAAGACGGGACTGCGGCTCGCCGTGAAGCACGCGGCCGAAGGTCGAGACGCCATCCAGCACGTCCGAAAACCCCTCACGTGACCGCGAGACGACGACCGGCTGTATAAGATCGATCAACACAGCGCGCCCCATACCAGTCAGTTCGCGCCCGATTTCAGCTGCGGCAAGTGAGGCCGCGTGCTGATCGGCGCTCGCAACAAGGGTGATCATTCCGTCGGCGCGACGCGTCTCATTCGCGATTCGCGCAACAAGCGTCGGAATGTCCTCACTCGCAGGGACAGCTTTTCCGCCGACCAAATTAACGCCGCCGGCGCCATCGGGCGCGTTCTCAGTGACAGCGAGCGGTCGCGACACTGTCGGCTCTTCCAAAGGCTTCGCCACGGACACAACGGGGACGCCAACGACGCCACCAGCCTGCACGGGGCCTGAACCAATCATGGTCTTCGCCACAACGCCGAACACCGACAACGCCAGGCCGCCAAACGCTGCAAACAGAATGATGATTTTCTTGGGCGAAATCGGCTTCTCGGGCTCGACAGCGCGCGAGATGACGCGAGCGTCGCCCGGAGTCGCCTTGGACGCTTCGCGAGCCAGCGCTTCCTGCCAGCGCGCCGTATTCTGTTCCAGCTGTTCCTTGGTGAGGCGCGCCTCACGCTCAAGCTCACGCAAGCGCACTTCATCGTCGCCCGACGTTCCGACCGCGCGCATCTGGCGTTCGACTGCCGCAGTCAGAAATTCAACACGGGAGCCGGCGATTCGCGCGTCGTTTTCAAGCGTGCGCGAAGTCTTGTCAGCCAGGGTGCGCATCTCGGATTCAACAGAGGCGATCTGCGCGTTCAATTCCTTGGTGCGAGGATGCTCCGGCCCAAGCGTGCGCGACTCAAGCGCAAGCTGGCCGCGCAGCGTGACGCGCTGTTCGGAGACGCGGCGCATCAGCTCATTGTTGGCGATATCGGGCACTTCATTCAGACGGCCGGCGCGCAGCGATTCACGAAGCAGCCGGGCGCGCGCCTGCGAGTCGGCTTGCGCACTGCGGGCGCTTGCCAGCTGTGCATTGATCTCGGCCAGCTGCTGTGAGGGCAGCGTCGTGTTATTGGCGCCCATCATGAGCCCGGACTTGGAGCGGAACTCCTCAACCCGGCCATCTGTCTCTGCAGCTTTCGTGCGAAGGGCGGCGACTTGCGCGCCCAGAGCCTCAGCAGAACCACGCGCCTGGTCGCGCTTCGCATTCGCCTGCATCTCTATATAGAGTTCGGCGATCACGTTCGCAGCACGCGCCGCAAGAGCGGGGTCGCGAGACTGAAATTCAACGGACACAACGCGCGACTTCGGCAAAGCAAAGACGTTGAGTCTCTTATAATACTCTTCGAAGATTCGATCTTCCCGCGTGGACGAGCGCGAGCCCGTGACCAGCCCCACCATCTGCCTGATGAGTCCGCCACCGCCCGCAATCGGATAGAACTCGGGATTGCCGGAAAGATTTAGCCTGCGAATCGCCTGACGGGCGAGATCGCGCGAGAGAATCACCTGGACCTGAGAAGAGACAGCCGCCTCATCTGGAGGGACGTCCGACCTGTCCGTGCGCGTGAGATAGCCTTCCTGATTCTCGACCAGGACCTTGGCCTCGCCCGAATATCGGGGCGTCGCCGTCAGCACATAAGCCAACACGACCAGCAAAAAGAGCAAGGTGACGCCAATGATCGTCTTCTTGCCCGCGACGATTGCCTTCCACACGTCGGAAAGATCGATTTCGCGGGTGGTTTGCGGGACTCGGGAATACTCATTTGTCATTGGAATCGGCCTCATACTGCGAGGTCATTAATGCCTTGTCAGGGTTGACAGGCCGTTAAGCCCCCAGACACTCGCAGGTTAGGATTCATTAACCATGACGAACTAGCGTCGGCCTTAATCAAGTACCCATCGCTTCATGATTGGCGGATCGGAATGGTCTCGCGTTTATTAATTGCTCTCTGCCTGACAACATCCACGTTCATCACTGGATGCGCTCAACCGCGCTTCCGTGCAGAGCTCTTCGATTCAAGCGCAACAGCACCCTACAGATTGGCTTCAGGCGACCGCCTGCGCATCATAGTGTTCGGTCAGGACTCTCTGACCAACGCCTATGCTGTTGATGGCGCCGGCCGCATCTCGATGCCGCTGATTGGCCTGATCGACGCCTATGGTCTTACGACTGCGGATCTGGAACGGCGAATTGAACAACGTTTGCGAGGCGGCTATTTGCGTGAACCGCGAGTCTCCGTTGAGGTGGAAGCGTATCGCCCCTTCTTTATTCTTGGTGAAGTGACCAATGCGGGACAATATCCCTACATAAACGGGATGACGGTTCAGAACGCGCTGGCCGTGTCTGGCGGCTTCGGGCCTCGCGCCCAGCGCGATTGGGTGGATTTGACACGCATTGTTAACGGTGAACCCATAACGGGAGCCGTTCCGATCACTCAATCTATCCTTCCGGGCGATACAATCACCGTCAGAGAACGATTCTTCTAACTTTTGTCTGCGATGAATGTCGTATGAGAGAAGATTCATCATCGACGCCCCTCACTATTGTTCATGTTTTACGCGCGCCCTCGGGCGGGCTGTTCAGACATGTCATAGACCTTTCCCGAGAACAGGCTGCTCGCGGCTGCAGGGTCGGCGTCATCGCCGACTCTTCGACCGGCGGCACTCGCGCGGACGAGTTGTTTCGGGAGCTGTCCCCCTCTCTTGCACTTGGCGCGCATCGCATTCCCATGCAGCGAGCCCCTGGGCTCGGCGACGCCGCCAACATTATTAAGATAGGCCGCCTGCTCTCGCGCCTCGCGCCAGATGTCGTCCACGGCCATGGCTCCAAAGGCGGCCTTTACGCCCGCGCGCCAGGCCTTGCTGGACGCGGGCAAGTGGTGCGAGCCTACACGCCGCACGGCGGGAGCTTTTTCTTCTCATCCGGACTGCAAGGGGCCATGTACATGGGCGTTGAGCGCCTGCTCGCGCGCGTCACAGATCTGTTCCTGTTCGAAAGCGCCTACATCCGCGAGCGATTTGAACAGTCGGTCCAGGCGCCGCACGAGCGCAAACACGTCTCACTGAATGGAATCAGCGAAGCAGAGTTTGCGCGCGTTCCGCCTGCCGATGACGCAGCAGATTTTCTCTACATCGGCGAGTTGCGCGCGCTGAAAGGCATCGACACTTTGCTGGATGCGCTTGCACTCAGCACGGACAAGCACGCCTGGACTCTCAATCTGGTTGGCGCGGGGCCGGAAGACGCGCAATTGCGTGAACGCGCATCCGCGCTGGGACTTGGCGAACGAGTCCGCTTTCTGGGCGCTATGCCCGCGCGGCAGGCCTTCTCCAAAGGGCGCGCGATTGTCGTGCCCTCTCGCGCCGAATCGCTTCCCTATGTTGTGATTGAGGCGGCCGCCGCGCAATTGCCCATGGTCGCCACGCGCGTCGGCGGCATCCCCGAAATCATGGGCCCATTCGCGGATGAGCTGATCGCCCCGGACGATCCGGAAGCGCTGGCGAATGCGATGAAAAAGTTGAAGGCCATGGAGCCGGATGAAACGAACCGGCGCACACAGGCCGTGGCCGATTTCGTCCATGAGCATTTCACCATTTCAACGATGACCACCTCCATTCTCGCCGCATGCGCGAAGGCCGTTGAAGCCAGACGCGCAGCGGCGAAGTCGACGTGAGAGGACGAAAACCATGAGCGCCTTCAGCGCGGAAGATCTCCGCCTCATCAGCGAAACCAAAACGGCCGCCTCCCCAGCCAATACCGCTGGCGACAAGACGCAACTGGCCGAATTCGCGGACATCATACGCGCACGCTCGAATCGCGGGCCCTATTCGAGCGTCGTGATCGCGGGTCTTGTTCGCATCGTTGAGATGACGCTCCTCTTCGTTGTAAGCATGGCCATCTATTACATTTACGTGCACCCAAGCGAAGAAGCGTTGCGCTACGCCAGCGCGACAGCGTTGATCGTCCTGCTTGCCGCCAGTCTGCTTCAGGGCGTGCGCAGTTATTCAATCATGGCGTTGCGCAACCCGCTGAAACAAGGCTTTCGCATCGCCGGTTCCTGGGTGTCCGTCTTCCTGATCGTCATGGGTCTGGACTTTCTATTCAAGTTTGACGGCCTCTTCTCGCGCGTCTGGCTGGTCTCATTGTTCTTCAGCGGACTTGTCGTTTTTGCGATCACGCGCGTGGCGGCAGTTGTGCTGATGCGGCGGTTGACGCTTGCCGGATTGATCGAGCGACGCGCTGTCATTGTCGGCGGCGGCGCATCGGGAGAACAATTCCTGCGCAAAGTCATGCGCCAGCCCGATTCCGACCTGCGCATCTACGGCGTTTTCGACGACCGTGAGGATGAACGCTCCCCCGATGTGCTCGCGGGGTTCCCCAAGCTGGGCAACGTCGACGATCTGGTTGAATTCGCGCGCAGCGTGCGCCTTGATCTCATCATCTTCACGCTGCCAATCTCAGCCGAACAACGCATCCTGCAGATGCTTCGGAAACTGTGGGTGTTGCCGGTCGACATTCGTCTCGCGTCACACACAAACCAATTGCGCTTTCGGCCCCGCGCCTATTCCTATGTCGGCGGCGTGCCGGTCATCGACGTATTCGACAAGCCGCTCGCCGACTGGGGCGTGGTGGTGAAAATGATCTTTGATCGAATCGTCGGCGCCATTGCGCTTGTTGGCCTCTCGCCGATCTTTCTGTTCACCGCCATCGCGATCAAGTTCGACTCGAAAGGGCCAATCTTCTTCAAGCAGCGCCGTTATGGCTTCAACAACGAGTTAGTCGAAGTCTACAAGTTCCGCTCGATGTATGTTGACACGCTCGACCAAGGCGCCAGCAAGCTGGTGACGAAGGGCGACCCGCGCGTGACGCGCCTCGGCCGCTTCATCCGCAAGACGTCGATTGATGAATTGCAGCAGCTCATCAACGTCGTTTTCAAGGGCAACCTTTCTCTGGTCGGCCCACGGCCACACGCGCTTCAGGCGAAGGCGGACAACCGGCAATACGAAGAAGTGGTCGACGGATATTTCGCTCGCCATCGGATGCGTCCCGGCATCACCGGCTGGGCTCAAGTCAATGGCTGGCGCGGTGAAACTGACACGCAGGAAAAGATCCAGCGCCGCGTCGAGTGCGATTTGTACTACATCGAGAACTGGTCGATCATTTTCGACATGTACATCCTCGCGATCACGCCACTGGCGCTGACAAAATCTGAAAACGCTTACTGATTGCGCTTGAACCGCCGGGAGGCGTCTCCTAGACCTTGAGGTGGAGGCGTTGATGACTGGCTGGAATAACGCGTTGCTCATTGTTGCGGGCCTCATGGGCGCATCTGGGGTTGTGATGGCCGCTGCGGGCGCCCACGCAGCCGCCGCCAACCTCGCCACGGCGGCGACCTTCCTGCTCATCCACGCAGCGGCTGTGACCGCCATCGCCCTCCACGGCGGCGGCAAGCTGTTTTCTCTTGCCGCGACCCTTCTTGCGTGCGGCGCGTGCCTGTTTGCTGGCGACCTTGCCGCGCGCGCCTGGGGCGCCGCCCGGTTGTTTCCCATGGCCGCGCCAGCTGGTGGCATGGGGATGATCGCGGGTTGGTTATGCCTCTCATTGGCAGCCCTGGCGGCGGCGATCACTCGACCGTGATCTTCTGCCTGTTTGTGTGGCAACTTGGTCCTTCCAAAGCAGAAGCTATTTTGTGCTAGACTCACCTCCTAGAGGCGTTCTGAGGCCGGCCGAGGCCTGTCGTCCCGGCCTGGAGGTTTTGATGGCAAAGCGTAAGGCCGCGTGGCTCGCGGTTATCGCAGTGGTGGTCGCCGGAGCGACCGCAATCGCATGGCCCAACATGGCCGAGAAAATCATCCCCGGCTCTGGTGAAAAGGCGGGCGCGATTCGCTCCCATTTGGGTCCGGTGGCTGGCATGCTGCCAGCCTATCAACCCCCCGGCGCTCTTGTGGCCCAAAGCCAGCCCGGCGCCGGGCAGCGCCCCTCGGGTCAGGGCGGCGGGCAAGGCGGGGCGGGCCAACGCGGTGGCGGTGGTGGTGGCGGTGGTGGCGGAGCCGGCAACCGGCCTCCAGCTCCTGTGCTGCTCGACACGGCGCGACGCGGCGATATGCCCGTCGTTCACGACGCAGTCGGCACAGTGCAGGCTCAAGCGATTGTCACCATCAAGTCGCGCGTGGACGCGCAGGTCCAGCATATTGACGTTCCTGACGGCGCTGTCGTGAAGGCCGGTCAGCTGCTCGCGAAACTCGACAGCCGCCAGATCGAAGCGCAAATCAAACAGGCGGAAGCAAGTCTTGTTCGCAACAGAACAGTGCTGGACCAGGCAATCCGCGACGTCTCGCGATTTGAAGAACTCGTCGCGCGCAACGCCGGCACGAAGGTCAGTCTTGAAAACTCCAGAACGCAGGTCGCAGCCGCCAGGGCGTCGATCTTGGGCGACGAGGCCCAAATCGAGAACCTCAAGGTTCAACTAAGTTATTACACCATCCGCGCGCCGATCTCAGGGCGTATCGGAACCGTGAACGTCAAGGCCGGCAACATCATCCGCGCAGGCGACAACAACGCCACCGGAACGCTCGCCACCATTGTGCAGACGACCCCGATTTACGTGGTCTTCTCCGCGCCCCAACGATTGCTTACAGAATATCGCACTGCGACAGGCGGCGTAGGCTCCTACGTGGACGCCACGCCTCAGGGCTCGAAGAAGCCGGTGCGCGGCCGCATCGCCTTCATCGACAACACCATTGATCCAGCCACGGGCACGGTCGCCATTCGCGCCGAATTCAGCAACGAGGACGACCAGCTTTGGCCCGGCCAGTTGTGCAATTTGCGCATTGTGCTGCGCAGTGAACAGGACGTCGTGAGCGTACCGCGCACCGCCACGCAGGCGGGCCAGAACGGCAATTTTGTCTACGTCGTCGAGAACAACGTCGCCCGGGTCCGTCCCATCACGATCGGCCGCACACAGGATGGTCGCGACATCGTGACCGAGGGCCTGCAGGGCGGCGAATCCATTGTGGTGGAGGGCGCCCTCGCACTTTCCAACGGCGCCCGCATCCAGGCGCACACCCCCTCAAACACCGCCGCCAAGAGAGCCAGCTGATGTCGCTGCCCGAAGTTTGCATCCGCCGCCCTGTAATGACGACACTGCTGATGCTGTCGTTCATCGTGTTCGGCATGTTCGCGTATATGAAATTGCCGGTGGCTGCTCTGCCGCGGGTCGACTTCCCGACCATCAACGTGTCCGCGAACTTGCCCGGCGCCAACCCCGAGACGATGGCCTCGTCAGTCGCCGCCCCCCTCGAGCGCGCCTTTGCAACGATCCCCGGCATCACGCAGATGACTTCGCGCTCATCCAACGGCTCGACGAACATCACGCTTCAATTCGATCTCGACCGGAACATCGACGGCGCCTCGCTCGACGTCCAGTCCCAGATTACCTCGACTCTTCGCCGCCTGCCGCCCGAAATCCCGGCCCCGCCCAGCTTCCGAAAAGTAAATCCGGCCGATGCGCCGATCCTGTTCCTGATGCTCAAATCTCCGACGATGCCCCTGTCGGAGACCAACGACTACGCCGAACAGGTTTTCTCACAGCAGATTTCGCAAATCCCGGGCGTCGCGCAGGTCTCCATTTTTGGCCAGCAAAAATACGCCGTCCGTATCGAGGCCGATCCGGATGCGGCAGCCGCGCGCGGATTGACGCTGAACGACATCCGCAGCGCCGTTTCAGCTGCTAATTCCAATAGCCCCATCGGCAGTTTGCGCGGCCAAACACGCGACGCCGTTCTGACAGCTACGGGCCAAATCGAGCGCGCCGAAGGCTATCGAGATCTTGTCATCGCTTGGCGAAACGGCTCGCCCGTGCGGCTCTCGGAACTCGCGAATGTTTACGACTCAGTGGAAAACGACCGCACGGCAGCGTGGTTCGGGGACGAACGCGCAATCGTTCTCGCCATCTTCAGACAGTCGGACGCGAACACGGTTGAAGTTGTCGACGCCATTCGCGAGCGATTGCCCCAGTATCAGGCGCAACTGCCTCCTTCGATTGAAGCGCGCATCATCAATGATCGCTCGGTTTCAATCCGCGAGTCCATCCACGATGTTTATTTCACGCTCGCGCTTTCCGTAGCGCTCGTGATCATGGTGATCTTCCTCTTCCTGAAGACGTTTGCAGCAACCATCATCCCGACGCTCGCGTTGCCAGTCTCGCTCATCGGCACGTGCGCATTCATGTACGCGTTCGGATATTCGATCAATAATATCTCCTTGCTGGCGATTACGCTGGCTGTCGGCTTTGTCGTCGACGACGCGATCGTGATGCTTGAAAATATCATGCGTCATATTGAAGAGGGCATGAAGCCTTTCGAGGCCGCGCTCAAAGGTTCGAGAGAGATCGCGTTCACCATTCTCTCGATCACGTTCTCACTCGTTGCGGTCTTCATTCCGGTGCTGTTGATGGGCGGCGTTGTCGGCCGCGTGTTCCGCGAGTTTGCGGTCGTCATCACCTGCGCAATTCTTGTGTCTGGACTGGTGTCGCTTACGCTGACGCCAATGCTTTGTGCGCGTCTGCTGAAGCCTGCCAGCCTGCATGGCTCCAACAACGCCTTCAATCGAGGCGTTGACCGGTTCCTTGACGGGATGAGGAACGCCTACCGCGTCACGCTCGATATGGCTCTGCGTTTCCGCTTCGTGATGTTGACAGTTACGCTGGCGACGTTCGCCATCAGCATCTGGATGTTCATCACGATCCCCAAGGGCTTCTTCCCCAGCGAGGACACGGGTTTTCTATCGGGCTCTACAGAGGTGGCGGCGGACACAGCCTTCCCCGTTCAGACCGAATTAACGCAGCAGGTCATCGCTATCGTTATGAAAGATCCGGCGATCGACTACGTCACATCATCGGTCGGGTCTAGCGGGAGGTCAAACCAGGGTAGTATTTTCATTGCATTGAAGCCGAAGTCCGAGCGCGGCGACATTCAGGGGGTCATCTCCCGGCTGCGTCGCACGACCGCGCAGGTTCCGGGCGTCAACACTATTTTCGTGCCAGTTCAAAGCATCAACCTGTCGGGCGGGCGTCAGGCTCGCGCGGCCTACCAGTTCACGCTGCAATCGGGTGATCTTACGTCGCTGTACGAAAAGTCCCCGCAATTGCTCGAACGCATGCGGCAATTGCCCCAATTGCGCGACGTCTCGACTGACCTGCAGATCCGCAACCCGCAACTCGTCATCGATATTGATCGCGAAAAGGCGGCGGCGTTTGGCATCACGTCGGAACAGATACGCGCTGCGCTCTACAACACCTATGGCGGGCGCCAGATCTCGACGATTTTCACACAATCGGCCGATTATCAGGTGATCCTGATCGCCAACCAGAGTTTTCAGGAAGACCCGGCAGCTTTGAGCCGAATTTACATTCGAGCCAATCCGGGCGCAGTCATCACCACGACAGCCACGGGCTCAGGCGGCGGGACGACCGGCGTCGGATCAGGCGGTTCTGGCGCCTCCAATGCTCCCATCGTTCCGCTGGATCAGGTCGCCACGGTGCGGCGCGCTGTCGGCCCTCTTACGGTCAACCGTCAGTCACAACAGCCCTCCGTCACCCTCTCCTATAACGTGACGCCGGGCGTCGCGCTCTCGGAGGCGAACGAGGCGATCCGCAGGGTGGCGCGCGATATCGCCCTGCCCGCGACGATCACCACGAACTTCTCCGGCGCAGCGGCGCAATTTGAGGATGCGCAGCGCGGACAAGTGCCGCTCCTCATCGCCGCAATTCTCACCATCTACATTCTGCTGGGCGTGCTTTATGAGAGCTACATCCACCCGCTGACCATCCTGTCCGGCCTCGCTTCAGCAGGTATCGGCGCCCTTCTGGCGCTGCAGGTTTACGGAATGGACCTGTCGGTGATCGCCATCATCGGCGTGCTGTTGCTAGTCGGAATCGTGAAGAAAAACGCGATCATGATGATCGACTTCGCGATCGAGCGACGAAAACAGGGGCTCGACGCGCTCTCAGCGATTAGAGAAGCAGCGCTCATCCGCTTTCGCCCCATCATGATGACCACGCTCGCCGCCATCTTCGGCGCGGTGCCCATCGCGCTGGGCGCGGGCGCGGGCGCGGAACTACGCCAGCCCCTTGGCATCGCAATCGTCGGCGGCCTTTGCCTGTCGCAATTACTGACGCTCTACATCACACCCGTCGTGTACATTTATCTTGATCGCCTCGATACTTACCTGTCGCGCGGCGAGCGCGCCCGCATGCGCGAAGCGGGGCTGGACACAGACGGCTTCGGCCATCCCCAGGGTACGCCCGTTCATGCCAAACCCGCGCCGGTTCATGCGCCCGCTGAATAAACCTCAGCCCGGCGTCACGCTCACAATCCGGTAGGTCAAAAGGTCTCCGTCCGCGTTTCGGACGGAGACCTACTCACCCGCCACAAAAGCATGGGCGCCGAAACGGTAGCCCTGTTCCTCATCGTCGGTGACGCCGGCCTCATAGTCGAAGGCCCAGGTCGCTCCGCCCACGCCGCCCGCGCGATGAACAAGCAAGCCCCGCTCGACCACAGCGTTGTGATCAAGGCGATGGACGAAGCAGCTGGCGCGCTCGACCTTCCACGTCTCAAGGTCAATGTGGCCGGTGTCATCCAGAGGGGCAAAGAATTCATAACCGGCATGACTCGCCCCTTCGGGCACGCCCTTTGCGCGCGCTTCCTGCAGTGAGATCTTGAACATTTTCGCGCCGCTCATTGTCATGGTTATCCTCCGGCTGCGCCGGATGACTCCGGCCCTCTACGGGTATGCGCGTTAAGATTGACAAGCAATGAGGCAGATCAAATGGCGTGATTGGCGCCTACAAGTCTTGCCGCTCCGTTAAGCCCATGTTAATTCTTTGCCTGAGGCCAAGCATTTTTGACTAGAAAAGCCGATTAGGTGGCCCGAATGTTGCGTTTTTCTGACTACCGCGTTTTTAATGAACGAGTCTCCAAAGCCAGTGGCCAAAAGCTCTCCAGTGGAGGCTTGGCGCCACGTAGCAAGCTCGCATTGACCGCAGGCTTCATTATCGCCGCCGCCGGCGCATTGTTGATTGGCCCGCAGATTGGCAGCGTCCTCGCCGAAAGCGATGACAGCGCTGCATTCTGGAGAGCAGAACACAATCGCAAGATCGCTGCCCGACAGGCCAACACTGCCCCCGCGCAACGGGCGGGCGCAAGGCGCGAGCAATTGCCTCGCCAGGCATCCGCTTACGCCCCTTTGCACGCTCAGCCGGCGCAAGGAACCCAGCTGAGCCCGTTCTCGTTTTTCACGCAGCCGGATGGTCCCTCCGCTGGTTTGAAAGAGCCAGTGAGAAGACAAGCTGCGTCTCGCCCGCAGGCTGCGAAATCCGTTAATTCGGTGAGCCTGCCGGTTCAGGCAAGCAGCAAGCAGGTTTGCGTGCGCTTGTGTGATGGGTTCTTTTTCCCGGCCCCCACTGGCGTAAGCGCCAGCGACGCCGGCTGCGCGAGCGCTTGCCCGAGCGCGCCAACCCGTTTGTACTCGATGCGGTCCGAGCGCATCACCGACGCAGTTGCCGTTCGCACTGGCGCGCCATACGCGAAGCTTCCCGTTGCCCTGCAGTACACGCGGGTCCGCGAGCAGACATGCAGCTGCGGTTCAACCGACCCGCACGTCGCGATCATGAGCGACGCCAGTCTTCGTCGCGGCGATCGATTTATGTCTGAAAACGGCTTCCTGATTTATCAAGGCAGTCGCCGTTCACAAATCTCGCGTCGTGACTTTACGTCTATTCCGCAGACGCGTGGGTTGCCAAAACAGGAACGCAACCTCCTGCTCGCCATGGAACGCGTTTCAGTGTCCCGGCCCGCGGTTCGTCTGGCGACAGTGGCGCCCGCCAGCCCATCAGTGGTTTCGCTGGGTCCGCCAGGTTCAAGCCATCGCATCGCATCGCGTTGAGCGACTGTGCAAAACATGGCGGGAACGACCCGTCATGGCTTGCCAGCCTTTGAATAGCTCAACTTCAGGTCTCGATTGCCTTGCTCTCACGATGTAGAGAGTTAAGGAGCGTCCGCTCAAAAGCGGCAGAAGTATCGGTCGGGCATGAAGAGAGCATTGGCATGGGCAGCGGGCGCCATGCTGGCCGCAATTGTTGCGGCTGGCTTTTTTCCGCTGTCGTTTTGGGCAGAACCGCTGAACCGAACGTTGCAGGAGCAAATCCTGCGCACGACCGGTCTTGAAGGGACAGCGACTGGCCGCGTGAAAATAGCGGCTCTCCCCTACCCGCGCGTAACCTACGAAAATGTTCGCATCGGGCGCCCAGAGGGCTCATTCTCTGTGTCAGCAGAAAGCCTGACGGCCAATCTTCGCGTCGTGGCTCTTCTGGCCGGCAATGTCGAATTCGACGAAATGCGCCTGGTTCGGCCGCAGGTCTCAATCGAGGCCGTCAGTGATAGGCCCGACAATGCGGCGGAGCCTATCAAGCGAGCGATGAATGCGCGAAGCGCAAGCGACGAGGCCCGCAGCGCCGATCGGGCGCGTCTTGGCGGCGTCAAAATCATCGACGGCACGGTCCGCATCCGCCCCCAGGAGGGGTTTTCCATCCTCGTCAACAGCGTGAACGCCACGTTGGAATGGCCAAGCCTCGGCTCGACAGCGACGCTTTCGGGGCGCGGTCTATGGCGCGGCGAAAAGTTCGACGTCGACATTCTGCTCGGAAAGCCTGCCGAAGTTCTGCGCGGCAAGAAGTCGCCCTTCACCGTTAAACTATCATCCCGCCTGATCGACATTTCTGCGGACGGCGCCATCTCGGGCGGAGCGCGGTGGTTGATTGATGCGCGCATGGCGTCGAGTTCCGAGCGGTTCACCTCATTACTTGCGCTGTTCAATGCGCGGCCACCGCTTCCCGGACCTCTGGCGCGCTTTGCGGTGAGCGGAAAATTACGCGCGCTCCCGCAGAGTGCAACGCTCTCGGAAGTCAAGCTGTCTCTCGACGCAAACACGTTCGAGGGGTCTCTCACGCTCCTTGCCGGCGCGAAGCGCCCAAAAGTGTCCGGCACTTTGGCGGTGCGAACCTACGAATTGGGCGGGACCGACGCCGGGCTGCCGGTGTTCCAGCGCGACCGACAATGGAGCCGCGAGGGTTTCGCCATTGGACGGCTCGACCTGTTCGACGCCGATCTGCGGCTGTCTGCCGGGCGGCTTGATCTTGGCGTCGTAGCCCTGACCGACGCAGGTTTTTTGATTTCCCTGGATGACGGCCTCCTGGAGGTCACGACCGCCAGCGCAGAAGCCTATGGCGGCGTGTTCCGTGGACGATGGCGTTTTAACTCACGCACCGCGACGCCTGAACTGAACGCGACGGGCAACTTCAGAAACATAAACGTGTCTGCGCTCCTGCGCGGCATGGGCTATGGCGCCGCAGCGACAGGAACGGCCGCTGGCGAGTACACGCTGCAAACGCGTGGGTCGAACATCTCCGCAATGATGCAGAACGCTACGGGCAATGTCCGGTCATCCATTCGAGCGCCGGAAATTATTGGCCTCGATCTCGAACGCGCGCTCAGAAGAACCGAACGGCGCCCCTTGTCGATTCCATCGGAGTTGGGCGGCGGGCAGACCAGATTCACGACCGCAGAGATCGTAGCGAAGGCCGAGAACGGCTTGCTTAACTTCGAGCGGGTGGTCGCCACCGGACCAGGCGTCGAGCTTTCCGCCACGGGCGCCGTTTCGATTGCTGATCGAACCATGCAGATCGAGGTCGCCGCACGTCAACTGCGACAAATCAAACAGCCTGCCTACGCGAAAGAAGCGCCATCGTTGGTGCTGGATTTTACGGGGCCGTGGCATGCGCCCGTTTTGTCGATCGATCCTGAAACCCTGATCAGACGATCAGACGCTGCGGCGCCTTTGTGGCGCCGGGCCGAGCCCACGCCGGCGGCAATTTTGCCCGCGGAGCAATAAACCGGTCATGCGCGTAAAAATCGGCGCGCTGCTAGCGCTAGCAGCAGCAAGACGCCAACGAAGCCGATGATCAACGTCGAGATCGCATTGATTTCCGGCGTGACGCCCAGGCGGACAGAGCTGTATATCCGCATGGGCAAAGTGGTGGACCCCGGCCCGGTCGTAAAACTCGCAAGCACGAAATCATCCAGCGATATCGTGAAAGCGAGCAGGAAACCTGCGGCAACGGAAGGCGCGATAAGCGGCAAGGTGACGAGGTTGAAGGTTTGCAGAGGACTGGCGCCAAGATCCATCGCCGCCTCCTCCAGTGAGCGATCAAAGCCAGCAAGGCGCGCGTAAACCACCACGGACACGAAACACATTCCGAGCGTCGCGTGCGCGATCACCACGGTCCAGAAGCCCCGTTCAATATCGAGGGAAACAAACAGCAGCAGAAGCGCGAGGCCGATAATGACTTCCGGCATCACCATGGGCGCATAGATCATCGCGGTAAACATGTTGCGCCCAGCAAAACGGCCATGACGCGCGAGCGCAAGAGCTGCGAGCGTCCCGAGCAACGTAGCAAGGCACGCCGACATCAGCGCGACCTTGAGGCTCATCCACGCTGCGGCGACAAGCTGATCATTCTGCAGCAGTGCGGCATACCATTTCGTCGAAAAGCCGCCCCAGACAGTGACAAGTCGCGACGCGTTGAAGCTGTAGAGAACAAGAAGCCCGATCGGGACATAGAGAAAGGCAAAGCTTGCAACCAGCACGAGCGCGCCGCCATAGCCCAGACGGTTTGTCATGGCCCATGACCTCCACGTACTTCCCCCCGCGCTTGCGCACGCTGGAAAAAGATGAGCGGCGCAAGGAGCGCCAGCAGCAGCAAAATGGCTGCGGCAGAGGCGACAGGCCAGTCACGATTGGCGAAGAACTCGTTCCACATCGTGCGGCCGATCATCAGCGTGTCAGACCCGCCAAGCAGATCGGGGATCACAAATTCGCCAACCGCCGGAATGAAGACGAGCAGGCACCCGGCAAGTACACCCTGCAGCGAAAGCGGAAACGTGACTGCCCAGAAGGCGGCTATGCGGCTCGCGCCAAGATCTCGCGCCGCCTCCACCAATGAATTATCTTGCCTGTCGATGGCGTTGAAGATCGGCAGAACCATGAACGGCAGATATGAGTAAACGATGCCGATCACGACAGCTGTTTCCGTCGAGAAGAGGCGCAACGGCTCAGCGACAAGACCAAGGCTGAGCAACGCGGTATTCAGCAACCCCTCGTCGCGCAGGATTGAAATCCAAGCATAAATCCGGATCAGGAAGCTCGTCCAGAACGGCGCAATGGCGAGCAAAATAAGCGCTGGCTTGAGACGTTGCGGCGCGCGCGACATCGCAAGCGCCATGGGATAGGCGATCAACAGCGCGATGACAGTCGCAATGAGTGCGATCCGCACAGACGAGAGATAAGATTCAAGATAGAGCGCATCAGACAACAGGATCGCG
>CANMLK010000075.1 GCA_947498445.1 Beijerinckiaceae bacterium
TTCAGGTCGATGCGGACATGGCAGGCGCCAAACGCGGCCCCCGCCAGGCCATCCGGGAGCCGACAGGCGCTTGCAACGCCCCCGAACCAGCAAAAACGCGCAGCGGGTCCAAGTCTTTGAATCCAGTCCGACAGGCTGCTAGGCGCCGCCTTCATATCCCGCGATCACGTCGGGAGTCCGCCACGCCAGCCGCTGCCCGCCATCGACGAAAATTGTCTGCCCCGTTACGCTGCGCGCATTGACGAGGTAAGCGACCGCCTCCGCGATGTCGTCAGGGTCCGCCGGCGCCTGCAAGGGAACAGCGGCGGCTTCACCTTCAAACGCGCGCGAACCATCGTTGACGTTCGGCATCACCGGGCCCGGTGCAACGGCGTTCACGCGAATATGCGGAGCGAAAGACTGCGCCAGCGTTTTTGTTGCGGCCCAGAGCGCGGACTTCGAAAGCGTGTACGAAAAATAATGCGGCGTCAGTCGCGCCACGCGCTGGTCCAGCACGTTCACAATGACTCCATCCGCGTTTGGCGGCAGCGCAGCGTGAAAAGCGCTGGCGATCGCCAGAGGCGCGCGCACGTTGACCGCCATGTGCCGGTCGAATGCGCGCGGATCAAACGGCGCCGCCGAGTCTCGTTCGAAGAGCGAAGCGTTGTTTACCAGCGCTGAAACAAAACCAAGATGCTTCTGCGCTTGCGCGACAAGATTGGAAACGTCGTTGGACTCGAGATCGCACGTCACCACGCAGGCGCGCGCCCCCATGGACGTCAATTCGCGGCAGGTTGCTTCAGCTTCAGCGCGCGAGCGTTCCGAGGAGTGAAGCGCGAGGGCGAAACCCTCGCGCGCCAGTCTTATCGAGATCGCCCTGCCGATGCGCTTGGCGCCACCAGTGACGAGCGCGGCGCCGCGCGCTTGGGTCATTTGGGCGTCACTTGCCGCGAACGAGCGTCAGGAAGCGCACTTGCTCTGCGGGGTCGCGCAAGCGTCCCGAGAAGCGTGTCGTGACCGTCGAGGCGCCATTTTTCTGGACGCCGCGAATGGACATGCACATGTGCTCGGCTTCAATCATCACAGCCACGCCCAACGGGGCGAGCGACTGCTCGAGCGCGTCCGCGATCTGCGCCGTCATCGTTTCCTGCGTCTGCAGGCGACGGGCGTAAATCTCGACCAGCCGCGCCAGTTTCGACAAGCCGACCACGCCGCCATTTGGATAATAGGCGATGTGCGCCTTGCCGATGAACGGCACCATGTGGTGCTCGCAATGGGCTGCAAAATCGATGTCCTTGACGAGGACCATGTCGTCGTAACCCTCGACCTCCTCGAATATTGTCCCGAGAATGTCGTCAGGATCCTGGTGGTAGCCGGCGAAGAATTCCTCATACGCCTTGACCACGCGTTTGGGCGTGTTCAACAAGCCTTCGCGCCCGGGATTTTCGCCAATCCAGCGCAATAGCGTGCGCACAGCGTCTTCAGCCTCGCTTCTGCTCGGCCGGTCGACGGGATTATCCGAAAGACCCGCCTCGACTGAGCCAGAATGTCCTGAATTCAAGGTCTTAACCACGGCATCCATGTGGTGCCTCCAGTTGAAATCGCTGCTTGACCGCAACAGTCCATCCTACGCGGATGTCGCGAGAATGGACCACTTAAAAAAATCTGGCTTCGTAGAATTCCTTCGAGCGCTAAGGAACGCATTGCCGCGCCCCGCAGCCAGACCCTATATATACGAACGCAAGCGCGCTACAAAAGCTCCGTGCGCCGCGAAGGCCCCTGTCATGCTGAACGATGTCTATAACAAGCGCATTCTGGAACTCGCAGCGGATATTCCCCGCCAGGGTCGACTGCCGACCCCGCACGCAAGCGCCACCGCGCATTCCAAACTCTGCGGCTCGACCGTGACCATCGACCTCAGCCTCGATGACGGCAAGGTCAGCGATTTCGCCCATGACGTGAAGGCCTGCGCGCTGGGGCAGGCCTCGTCATCCATCATGGCCCGCAATGTGGTCGGCTCAACGCCTGCAGAGCTTCGTGAGGTGCGCGAGACCGTCCGCCGCATGCTCAAGGAGAACGGCGCACCGCCACAGGGCAAATGGACCGATATCGCCGTGCTTGAGCCGGTGCGCGATTACAAGGCGCGCCATGCGTCCACACTGCTGACGTTCGACGCTGTGGTGAAGGCGCTCGACGAGATCGAACAGCGCTTGCCCGCCAGCGCCGGAGCGGCGGCAGGCGCCTGAGGACCGGCGGATGCCATCGCACGAATTGCCCCTATACGCGCGACTGACGCGCGGCCTCGCGCATGTACTGATCCGCAGTTACCAGCTTACCCTGTCGTCCATCATGGGGCGGCAGTGTCGATATTTGCCAACCTGCTCCAGCTATACGGATGAGGCGATCCAGCACCACGGTCTTTGGGCGGGCGGCTGGATGGGCTTTGCCCGCATCTGCCGCTGCCGACCGGGAGGCGCCTCGGGGTACGACCCTGTGCCGGAGGCGAGCCTGCGTGGAAGACCGTATCTTCCTTGGCGTTACGCCGACTGGAAAGGCCCCCGCCAGTGCGAGGCCGTGGACAAGGAATAGGGGGCGATACAGAAATGAGCGCCGTTCTTAATCCTCCCCGGAGATTGCGCGTGAACATCAGGACAATCGGCTTCGTCACGGCGGTGCTGGCCAGCGCCCCGGTTTGCGCGCAGGAGCCTGTCACCGTGTTCGCCGCCGCCAGCCTGAAAAACGCGCTGGACGAGGTTGGCGCGCTTTTCAGGAAAGAAGGGAAGGGCGCCGTCCGGTTCAGCTACGCCTCATCGATGACGCTGGCGCGCCAGTTGGAGCAGGGCGCCCCGGCGCAGGCGTTCTGCGCCGCTGATGAGGAGTCGATGGACTACGCCGTCAGCTGGAACGCCATCCAGCCGGAAACCCGGTTCAACCTGCTTGGCAATAGCCTCGTGGTGATTGCGCCCGCGACCAGCACGCTGAACAAGCTCGATCTCACCGCGTCGGCAATCACCGCCGCGCTGAAGGGCGGGCGTCTCGCGATGGGCGAGGTCAACAGCGTCCCGGCCGGAAAATACGCCAAGGCGGCGCTCGAAAAACTTGGCGCATGGAGCGCAGTGCAGCCGCGAGCCGCGTATAGCGAAAATGTGCGCGCGGCCATGACCTTCGTGTCACGCGGCGAGGCGCCGTTGGGAATCGTCTATGCGACCGACGCCGCCGCTGACCCGAAAGTGAAAATCGTCGCGACGCTGCCGGAAAGCAGCCACCCGCCTATCGTTTATCCCTGCGCTGCAGGCATAAAATCAACCGCTGGCGGCGTGCGCTTTCTCGAAGATCTGCGCAAGCCGTCGGCTCGCGGGATCTTCGAGAAGCACGGTTTCACGTTCCTGCAGTAAGGGCGGGCTCGCTTATTCCTGCGGCCGCTTCACATCCGGCGCAACGCCCTCGTTCGTGAGCGAAGCAAGCGCTTCTTCCAGCGTCATGGACGTCTGCCCCTGCGAACCAAGTCGGCGGATCGACACGCTGCGCTCTTCCGCCTCGCGCTTGCCGACGGCGAGGATGACCGGAATTTTCGCGTGCGAATGTTCGCGCACCTTATAACCGATCTTCTCGTTGCGCAGGTCCGCCTCAACGCGCAGGCCCTTCTTGCGCGCTGCGGCGGCGACTTCCATCGCGTAGTCGTCGCCGTCTTGCGTGATCGTGCAGATGACGATCTGCAGTGGCGACAGCCACAGCGGCAGATGACCGGCGTAATGCTCGATGAGGATGCCCGTGAAACGCTCCAGTGAGCCGAACATCGCGCGATGGATCATCACCGGCGTTGTCTTCTCGCTGTCGGCGCCGATGTAGAACGCGCCAAAACGCGAGGGCAGGTTGAAGTCCACCTGCGTCGTGCCGCACTGCCACTCGCGCCCGATGGCGTCGCGCAACGTGTATTCGAGCTTGGGGCCATAGAACGCGCCTTCGCCGGGATTGACGCCCGTGCGAATGCCTTGCTCGGCGACCTTTTCCAGCACCCGCATGAGAGCGGCTTCCGCCTTGTCCCACACCTCGTCCGAGCCGACGCGCTTTTCAGGCCGCGTCGAGAGTTTCACCACCACGTCCGAGAACCCGAAGTCCTCATAGACGGACATGATGAGCTCATTGACCTTCATGGCTTCGTCCATGATCTCGTCTTCGGTGCAGAAGATATGCGCGTCGTCTTGCGTGAACGCACGCACGCGCATCACGCCATGCAGCGCGCCAGACGGTTCATAACGATGCACGATACCAAATTCCGCGATCTTCAGCGGCAGGTCGCGATAGCTCTTCAACCCGTTCTTGAAAATCTGCACGTGGCCCGGGCAATTCATCGGCTTCAGCGCGAAGACGCGGTCATCCTCGGTCTTCGTGAGGAACATGTTTTC
Organism: Beijerinckiaceae bacterium; assembly: GCA_947498445.1. GTDB lineage: Bacteria > Pseudomonadota > Alphaproteobacteria > Rhizobiales > Beijerinckiaceae > Terripilifer. The sequence goes on from CANMLK010000075.1 coordinate 4,386, forward strand.
GCGATACGTCTGCCAATGGCCGGACGTTTCCCACAATGCGCGGTCGAGCACCTGCGGCGTGTTCACCTCGATGTAGCCGGCGTTTTCCTGCCTGCGGCGCATGTAGTTGATCAGCGTCTGGAACAGCGTCCAGCCCTTGGGATGCCAGAAGACAGTGCCGGGGCCTTCCTCCTGAAAGTGGAACAGGTCCATCTCACGCGCCAGGCGCCGATGGTCGCGCCGCTCGGCTTCTTCCAACTGCTTGAGATAAGCATCCAGTTCTTCCTGCTTCGCCCACGCGGTGCCGTAGATGCGGCTGAGCATCGGCTTGTTGGAATCACCGCGCCAGTATGCGCCCGCCACCTTCATCAGCTTGAAGGCTGAGCCGACCTTGCCAGTCGATGTCATGTGCGGGCCGCGGCACAGATCGAGCCAGTCGCCCTGCTTGTAAATCTTCAACGTCTGGTCTTCGGGAATCGTGTCGACGAGTTCGATTTTGAAAGCCTCGCCCTTGGTCGCGAAATGGCTCTTGGCCTGATCGCGCGTCCATTCCTCTTTCGTGAAAGGTTTGTCGCGGCCGATGATCTCGCGCATCTTCTTTTCGATGGCGGCGAAGTCTTCCGGCGTAAACGGCGTTTCGCGGAAAAAGTCGTAATAAAAACCGTTGTCGATCACAGGGCCGATGGTCACCTGCGTGCCGGGGAACAAGGCCTGCACGGCTTCGGCCAGAACGTGCGCGCAATCGTGCCGGATCAGCTCCAGCGCGCGCGGATCTTCGCGGTTCACGAACTCGATCTGCGAATCGGCGCGGATCGGATCAGCTAGATCGACCAGCACGCCATTGATCGTCATGGCGACGGTGCGCTTGGCGAGCGAGGGGGAGATGGATTTGGCGATGTCCAGACCGGAGACGCCGGGTTCGAACTGGCGCTGCGCGCCGTCGGGAAACGTAACGGAAATCATTCTTGGCTCCTGTGCTCACTCGCCGAAACGGGCCGGCGTAAGCGGATGGGGAGGCCGGGATATAGCGAAGCGCAGCGCGGGCCGCAATCTGATCAGCTAGTTTGCGCTTGCTCAGGTTCGCGCCAGCACCTCAACCGCGAGGCCATAAATGCGCATGCGCATCTCCTCCGGCATGGCGCGCAATGTTTCGAGATAGACGCCGCCCGCTCGGCAAAGCATGGCGTCGGGCAGCGGCGGTTCGGGCGCCTTGCCGTCAAGCAGCGCTTCGATTTCCGGCCGTCCGAGACCTTTTTCCATCAACGCGCTTTCCAGCTCCCTGAAATCCGCATCTGTGGGCGGGCTCCGGTCCACGCGGCTCGTGCGGCCGTCGAGAATGGCGTTGAGGCTCGCCTGCGCCATTTCCACCACAAGGGGTCGGTTGCGGGAGGAGAACGCGTAAAACTGTTCTGTCGCCTTGCCGTAGAGGAAGTCCACGCACATCTGCGGATCGGCTTTTGCCAGCGCGTCCAGCATGCGCGTTTGCGTCTCGAACAGTTTCTCGAGATGGGCGCCGTCGGCCTTGGCGGCGAGCACGCCGTGGGTCCGCCGAACCTCCCGCACCGCTTCCGCCAGATAAATATCCGGCGAATCCAGTTTCGAGCCGTCAACGGCGCGCTTTGCGAACGCATTCACGAGCCGGTCGAAGTCTTGCGGAAACGCCCGCCGCATTGTGTTGAAGAAGCCGCTCGTTTCCTGCGCGAGTTGCAACCGCTCTTCGACAGCCTGTCGCGCAACGGGGCGCAGATCTTCAACGGGCGCCAGCGCGGCGACCCGTCCCCTTGGTGCGCTGGGCGCAGCCGCAATCTCCGGCCGCGTCGCCGCGTCAAACATTTCCCATCCAAGCGCTACGCTCGCGACGAAGGCGATGATCACGAGCAAGACCCGAAGGATATGCATTCAGTTTCTCTCCGGCCGGATCAGATTTTGATCCAGCGCCCTTCCTTGTCGCGACCGGCGCGGCCAGCGGTGCGAAGCTCATCCAGCTTTAGGACGATTTCGCGGCCATCGCGAGAGCCTGTTGCTGCCATCAGGTCCTGAAAGAACTTCGGCCCGTCGCCCAGCGCGGCCTCGATTGAGCCAAAACGCTTGCCCGCATAGGTCGGCGGGGCGGGGATGGTCGGTCCCCCGGCCATCGCCTGTGCGAAGGGCAGGGTGCAGTCGAACCCTGCTTTTGCCCCTGTGCGCGACCCTTGCAGCGAGGGGTCCAGCGGCACGGCGCGAAAACCGCTCTGCACGACAAGATCGCGGTCGGCCTGAAAGCGCGTCGCCATGGCCCAGTCCATCTGGCCGTCGCTGCGCACGTCGATATCGGGATCGACGATCCAGACATGTTTGGAATTGGCTACAGAGCCAAACACGGCGGCGATGGCGTTACGCGCTTCGCCCGGCGCGCGCTGGCGGATCGCCACGCGCACATGCAGGCTGCCGCCAGATGCGGTGAGTATGTTGACGTCCACAGGTTCGCGCACGGCGGTCTGCAGCGCCCGCCAGATGGTGACTTCCGCGCGTGTGGCGTTCAGTTGCGACGTGTCGGTGCGCTCCATCGTGCGCCCGCCGATGGTGGAGGTCTGGAACAGCGCATCAGAGCGCTGCGTGATGGCGGTGAGGTGGAAGACGGGATTACTTTTCAGCTCGCCGTAATAGCCCAAAAACTCGCCATATGGCCCCTCGGGCTCAACGTGCCCGCGCTCGTCGAAATAGCCTTCGAGGATCATTTCCGCGTCGGCGGGAACCATGAGGTCGTTGGTCACGCATTTGACGAGCGGCAGCGGTCCGTCGCGCAGGATGGCCATGATGCCAACTTCGTCAATGGGGATGCGCATGACAGCGGCGACATGGTCAATCGGGTGCGCGCCAAGAACAAAGGCGACGGGCAGTTTTTCGCCCCGCCGCGCGCTCATCTCGTAGATCACCTTGAGGTCGCTGGGCGCCAGAAGATCGACGCCGGCCTCGTGGCGCCCGCGCAGCATGAGCCTGCGAATCCCCACGTTCATCAGGTCGGTGGCGGGGTCGCGCACGATGTCGATGGTGGATGAGATGTAAGGCGCGCCGTCCAGCGCGTGCTGCAGATGAACGGGCAGTTTGGTCAGGTCGGCGTCAGCGCCTGTCAGCACGATCTGCTGCACCGGCGCTTCGGCGCGCGTCAATTCCACGATCTGCGGCTTGTTTTGCAGCCGGCGCATGATTTCCTGGCTCAACGCTTCGGGCTTGCAGCCAAAAGCGAGCGCGATTCGCGACCGCGCGCCCATGACGTTGCCCGCCAGCGGCGCGCCCTCCGGGCCCACGCTGGCGAACAGCACCGCCTTGTCGTTTCCCTCAAGATGGGAGGCGACGTCGGCCAGATCGACCGGCTCTTTGATTACGACGGCTTCACCCGCGGCGACCGCCTCATCCATGAAGCGCCGAAGACGATGGCGGTCGAGGTCTAGGGACGTCCCCGCTTTGTGTAGAACGGTCATGTCGTCTCCCATCAGGCGTATCGACTTACGCGGCGCTGACTTTCACTTAACCCAAAACAGCAACAGCCGCCAATCCGGCAAGCCGCCATTTTCGCGTTCGCCACGATTTCGCCATTCGCGCCCCGCATTGCCTTGGATCATGACACGCTGGATTGCGCCCTTCCTTGTCGCCCTGGCGACAGCCTTCATTGCCGCCCCCGGTCGCGCGAACGAAACCGGCTGCGCGGAGCAGGCTTGCGATGAGCAGCAGATCGGTCCCTACGTCGCGCCCGATATTCCGCCTCCCGATCTTGAGGGACGGTTCGATCCGCGCGGCAAGGCGGTGCCCATTCCGGGGATGGACGGCGTTGTTGTGCGCCATCGGCCGGGCGCAGGCGTCTGGCTCGGCGAAGCGCCCGGCAAGGCCAATGTGTTCCTGAAGCCAGGCCGTGAGCGCGTCACGCTCGACATTAAGCTCGACTTCTAGAGCTATTCTAGTTCGTTATGACTGGCCGCCTTTGTTGCGAAATGCTATTGCCCTTTCGCACATTCAAAGCCGGGAGGGGCATTTGGCCGCCGATAATAACGCGCGTGACACACGTAACGATCTGAGCCGCGAGGAGCCAAAAGGTCCGCTCGCCACCAAGGCAGGCTTCGGCAGCGATGTTATTGCCGAAACCCTGCGCGACATGGATCTGACCTACATCGCGCTCAATCCCGGCGCGAGCTATCGCGGCCTCCACGATTCGATCGTGAATTATCTTGGCAACAAAAATCCCGAAATGCTGCTCTGCCTGCACGAGGAACACGCGATCCATATCGCGCAGGGTTACGCCAAGGTCACCGACAAGCCGATGGCTTGCGCGGTCCATTCCAACGTTGGCCTCATGCACGCCAGCATGGCGATCTTCAACGCATGGTGCGACCGCATGCCGATGGTCATCATGGGCGCCGGCGGCCCCGGCGATGCGGCCAAGCGCCGTCCGTGGATCGACTGGATTCACACCTCGCGCGACCAGGGCGCGATGATCCGCAACTACATCAAGTACGACGACATGCCGACGTCGCCCGCAGCCGCCCGCGAGGCGCTGGCCCGCGCTAAGTGGCACTCGGTGACAGCGCCCAAGGGCCCTGTGTACGTGAACCTCGACGTTCACCTGCAGGAAGACCCGCTGAAGGAAGAGCTTCCCGCGTTTGACGTGAATCGCTTCATGCCGACGGTGTCTGTTGGCGCAACGCCGGCGCAGATCGGCGAACTGGCGACGCTGGCCCGCGGCGCCAAAAATCCGGTCATTGTCTATGGCCGCTTCCTGCGCTCGCAGAAGGGCTGGAACGAGCGCGTAGCGCTTGCCGAAAAGCTCGGCGCTGGCGTGTGCTCAGACCTCAAGGTTGGCGGCAGTTTCCCCACTGACCATCCGTTGCACATCACGTGCCCCGGCATGGGGCCGGTGAAGGAAGTCGGCGAAGCGCTGAAGAAGGCCGACCTCATCCTCGCTTTCGATGTTGTCGATCTGGCGGGCCTCTTCAAGACAAACCTCAACGATGGCCTGCCGACGGGCAAGATCGTCCATGTGTCGGTCGATCATCGCATCCACAACGGCTGGTCGATGGACCATCAGGGCCTTCCGCCCGTGGATCATTTCATCTCGGCCGAGGCGGATATCGTTGTCTCCCAGCTTCTGGAAGCGCTCGCCGATGTGAAGGCGCCTGCGCTGAAGGTGATGCGCGAGCGTCCCAGGTACGAGATCCGCGACGCAGCCGAGCGCCCGCTTGTTCGCGATCTCGCGCTCTCCCTGCACAAAGCGTTGGGCGACCGTGACGTTTGCCTCTTGTCCACGACCATTGCCTGGCACGAGGATTGGTGGCCGATCCGTCATCCGCTGGACTATACGGGCGGCGCTGGCGGCGGTGGTCTTGCGGCTGGCCCGGGAATCTCGGTCGGCGGCGCGCTGGCGCTGCGCAACGACAAGCGCATGGCTGTGGGCATCGTCGGTGACGGCGACTTCCTCATGGGCGCTACGGCTGTGTGGACTGCGGTGCGCTACAAGCTGCCGCTGCTGCTGGTCGTCTCCAACAATTCGTCGTTCTTTAACGACGAATTGCATCAGGAACGCGTCGCAATCGCGCGCAATCGTCCGGTCGAAAACAAGTGGATCGGCCAGAAGATGATCGAGCCCGACGTGGACATTGCCGCAATAGCCCGCGGGCAGGGCGCCATGGGCATCGGACCGGTGCATTCGATTGGCGAACTGCCGGCGGCCTTCGCCAAGGCGATTGCTGAGGTTGAAGCTGGCGGCGTCGTTGTTATCGATGTCCGCGTGGTGCCGGGCTACGCCTGATCATTCGACGTTAAATGGTTCAAGACGGCCGGGTTCGCCCGGCCGTTTTTTATTGTGCATCAGTCCGCAACTGACCGTATGTAAGCCCAGATCCCGTCGAACTCCTCGTCGGTGAATGTGCCCTCCCAGGCCGGCATCTGTCCTTTTCCCTCGCGCACGGATTTGTCGAAGCGCGCGCGCTGGTCTTTCCGCAATTCTTTCAGATCAAACAGATCATTGGGATTGCTGATGCGCTCGCCGTGGCAGCCGGCGCAATTTTCTTCGAACAGGCGCTCGCCAGTCTCAGCGGGCGTTTGCGCGCGCGCCTGCGGGCTGGCGCAGAAGACAAGAAAAACCAGAGCCGCCCGCGCCCCTTGCGCTCGTCCCCACATCGCAACCTCCGATCATGCTTGTTATGTTTCGACTAAAGTGATCGAATAGGGATTGAAGCACAAGGCCAATTCAGAAGGCGTTGGCTCGGGGAGGCAGACATGACCAAGAAGGCGCTCGGCGTCGCTGCGGCTATTCTCGCGGCGACAAGCTCACTCGCATTTGCCCAGGTGAAGGACTTCAAACCGGTTACAGCGGAAACGCTGAATAACCCGAATTCCGCCGACTGGCTGATGATCAACCGCACGTATGATCAGCAGCGGTTCAGTCCTCTGGACCAGATCAATAAATCGAACGTGAAAAACCTCGGTCTCGCTTGGTCGCGCGGAATGCCCGCCGGCACCCAGGAATCGACGCCGCTTGTCTACAACGGGGTCATTTATCTGGTGCGTCCGGGCGCTGCGATTCAGGCGCTCGATGGCACAAACGGCGACATGCTCTGGGAGTATAATCGCACCTATCCCAAGGAAATGACCGACGCGATTGGTGGGCCTAATTCGTCGCGCTCGAAGAGCCTCGCGATCTTCGAGGACATGATCTATTTCAGCTCGCCAGACGGCTACATCATTGCGCTTGACGCAGTCACCGGCAAGGTGCGCTGGGAAACGAAGGCGCAGGAGTTCAAGGAGAAGACACAGCATACGGGCGGCGTCATCGTCGCCGACGGCAAGGTGATCTCCAACCGCACCTGCAGTGTCCGCAGCGGCTGTTTCATTTCAGCTCATGACGCGCGCACCGGCAAGGAAGTGTGGAAGTTCTACACCACCGCTGCGCAAGGCGAGCCGGGTGGCGACACGTGGGCGAATCTTGCCGACGACAAGCGCGTCGCAAGTTCATGGGGCCTGCCTGGGTCCTATGATCCCGCTCGCAATGTCATCTACTGGTCGATTGCGAACCCCAAGCCTTACACGCGCCTGTTCCGGCACGGCAGCGCCGAGGCTATCCCTGGGGCAGCGCCTGCCGATCTTTACAGCAACTCGACGGTCGCCATCGACGCCGCCACCGGCAAGCTTGTGTGGTATTATCAGCATCTGCCAGGCGATGATTGGGACGCGGACCACATTCACGAACGCACGCTTGTGCGCACGAAGATCACGCCCGATCCCAAGCATGTGAAATGGATCAACCCCAAGGTGACGAAGGGCGAAGAGCGCGAGGTCGTTGTCGCCGTTGGCGAGGCCGGAGGCATCTGGGCGCTCGACCGCATCAGCGGCCAGTTCCTTTGGGCGCATCCGTTCCCCTACGACGTGCCGGAGTTCAACATCTCGAAAATCGATGTTGAGACAGGTCGCGTTCACCTCAATTGGGACAAGGTGTTCAAGAAGGACGGCGACACGATCACTGCCTGCTATCACAACGTGCGCAGCTACTGGTCGACCGCCTATCATCCCGGCAAGAACGCGCTCTATGTGCCGTTCAACGACAATTGCCTGCGGATGACAGCGAACGCCAAGAACAAGGAAGGTTTTGGTCCCCGCGACGGAATTTTGCGGCCCGGCGCCAAGCTTGATGAATACATGGGCATGGCGAAGATAGACCTGGCCACAGGCGAAATGAAGCGCATCCATACGCAAGCGGCGCCTGGAAACGGGTCCGCCCTCGTAACAGGAGGTGATCTGCTGTTCTGGGGAGACATGAACCGCCGCTTTCGCGCGTTCGATGCTGATGACGGCAAAATTCTCTGGGAGATGCCGGTTGGCGGCATCATCCAGACGAGCACCATCAGCTATGCTGTGAACGGAAGGCAGTACATCGCCATCTTCACAGGCGACGCACAATCGGGCACGGCTGGACCCTTGCGGGTTGCGAGTGGCGTGCGCCCGCCGCGTGCGCATAACGCGATCTATGTGTTCGCATTGCCGCAACAGTAACTATAATGTCAAGATTCCGGTGCGCCATTAAGGCTGAAGAAACCCCTCACCCTTAGTGTGCGCGCCGGAGCATGCCATGCCTGTCAGCCTTAAACGTTTCCTGAACGACGACCAAGGGGCGACCGCCATTGAGTATGGCCTCATCATGTCGTTGATGACGATCGCCTGCATTGTCGCCTTTGTTGCTTTGAGCGCCGGCAGCGACGGCATGTGGAATAAGATCCAGAACTTGATTGGTAATGCGCTTCAATGAGGCCAACGCCGTAAATCTTCTCTCCGGCACGCTGAGAATTCAGCCCCGCGACGGCGGCTTGTAATCGTCTTTAACGGGGGAGGAAGGCGCGGGCTCAATGGGCGGCGCCAACGTGTGCATGTAGGCGATAAGGTCGGCGATCTCGTCTCGCGAGAGGTTCATGTCCGGCATTTGCGGGTGCGACTGACGCAGGAACGACGCGATTTCCGGAATTCTCCGGCCCGCGCTGATTGATGCAAAGGAGGGCGCATCGGCCTGCGCCCGCGGCTGACCTTCCGAGACAACGTGACATTCGGCGCACCAACGCTTCGCGAGCTTGTCGCCATTGGCTGCGTCCGCAGCAAGAGCTGGCTGCGCGAATGCGAGGGTCAGTGAGAGCAGCACAGAAGACGTGGCGGCGTAAAAAGCGTGTGTCATCAGAATCTTCCTGATTCACATTGGCGCATCGAGACTTCAAGCGCCTTGCGCTCTGTCAATCAACGGCGCCCGCTTTACGATGCCTTGCGGATCAAAACGCTTTGAAGACGATGATCGTGCGCGTGTCCACGATGCCGGGGATGACCTGCACTTTTTCGCCCACGAAATGCCCGATATCGACGTCTTTCGGTACATAAAACTTGGCGAGGATATCAAAATTCCCGGCGATGGAATGAATTTCCGACGCGATTTCGGCCTCCGCCAGAGCGCTCGCAACCTCATAGGTCTTGCCCAGCGCGCATTTGATCTCGACGAAGAACGTTTGCATCTCATCACCTCCGGGCCGCACGTATATCAGTTTTCTGGCAGATTGAGGCTATTGGCGAGGCGGTTCCGGGCGCGGCCGCTCGCGTGTCAAAATCTCGACATCCTGATCGCGACCCGAACGAACGGTAAACGTGCCCTGATGGGTTCGCCCGTCGCGCCGCGCAATCGCCACGTATTCACCTTCTGCGAGCACCAGCGATGGAAAGGCGCCGATCATTTCGCGAATGACATCGCCGCCGGGCGTCAGCACGGTAAACGACGTGTTTGCCAGCGCCTCTCCGCCGGGTCCGTTCACGAGCTTCAAAGTCATTTGCGCCGCGCGGTGCCGCAAACTGGTCTCGGTGATTTTACCGCTCTGCACCCGAACGTCCGTGTCGACAACGGAATTGGTCGCAAAGGCGCTCGCGCCCGCGGTCAGATTGTCCATGAAGGTGGAAATGATGTGGTAGGGCCCCTCCGGCAGCCGGACGATCTGGTCCGACCGGACGTCGCGGGCGACTAGCTTGCCCTGGGGGTTTTGCCCTTCGGGCACATAAATGGCGATCGACAGGCGCTCTGGCGGAAGCCGCGACTCCCCAAGCAGGCCAACCACGCGCAACCCGCCCGCCGTAAGCGCGATGCGCTCCGAAACGTTGGATGTTCCAATGGAGACGCGCCGCACGCTGGCGACGAGGCCATAGCTGGCATGGACCAGATAGTCACCGCTGGGGAGCGAAAAGACTGGGGCGGCGTCGACCGATTGCGCCACCAGAGTGTGCTTGCCATCATCTTCGGGAGACGCGCGAAACACCCGCCAGGACAGGCCGGCCATGATCCGCTGCGTATCCGCGCCAAAACTCGCCGACAAGCTGAGCAGCCCTTTGGCGGGCATTTCGTAAACCGGCTTCACAACGGCTGGGGCCGCAGCAGGCGGAGGGGCGGACGGCAGCGTCAATTGCGCCATGGCCTGTGGCGACAAAAGGGAGGCGATCAGAAAGGTGGCCATCTGGGCGCGGAGTTTCATGAGTCAGGGAATCGCGCAATCAGGCGTCGGGGTCAACACGCCTTTGCCCCTTGATCCGGGCGGCGGCAAGGCGGCGCTTCCGAGTTTGCCCTGCCTCCTGTAAAAGAAGCTGAATAAAGGAGCAGACCATGCGCGACGACGCCACGACCCAGAACGCTGCACTTGAACTGATGGCGCGCCGCCGCTCGGCGCCGCCCCTCACCATGACGGGGCCAGCGCCCGACGCCGCCGAGCTGGAGACACTGCTCACGCTTGCCGTGCGCACGCCCGACCATGGCAAGCTGGCGCCCTGGCGCTTCATTGTGTTCGAAGGGGATGCCCGCACCCGCGCCGGCGCGCTCTTTGCGCAGATTTTCGCCGCCAAAAATCCCGGCTCGTCGGAAGACCAGCTTGCTGTCGAGCGCAAGCGCTTCGCCCACGCGCCGCTGGTTATTGGCGTCATCTCACGCGCTGCGCCCCACGCAAAGATTCCCGAGTGGGAGCAGATCCTGTCCGCGGGCGCCGTTTGCATGAACCTGACCCATGCAGCCAGTGCGCTGGGCTTTGTCTCCGCGTGGCTCACCCAATGGGTCGCTTACGACCGGGACGTGCTCAACGCACTTGGCGTCGCGGCGGACGAGAGAGTGGCCGGGTTCGTGCATATCGGACGGCGCGACGGCGCGGTCGAAGACCGCCCGCGTCCCTCGCTTGCCGACGCTGTCACCCGTTTCTGATCAAGGAACTGCCGCGTGATCTTTTTTGAGCCGCACAAGCGCGATCGTGATTTGCTGCCATTCGATCCTTTCAAGGCGATGATCGCTCCGCGCCCCGTGGGCTGGATCGCCTCACGCGACCGGGGAGGGCGCGTCAACCTGGCGCCCTATTCGTTCTTCAACGCCTTTTCCGGCGAGCCTCCGCTTGTGGGTTTCTGTTCCGAAGGCCTGAAGGACAGCGCATCCTTCGCCCTCGATTCCGGCGAGTTCGTCTGGAACATGGCGACCTATGATTTGCGCGAGAAGATGAACATGACGTCCGCGCCGCTTGAGCGCGGGTCGAGCGAATTCAATCATGCGGGACTCGAGACGGCGCCGTGCGTTCTGGTGAAGGCGCCGCGCGTTGCGGCCTCGCCCTGCGCGCTTGAATGCAAGGTCACGCAGCATGTTCGCCTGAATGACAAGGATGGCGCTCTGACAGAGCGTTATCTTGTGCTTGGTCAGGTGATCGGCCTGCATGTGGACGAGCGCTTCATCCGCGACGGCATCATCGACATTCTTGCGATGAAACCCATCGCGCGCTGCGGCTATCAGGACTACACCGCCGTCGACCGGCTGTTTCCCATCCGCCGCCCGCAAGGCGCGGGCAATTCCGCTGCTGGCGGCTGAACATTCCGTCGATCAATCGCCCAGAATACGCCGCGCCCACGCAAGGTGCGCGGCGTCGATCATCGCGCCGTCAAGCGAAAGAACGCCCGACTCTG
>CANMLK010000076.1 GCA_947498445.1 Beijerinckiaceae bacterium
CAGCGGCGATGGTTGCATGGCACGAAATTTCTTGTGTTATGCTCGCCGCATGACCAGCTGGGTCCGACACGACACCTTCATGCCTCAGTCCCGTTAATGTGACAGTGCCTTTGCGAGTGCTTTCAGGGAATGATTCCGAGGATTTTGCGCGTCCGCTCGATGACCGATGCGGGCGAACCGAAGATGTCTGCGACGGTTTTCTCGACGATCTCTGGCCCCAGCGGCTGAATTTCAAGATTCAGCTTGGCGGCCTCCGAGAGGAACTCTTTATCCTTGAAGGTCGCCATGAACGCGTCGCGCAATAACTTCAGGCGGTCCGCCGGAATCCCTTCGGGCCCAAGCACGGGACGGCCATATGTCCATGGCCCGAAGATAAGCGTGAGCACCTGCCGGTCTTCCTCCGACGCCACCATGTCAAACGCATTCGGCACGTCCGGCAGGTCCGGGTGTTTCGTTAGCCCCATCTGAATCGGCACTTTCACAATGCCTTTCTTGTAATCCTCCCACAAGTCGGCCTTGAGACTGGAAACGGTGAGGCCGCAATGACCGTCAACCTCGCCCTGCTGGGCTGCGAGCCGCGCTTCCGTGAGCCCGGGATAACCCGTCACGATCTTGAAATTAAACCCGAGCACGCTCGCGATTACACGCGAGTCGAGCGTCGATCCGGCGGTGGGCCCCGTCGAGCCCACAACAACTGACTTCGTGCGGAGGTCTTCGACACTAGATACTTTTGAAGTCCAGAAACCGCAGGTGCTGATTTCCGTATTCATGCTGCCGATCCAGGAGAACTTACGCGGATCAAAGCGCGCAATCTGCGGATTGAGAAGCGGCTCGACGGTGTTCACCGGGTTCGGCATCCCAATTACCGAGCCATCCTTAGGCGCGACGTTCGCAATATAATTCGTCGCCGTGAGGCTCCCCGCGCCAGGCATGTTCTGGATCACGATTACCGGGCGCCCGGGAATGTGCTTGCTCATGTGCCGCGACAGCGCGCGCGAATAGGTGTCGAAAGTAGCGCCTGTCGGGTAGCCGACGATGAAGCGCACGGTCTGCCCCTTATATAAGTCCTGCGCCATCGCGGGCGCACCCAGGCTGCCTGCTGAGGTAAGCGCCACTCCCGCCAGTAAAACTGTTCTCATGTTTCCCTCCCTCTGATTGATTCAGTGCGCGCCCGCCCAGTGCCGTCATGCCATGATCCAAAGATGCCGCGGCTTCACAACGGGTGCAAGTGGAGCACGTCACAGGGGCCGGATCTTCCCTACAGCAACAGAAAAGCAAATGTGCGGCTTCTCCAACTTCAAACCAAGCTGCGCGTGACGTACAACAGTGCCCGCAAGATCACTATTTTCGATCCTCGGTCTTGCCAGGCCTGATCAACATCCGAGCTCGCTCAACAATGGCTTCCGGCGCATAAACGGTGTCCGTCGTCAGAACATTTGGCTCAGAATGCGTCGTGGATTAGCGGAGTGTCTGTCTCATCCTGGTGTTGATGTTAAGCGGCGATGTTGCGGTGTTGCAAGCGCCGATGTTGGATAGTCTGGCGTTTGATCCTTTCGCGCTGTTTGATGATGGCTTCAGCCCTGCCGAAGTAGGCGTCGGCTGGCGTCACGTTGTCGAGGCTCTCGTGATAGCGCCGGTGGTTGCAATGCTCGACGAAGGCGCCGATCTGGGCCTCAAGGTCGCCGGTCAGGAAGTAGTTTTCCAGGAGGATTCGGTTCTTCAGGTCTCATGCCAGCGCTCGATCTTGCCCTGGGTCTGGGGATGCATGGGGGCGCTCCAGACATGGCTCATCCGTTGGGCCTCGATATAGTCCGCCCGCTCCCCCGCGATGTAGCTGGGGCCATTGTCGCTGAGCAGGCCTGGTTTGTGACGCACATGGGCCTGATCGCACCCTGACGCCGCCAGCGCCACGTCCAGGGTATCGGTGGTGTCCTCGCTCCAAGACCAATTTACAAAGGAAAAACCTCGAAACGTGAAGACAACCAGGCCGAGGACTATCACCAGGGCGGGTCGCTTCTGAATAGAAGGCAAGGGGTACATGCCGCACGCACGCTCAATTCTGCCCAGCGAAATGGCAGGCCACGTCCCGCTTGTGTGAATAGGCGAGGAGAGCCGGCTTCTGATCCCGGCACAGATCCGTCACCTTGGGGCAGCGCGAGGCGAATGAGCAACCGACGGGAATGTTGAGTGGGCTCGGCAGTTCACCTGAGATGATGTTGATGGCGCGCTTGGCCTCAATGGCTGGATCTGGCACAGGAATGGCGTCGAGTAGCGCGCGCGTATAGGGATGCGCCGGGCTCTTGAACACGTCCTCGGCCGGCCCGTATTCGACAACTTCACCCAGATACATCACTGCAATGCGGTCTGAGATGTACCGCACGGTCAGCAAGTCGTGCGAAATGAAGATGAAGCTGATGCCAAGTTCGTCCTTCAGGTCGCATAACAGATTTATGATCTGCGCGCGCACGGACACGTCGAGCGCCGACGTCGGCTCGTCCGCGACGACGACGGACGGATTGAGCGCAAGGGCGCGGGCGACCCCGATGCGCTGCCTTTGTCCGCCGCTGAGCTGGCTGGGATACCGGTCGAGGTAGCTTTCTTCCAGGCCTACTTGCTTGATGAGCGCGCGCACCTTCTCAGCGCGATCTTCGCGCTCGCCGCAGCGCTTCACAACGAGCGGTTCCTCGATGATGTTGAACACGCTCATCTTGGGGTTGAACGATGAGTATGGATCCTGAAACACCATCTGCGCGACGCCCGCAATGAAGATGTTGCCGGTGGTGGGTTCATCCAGGCCAAGCAGGAGGCGGGCAAGCGTGCTCTTTCCGCAGCCGCTTTCGCCAACAATCCCGAGCGTCTCTCCGCGGCATATGCGCAGGCTCACGCCGTTGACGGCGTGCACGATCTTTGGCAGCGCCCATGGCAAAATGGCCCTGCGTGTGAAGTGCTTGTGCAGGTTGTGCGTCTCGAGCACAACCTGCTGGGGATCCACGGCTGGCGCGCGCGTTCTGGAGTCGCGTGGCCACTTCGCGGGCGGCGGCTGCGCGGGCACATCGTTCAACCCGTTTGGAAGCCAGCATGCGGCGGAATGATCCGCGTTCCGATAAGTGAGGTCGGGCGCGCTCAGGTTGCAGCGCTCGTGGGCTGCAGCGCACCTTTCCGCAAACGCGCAGCCCGCCGGCAGCGCGCGCATTTCGGGCGGAAAGCCCGGGATATGGAGCAATCGTTTGCGTTCGGTGCCCGAGGCGTTAGGAATGGTGCGCAGCAGACTTTGGGTGTAGGGATGCCGCGGTCGCGCGAAGACATCCGTCGCCGGACCGAACTCGACGATCTTGCCCGCATACATCACGCCGACCTTGTTGGCAAAGCGCGCCACCAGTCCAAGGTCGTGGGTGGTGAACAGCATTGCCGTTCCAGTTTCGCCCGTCAGGTTCTTGAGTAGCTCCACGATCTGCGCCTGAATGGTGACGTCGAGCGCCGTCGTCGGCTCGTCCGCGATGATGAGGCGTGGATTGCACGAGAGGGCCATGGCGATCATTACGCGCTGGCGCATGCCGCCGCTCATCTCGAACGGATAGGCGTCAATACGGCTCGCAGCATCCGGAATGCCGACCTTGTCCAGCCATCGCACGGCCAATGAGTGTGCCTCACGACGGCTGAGGCGCAGATGACGCATGATTGGTGAGACCATCTGCTCGCTCACGCGCATCACGGGATCGAGCGACGACATAGGATCCTGGAAGATCGAGCCGACCTCGCTGCCGCGGATGCCGTTGAGTTCCGCCTCGCTCAGCTTCGTGATATCGCGCCCGCCAATGAATACCTCTCCGCTCACCAACTTCCCCGGGTAAGCCAGCAGGCGGATGAGGGACATGGCCATCGCGCTTTTACCCGAGCCGCTTTCGCCGACAATGGCGATGCGTTCACCCCGCTTCAGTTCGAAGGAGACCCCGTTGACCGCCTTAACCACGCCCGCCTCGGTGAAAAAGTGCGTATGCAGATCATTAACCTGCAGCACTGCTTCCTTAACCTGCTGCTTGAAGTTCATTTGCTATGTCCGGTTTGTCGGGAATATTCCAGCGGACTTATTTTCTGGCTCGGGGGTCGAGCGCCTCGCGGATACCGTCGGATAGGAAGTGCAGGCTGAGGGCCACCAGAAGGATCACGGCCCCGGGCATGGTCGATATCCACCAGGCTTGTTCCAGATAGAGCTGTCCGTCACGGATGATGTTGCCGAGCGACGGTGCCGGCGGCATGATGCCAAGGCCAAGGAAGCTGAGGCTCGCCTCTACGAGGATGGCGTTTGCGGCCGCGATGCTCGCCGCAACAAGCAGGGGCGCGATGGTATTGGGCGCGATGTGCCGCGACATCAGCCACCATTGCGAGGCCTGCACGGTTCGCGCCGCGTCGATGTAGGCGCGCGATCGAAGGCTCAGCACGAGCGAACGTTGAAGTCGTATGAACCTAGGCACATCCGCGAGTGCAATCGCCACGACGACCGGGATCATTCCCGTGCCGACGATTGATACGAGCCCGATTGCAAGCAGGAGGGAAGGAAAGGCCAGGAAGATGTCTGTTATGCTCATGATCACGCGGTCGACCGCGCGTCCGAAAAAGCCTGCAATCGTGCCAAGCAAGATGCCGAAGACGAGGGCGATGAATGCGACGCTGAAGCCTATGAGCAACGAAACCTGGACGCCAGCAAGGGTGCGGCTGAGCACGTCGCGGCCCATACTGTCCGTCCCGAACGGGTGAGTAAACGACGGCGGTTGCATGATGGCGCGCAGATTTGTTTGCAGCGGGCCCTGCAACGGCAGCCATGACGCAAACGCCGTAAGCAGCAGGATAGGAACGAGTATCATCAGCGCTGTGCGCGCCTTCTTGTTGCCCTTGAGAAAGGCGAGTCCCGGCATGACTGACCCGCGGAAGGTCCATTTTCCTCTTGCCGATGAGTTGAAGGTCATCGCCATCGATTGGGTCCCTTGAAGCGGCCTTTGGAACGTCAGAACTGTACGCGAGGATCTAGCCTCTTGTAGACGAGGTCGGTTGTGAAATTCACGGACACGAAGAACAGCGCGTAGAAGACGATAAGCGTCTGCACCAGCGCATAGTCGCGGCTGTTGATGCCGTTCACTAGGAGGCTCCCGAGCCCGGGTATCGTGAAGATGAACTCGACGATGATCGTGCCGTTAAGCAGGCTTCCGAAACTCAGCCCGACCACGGTGACGATGGGCAATGCCGCGTTCTTCAGCGCATGGCGAAACAGGACGCGCAATTCCGACCAGCCCATGGAGCGGGCGGTGCGAATGTAGTCCTCACTCAGCACCTCCAGCACCGCAGTTCGTGTGATGCGCGCCATGGTTGCGATCTGCGTCACCGAGAGGACCAGAACGGGCAGGGCGATGCGCTGTATGAAGGCTGCTGGATCTTCGAAGCTCACTGTGCCGCTTGCTGGAAAGAGGCCGAGCGTGAGGGAGAAGAAGAGTAGGAAAACAAGCGCGGTCCAGAATGATGGCATCAGGTCGACCAACATCGCCGTGCCGGTGATGAGGTTGTCGAGCGTCTTGTGGCCCTTGTGCGCCATGAAGGCGGCGAGAGTGCCGAGCGGTATCGAGATCAAGATTGTCAGCACGATGGTTGCGATGGCGATGCTGAGCGTGATCGGAATTGCGGTTATCAGCAGGCCGGATATGGGCAAGCCTGTCGTGATCGTCTCGCCGAAGCTCAGCATCATCAGGCTGCGCAGGTATTCGAGGTACTGGATCAGGATGGGCTTGTTGAGGCCCATCTGTTCGCGCAGTCGTTCCAGCGCTTCCCCCGACAGCGTTTCGCCCGCCATGGCGGAGGCGGCGTCACCGGGAATGAGCCGGAGTGTGAAGAACACAAGCGTCACGACGCCGAACGTCGTGACGACAAGTTGGAGGAGGCGGCTGAGACTGTAGGACAGCATGGCCGCGATCCTTTATTTCATGTCGACCTCGAAGAAATTGACCTGTGCAAGATAATTGATGCGCACGCCGGTGACGCTCTTCTTGCCTGGCCAGACCGTGTTGTTGGTGTAAATTGGAAGATAGGGCAGATCCTTCATGACGATCTGCTGCGCCTGCGTATACATCGCCTCGCGCTTGCTCGGCTCCACCTCCGCCCTCGCCGCGCGGAGGAGTTCGATGACTTTTGGATTGTTGTAGCGGGCGCCATTCAGTCCCTTCGGCGAGATGTTGTCGGGGTCGAGGAAGCTGAACAGAATCATATTGGGGTTCATGGCGGGAAGTTGACGCGTCGTGCAGTCGAAATTGCCGTTGTTGCGCCGCTGGTTGAAGGTGGGCGTGTCGACAAGTTCCATCTCCATCTTGACACCGACCTGGCTCAGGTAATCGATCTCGAACTGCTGGAACTCGGTGACGCCCTGTGCCGATGTGCTCAGGTTCTTGAACGAAAAGCCCTTCGGATAACCCGCCTCGGCCAGAAGCTTCCTGGCGAGGGCGACGTTGTAGGGGTAGCGCGGAATGTCGGGTGTGTAGGCGTCCATCCAGGGAAGGAGCATCGAGTGCGCGGCCCCTTGCAAGGTAGGGGAGGTCGCCTTGATGATCGAAACGTAGTCGACGGCGTGTGCAAGTGCGTGTCGAACGCGCACGTCGGACAGCGCCTTATTGTTCATGTTGCAGACCTTCAGGGTTACAGCGTTACTGTCGACCTTGTTCATCACGAAGCCTTCTTTGGTAAGCGTCGTAATGTTTTCCTCGCGATTTGAGCGCATTATGAGATCGATCTCGCCACGGCGAAGCGCGATGGCCGCCGTGGACTCGTCCTTGATGATCTGGAAGATGACGGTTTCGATGGCCGCAGGGCCTCGGAAGTAGTCCTTGTGCCGCTTGAGAACAAAGCGCGAGTTTACTTCGATCGAGTCGAGGTAATAAGGGCCCGTGCCTACCGGCTGCCAGCGCACCTGCTTGCCGGCCGCCTCGATCGCCTTCTTGTTGACGATCTGGCCCTGGTGGTAGTTGGCGACCGTGTGCAAAAAGTTCCCATCCGGCGCATTGAGCTGTATGACGACGGTGTAGTCATCGGGTGCCTCCATCTTGGCTATACCGGCTAGTTCGCTGCTATAGGGCGAGGCAGTGGCCGGATCGAGGATGCGCTGGTAGCTGTAGAGGACGTCCGCGGACGTCAATTCGCCGAAGCCTTTGTGCCACTTCACGCCGCGGCGGAGTTTAAAAATCCAGTTGATGTTGTCTTTGGTGTCCCAGGACTCCGCCAGATCTGGAATAATTTTGCCGGCTTGGCTGTCGTAAGTGGTCAGGCCGCTGAAAATATTGAAGGCAATATTCTCATTCTCGATACGGAAAACGTTGGCCGGATCGAAGCCGGCTGGGTCGTCGTAGAAGCGCACGCGCAGTGTCTTTTCCTGCGCAACGGCGCGAATGGATGTCAGTGGAAGCGCACCTGTTGCGCCGGCAGCCGCCACACCTGAGATGAATGTACGCCGTGTCGTCTTCATTTGCTGCTCCTGTCGATCGATCTCTTGTAGTTTGCCGAGTGTGCGCGGCGAAATTTCCCCCGCCGGGCGGATCAATTACTCCGCGGCAGCCACCGGACTTGGGCCGCGCTCGATTGAATTGCTGCGCAGGTAATTCTTCGCCATATCCAGGCTGACGACGTCGGCATATTTTTGATGCATGTCGTAGAGGTTCATGAAGTGTGACGCCTCGGTGCGGTCGAACACGCACTCGGACACCACTCCCATCCGGAACCGCGAGGTTGCGCCGTCCACGACTGATGCGCGCACGCAACCACTTGTCGTCTCGCCACACACGATCAGCGTGTCGACGCCCAGGCTGTTGAGGTGGAACATGAGCGGCGTGCCTTGGAATGCGCTCGGCGCGCTCTTCTCGATGACAACCTCGCCGGCGATCGGCGCCAATTCGTCAACGATCTGAGTTCCCTTGTGCTGTAGTTCGTGCGACAGCGTCGATTTTTCGCGATTGCGATGCACCCACGGCTTCATGCCGTTTTCCAGGCCCTTGATGTGAACGACGGGTACGCCGTTTTCACGCGCCACCGCCAGGAGTTCCGCGGCCTTGTCGACGGCCGTCCAACCTTCCAGCCCGGTGCTGCCCGGCCATATCTTCATCGATTCAAAGATCGGCTCGCGCTTGAGGCCCAACACGCTGTAATAGATGTCGATTAGGATAAGGGCCGGCTTCATGCCGAAGCCGTAAAGCTCCTTCTTGCCCCACAGCTCGTCGTGCTTCTTGTCCCGTTCGCTCAGATATTTCTCCCAACCGTACATTGCATGTCCTCCATGACGAGAGATCCGTTGCGACAGCTTCGTAAGCTTCGTAAGCTTCGTAAGCTTCGTAAGCTTCGTAAGCTTCGTCCTGAGGCGCGGTTGCCCGCGCATGTGCCGCCGCCGACTCTGCTGTGCTCCGGCCCAAAATGCGCCTCGTGCACCGCAAGAAATGAGGCGGGTGCCTAAATTGATTGTTCGCGTATACGAAGCGAAATTATGCATGCGCGTAACCGCGTTATGACAACGCCTCCAAGTTTCCTCCAAGCGCTCTTTGCGACAGTTGCAAAAAGACTAGAGCGGCAAGAGGCTGCCCACAAGGGAAATAAAATTGCCCCTGTTTGGCGTCTCCCAAGGCCGGGAACAGTTCATCCGTGAGGACTCCATCCAATCGCCTGACTATGATCGAGGCGGCGAAAAGAAGGCCCAGCGGGCCGAATAACCAACAGAGCGTCTGCGTCTACCTCTGCCGCTGTTGCAGTTACTACGCTTTTTAGCTTCACAACAGGATCTGGCCGAGCCATGAGTGCTGGAGGGAGACAGCTTGATCCGCTCGGGGCACAGCAGCTGTGCGCACTCGCAGCACCCGGGAGTGCAAACATGACATCCAATACACGAGGCCATAAGTCACTTTATGGCTGCGGCCGCTCTTGCGACCATCTCGGGTGATGCAGCGTAGATCTTCTCGACAATCTTCTCAGCTTCCGCGCCGCTGACCGGGAAAACCGGAAAGGTCATTTTCGTCGCCTCTGACACAAACTCTTTGTCCTTCATCGTTGCGTCAAAGGCCGCACGAAGCGCAGTAAGCCGGTCGAGCGGAACCCGCTTCGAGAGCACGTAAGGCACACCGAGTTCTCCGGGGCCAATCAGGAACTCGATCAGATCTCTCTGCTCTTGTGTTGACGTGAAGTCTCCGATGAACCGTGCGGATTCCGGAATATCGGGTGTCTTATCTCGCGAGAATCTCACGAAGGGATTGATCCGAGAATGTTCCCGCCAATCTGGAGTTATCGCGCTCCACGTTCCGCAGTCGCCATGTAACTCACCTCGCTGAATCGCGAGTCTTGTCTCCGCACTACCAGGATATCCGGCCACCTGCCTCACGTTCAAACCGAACACAGTGCGGAGAGTTGCGCTGTTTATATAGGAACTCGATCCCGGTCCTGTAACCCCAACGATGAACTCCTTCTGATTTTTGACGTCTTCCCATGTCTTGATGCCCGTCTCACCCCACGCATAGCAAACACGGAAATCCTTTGAAATGCTGCCCAGCCAAGTCAGCTCAGTGAACGACAACTTTGTCCTCTCAGGCTCGACAAGGCTGTCCGTAATCAAGCCGGGGTTAAACGCGACAATCGCGGTGCCATCCTGCGGAAGCCTAACGTCGAGTGAACGAACCGCAGTCAGGCTGCCGGCTCCTGGCATGTTTTGGACAACGAACGCGGGCGCGCCGGGAAGGTATCGGCCGTAATGACGCGAAAGCAGGCGAGCATACAGGTCGTACCCACCGCCACTCGAGAACCCGACGACAATATTAACCGTCTTGCCCTTGTAGAAATTTGCAACGTCCTGCGCAAACGCAGGAGCAGTGATCAGCCCCAAAATTGCCGCCGCGACGTATCTTTTTGTCATTTGAGCCCCTCCTCAAGCAAGCCAGCTTCATGTCCGGGCCATGCAGATATGGTCCAGCACGTCATCAATGTGCATAACGTCAGCGTACTTGTGATGCATGTCGAACAAATTTACCTTGTGGCATAGCTCAGTAGTGTCGAAGACACATTCCTCCACAAGGGTACAATGGAAACCATAAGAATAAGCATCGACGGTCGAGGCGCGCACGCAGCCTGAGGTCGCCTCCCCGCAGATGATCAGCGACTCGACTCCGAGCAAACGCAGGTGCGCGATCAGCGGCGTGCCAAAGAAGACAGACGCACGCTCCTTGTAAATGACAAGTTCATCCGCTCGGGGCGCTACCTCATCTTTGATATGATAGAGTTCTTCTGCCTCCTGACTGAGCTTTCGGAACGTCGACTGCACGCCCTTGGTGTCCGCATGCCGTGTGGAATAGATCACCGGTATCTTTGCTGCGCGAGCAGCATCTAGAAGTCTTATGGTATGCGGCAGAGCATTCCATGCAAACTCGCCGCACGATCCCGGAAAGACGTCGTTTAGAGGCCCCGCCGGCTTAGGGCCTCCAAGATACACCTTGTTGTAGAGATCGATCGCGAGAACTGCCGGCTTGGGGCCGACATAGACCGGCCTCTGATACGCCCTGTATACCTTCAGGATATCCTCGTTCAGAAGATCCTTCCAGCAATGATTCTCGAACGTTTCATCCATCATCCCCGATACCCCGCAATAAGCGTTGCGATTAATAATCCCTCAGCGCCGGTTATGTAGGCCGGCATTTGAACGTAGGCTGGCGGATGCCGTGCGCGCGCGCCGAGGTGCCGGGGACGCGCGGGTCATTTGACCTGCGTGCTCGCAACCGGGCCGAAGTTTGTCGGCGCCTTGCGATGGCGCGTCGCCGCCTCGTAGGCCGCGGCGATCCTGATCAACGTCGCCTCCTCGAATGGTGCTGCGAGGAAGTCAACTCCCACAGGCGTTTGCGCTGCCGTCGGCTCACCGAGCCTCGTACCGCCGGGCGCTGCCGCATCGCGAATGCGGTCATACACTTTCATCGTAAACCCGGCCGGCGTTGTGATCGCAGGGAAGCCCATCTGTCCCAGCAGCGTCCAGGCCTGATGGGATCGGTCATTCACGTCGGGTTCGATAAGGTTCTTGATCATGGTCGGAGGGATGTTTCCGGTCGGATACATGAGCGCATCCAGGTTCTGCGCCCGCATGCAGTGCAGGACCATCTGCTGGATGGCGAACCTGTTTGCGTCTCTTTGCTGCACGTTGAAGGTTGTTGCCTTGTTTGTCTGTTCGAGGACGCCCTTCACGTCGCGAAACCTCGTGTTGCGCCCGAACTCGTCCACATAGAAGCGAGACTTGGCGATCAGGTCCGTGAGGTTCCTGATATTCGCGTCGCCTCGCCTCTTGAGGTAACGGTTGAAGTAATACTTGCTTTCGCCAAGAGCCTCACCGATTGGTCCGAAATTACGTACGCTGATCTTCGTGCTGTAGGAGGGATTGTCATAGAGCTCCAACAACCGCTCGATCTGATCTATCCCCTCGGGGAAAAGTTCCGGGTGATTACGTATGAAGGTCGCGTTCATGAGGTGAGGCGCGTTCTTCGCCACGCACTGCTGGAGCAGTTCGCCGCTTGGCCCGGGATCGACGATGACGGCTCCGATCTTCTGCAGATCGCCCATGGCCTTCTCGACGACCTCGATGGACTCGTGATCGGAAATAGTGAATAGCGATTTATTCATGTACTCGCGGAGCACGCCGATCCGCACGCCGTTGAGATCCCTCGCACGGGCGAACTGAGCATATCCCTCTTTGGGAATTCGACCCGTGCTGTAGGCCGTGAGCTCGTCGGTCTCGTCGTATCCCGCGATCACATCGAGCACGCGGGCCGTGTCTTCCACGGTTCTGCACGCCGGTCCATTACGGTCGTTCAGCGGGCCAGCTCCAATCATGCCCGTTCGGCTAACCAGCCCCTGCGTTCCTGACAACCCAACAATGTTATTGAGACGGGACGGCATGCGAATTGATGGGGCGCCTTCCTCCGATATGGAGCAGGTCACCAGATTCGCTGCCACGGACGATGCCGATCCGCCGCTGGAGCCGCCCGGGTCCCGCATCGTGTCATATGGATTGCACAGCGTTCCACCGAATGAGCTGCGACTGCCGGATGCATATTCACCAAGGTTCGCCTTCGCCAGAATGATTGCGCCCGCGTCGCGAAGACGCTTCACGAGAGTGGCGTCCGTGGACGGACGATCGTTCGCATAATCAGCGTCAGCGCCACTTGTTGTGCGCATGTCGGACGTATCGAGAATATCCTTTATGCTGAAGACGACACTGTGCAGCGGCCCCTTGAGTTTTCCCGTGCTGGCGAAATGCGCGTCAAGCTGAGCGGCTGTTTCGAGAGCGTCCGGCAAGGCCTGATTGGCGTCTTCCGCGTCAGTCATGCTTCTTGCCTTGCGGTCATCGAATCCCCAGGCGCGTCGCGTGGCAGGCCGCAGGTTGATAGTAATGAGCGCATTTAAGCTGCGCACGCCCGGGATCGGCGTGACTGCCCCAAGCACCCCATTTGGCTCGTTGACACAGCGACCGTTGTACGCCCGGATGCGTTCGAGATAGAGCTTTACGACGTCGGTGCTTGTGATGCGCCGCGCCATGATCGCGGCCTGAATATCGGCGATATTGGCTTCGAAGATCTCAAATTTCTGCTCTGGGGCCTGCGCGAAGGTTATGCAGGTCGACGAAAAGAACGCCAGGCAGCAAGCAAGAAGTCTGAATTTTACTTTCTTCGGCATTCGACGCTCCCTAATAAGATCGGCCTGGCCTTCTACATCCTTCGGATATAGTGCCGTATGCGGGGTGCCTATCAAACCAGCGGCATTTTCGTAACGCAGCGGCATGATCATTTCTTCCCGAGAATTTCCTTCTTTCGCTCAACGTGCGGAGGTGGCGATTTTAGAATTCTTTCGACCATCGTCTGCATTGCCTCACAGGTTAGAGGCGCCAAATCTATACTCGTTGTCAATGGCGGAGAAAAAATGTGCCAGATGGCATGGCTGGCGACAGGTTCATCAACCACGAGAAACTTCAAACTGAGACACTACCGCCCGCGCCGTGGGCTTGTACGGGCGTTTTGATGAAGCAATAGGCACAAATACTAAAGCGCAGCGACGCCGCCTCTCGCCCTAGCTGTGGCGCTGCACCCAGTCCGATATGAGGTGGTTGGTTGTTTCCGGGGATTGCCAGAAGAAGCCATGTGATTCACCAGGCAGCAACCTCAATTCGGCACTACGTATCCGATCAGACATTATTTTAGATTGGGTGATGTGACTGCTGCCTATTGAGTCGTCGTCGCCAACAACTACCATTGTAGGAGCTGTAATATCACCGAGTCGATGAGTTGCCTCCCACATATGCCTCGCCATACAAAGTCTCAAATACTCCGGATATTTGGCGTGTTGTGCAACGACGGTATCGTAGAATTTTTTGACAAGTTCCGGACGTTCCTGTCGCACAGCATCAGGGAAGTATGTGTGTGTCTCGCATATTTCATGCTTCAGGAAAGCGTCAAATCCGAGATGAACAAGCTCACTCATTAAGAAAAACGGAAGTCCGGCCACGCAGTCTTCGCCATCCCGGCCGGCCGGTCCAGAGCCACTAGCCGCTAGCATTAAACTCTTTACTCGGCCGGGAAAGTTCAAAGCTACTGCGAGTCCAATTCGTCCACCCATAGAGTGCCCAATAATATGGGCAGATTTAATTGAGAGATGATCCATAAGGGCGACGACATCGCAGCCCATTTGGTCGATCGTATACACCCCAGTAGGCTTCGAGGACCGGCCGCACCCTCGGGGATCGTGTACAACGATCTTGAACTGCTTCGAGAGTGGTGCGACTTGTGTGTCCTGCCAGACATTCCCGGCCAGTCCTGTTCCAGGAATAAAGATGATGGCTTCACCATCTCCATGGACCTCGTGATAAAGTTCAATCCCTGTCGTGAGTGAAGCTAACCCCATTTTTAATCTCCTCTTCTCGATCATTTAGTCCCATTTAAGAATGCCGCCGACTTTTTGTCGCACGCCAGCTGGTATCTTCGATGCGGACGCAACAACGGCAGCGAGCTCCGCGGGGGTCCTAGGGCTCAAGATAGTTCCCATTTTCTTCGCATCTGCTTCTAGTTCTGGATCCTTCACTGATGCTGCATAGGCTGCTTGAAGTTCACCTAGTCGGATTCGCGGAACTTCGGGGGCCACCCAATGACCGTATCCAATCCCAGTCGGGAGACTAACAATTTCCGCAATCTGCCGGCCGGCTTCATCCGTTACGAGTTCCGTCAGAAGGGGCACGTTCGGAAGCTCTGACTGGCGCCGATAACCAAACTGAACATGGAACGTGACCTTGTTTTCATTGATCCAGTCTGGCTTTTGGCTCACAAACCCATAATAGGTTCGCCCCACAGCCTCGACCTCCCCACGTTCAATTGCAAGACTGACAGCGGCGGTACCGTTATACCCCTGAACTACTTTGAGCTTCGTGCCGATGACTTCATTCAAAATTCGTCCGTAAAGGGTTGTGTCATCCTTGGGACCCGTCGACCCCGCGACCACTTCCTTTATCTTCAGGTCATCCACATTTCGAATGCCGCTTGCATGCCATGTCGCCAGCACGCCATTGGACACTGAAAGCGAACCCAACCAGCCCACCTTCGCGACATCGTACTGAATACCGGATCCACCAAGCATCTGGAAAAGTCCAGTGTTCTGATCGACGGCGGCTATGGCAGTTCCGTCCTTTGGAGCTACATTATAAATGTAGTTTGCGGCTACCAGTGAGGCAGCGCCAGGCATGTTTTGAACAATTATGTTTGGTCGGCCTATAATATGTTTTCCCAGGTGTCTGGAGAGAAGCCGCGCATAATTGTCGTACCCTCCTCCTGGAGCGTAACCAACAACAATGTTGATCGTTCTTCCTTTGTAATAGTCATCCGCATGGATGGTGCCTGTCGACAGTGTAACGATCGCCAAAGCGATAGATAGCTTTCTCATAGGCACTCTTCCCTCTTGTTAAATAAGGATTCGGACTACGACGGTCGAGAAGCCCAACGAAGTGCCTCCGCAAATACGATATGGAAATCCAAAATTGTGTCAACGGAATTCACGCAGCGGTCGGAAGTCGTCCTCGATGTGTCACGATCGTTGACCTGCTGCCCTAAATTCCAGCCACTGATAAGTTTGGTCCATCTGTTGGTTGACGGATATGCTGTCAACGATGCGACACGCCGTTTGTGCAGGCTGGCGCACCGCCTCATGCCTACTGTCAAATCGCGTCCAACCGCGACCCCTTATCGCGTCCAACCGCGACCCCCTTGGAGTGCGGGAATCATGGATGAGAATCTGGCGTCAATCAGGATGGGAATGCGCCGCCATTCGCGCGGCGTAGGGAGGGCGGAGCCCGACTGAAGCGCGTGACTGGCGGCGCGCATTTCAATCCACCGTGCCTGGGGCACGCGAACTCGGCGTCGGTCGCTTCAGGTGCGGTTCTTGAACCGCCAGCTCGTGTTGCCGGTCTCGATAATATCGCAATGATGCGTGAGGCGGGCACTGTCACATTAACGGGACTGAGGCATGAAGGTGTCGTGTCGGACCCAGCTGGTCATGCGGCGAGCATAACACAAGAAATTTCGTCCCATGCAACCATCGCCGCTGCACGCAGCGTGCGATAGTCGGTTGCGTTGTGGGCGTTGCGAGGAAAGTGAAACAGGTTGGCGATTGGATCGTGAATGGAGACGAACCGCTGGAGATGCCGCGCGGATTTGAACCTCTTCATAATCCGCTCTCGTCG
>CANMLK010000077.1 GCA_947498445.1 Beijerinckiaceae bacterium
AGTCCAGTGCGCAGGGCCTCAGCTTTCGCCGCCGCCGCTCATGCGCTTGAGGCCGATACAGCCCACGCACACAGCGCCGAGCATGAGCGAAATCACCCACGGACCGAAGAACCCGGCAATGATAATGGCCACGATGAAGGCGATCATCACGCCTTCCGAACGATTTGCAATCATAGCGCCAACTCCAAACGCACGCCGTCATAGTCAGCTATTCAAGATGAATCATGCTGGAACAGGTCTGGTTTACGTCTGGTTAAGCCGGCGACATTCAGGCCTGCGGCGCTTTCGCTCTGGCGACGCCAATCATCGCGTCGCGGCTAACGAGTTTGGCAAGTTCTTCCTCACCAAGCCCCTGCGTGCCCTCTGGGCGCTGCGGCACGACGATGTAGCGAAGGTCGGCCGTTGAATCGCGCACGCGCAGTTCGACGTTTTCGGGCACAGGCGTGCCAAATTCTTCCAGCACGGCGCGCGGCTCACGCACAATGCGCGCGCGATAAGCCTTGCTCTTGTACCAGGCAGGCGGCAGACCCAGCAGTTCGCGCGGATAGCATGAGCACAACGTGCATACGACGACGTTGTGAACGCTATCCGTATTTTCGAGCGCCACGAGATGTGTGGTGTGCATTGGATAGCCAAGTTCCGCTGTCGCTGCGTTGGCGTCCTTCAACAGACGTTCGCGATAGGCGGGATCAATCCACGCGCGGGCGACAACTTTGGCGCCGTTGGCGGGCGTAATTGAATCGCGCGCTTCAATAGCCGCGCGCACTTCATCCGCGCTGACAACGCCTTTTTCAATCAGTAATTCCTTCAGCGCAACGCCGAGAATTTGATAATACGAATGGACTTTGTCGTCGGGCTGCGGCGGCGAATGCGCGTGACCATGCGCGTGACCATGGTCATGATCGTGGTCGTGATGATGGTCATCGTGCCCATGCGCGTCGCCGGAAGCCTGCGTCATCTTCGATCTCCACCACGTTTATGTTGGAAGGCGCACATCACGCGCGCCTTCCAGATTAGTTTTACGAAGTCAGCGTTTCCGTCACGCGGTCGGGCATGAACGGCAGATGCCGCAGGCGCTTGCCGGTGAGACGGTAGAAAGCATTGGCGATCGCGGCGCCGAGGAACGGATTGCCCACTTCGCCGAGACCTGTCGGGCGCTCTGTGCTCTCAAGCAGATGCACTTCCATGACTTCGGGCAGATCGGACATCCGCATCAGCTCGTAATCGTGGAAATTGGTCTGCTGTACCTCGCCGCCCTTGATTGTGATGCGTTCGTGCAGAAGCCCCGAGAGCCCATAGATGATGCCGCTCTCAAGGTTCGCCTTTGCAGGCCCGGGCGTGACGATCGTGCCGCCATCGACAGCTAGCCACACTTTGTGAACCTTGATCTTGCCCGTGTCCTTGTTAAGCGAGATCTCGACCACGCCTGCGCCAAGCGAGTTGGAGCGCTCGCTCAGCGATATGCCAAGCGCGCGGCCATCAGGGCGTGGCGCAGTCCAGTCGCACATTTTCGCCACCTGCTCGAGGCAACGACGCAGCTTCGGGATCGCGGCCATCTTTTCGATGCGGAACTGAATCGGATCCATGTTCGCAGCGACCGCCATCTCGTCCACCAAGCTCTCGATGGCGAACACGTTGAAAACATGCCCGACAGCGCGCCAGTGCTTAAGGCGGATGCCGTTGGAGACGCCACGCCGCTCGATGTCGATGTTGGGGATCTGGTAGTACGGAATCCGCACGCCTGTCAGCAGAAGAGCGCCGCCGTCGCCCACAACCGAATGTTTCCACCCAACAACCTTGCCGCTCGCGTCCTGCGCGGCTTCAAGGTGCTGGAAAGACGCGGGACGGAACATGCCAAAAGCAATGTCCTCTTCACGCGTCCACACGAGCTTCACGGGCTTCTTCACCTGTTTGGCGATCGTCGCGCATTCGCCTGCATAATCGCCCAGCGAACGTCGGCCAAAGCCGCCGCCCATGTAGCATTGATGCACGGTGACTGCGGGCGGCGCGAGACCAAGCGCCTTGGCGACTTCGTCACGCGTGAAGTCAGGCGCCTGCGTGCCTTCCCAAACTTCAGCGGTCTTGCCGTCGGCGGAGACACGCACCACCGCGTTTAGCGGCTCCATCTGCGCATGATAGCCGTGATCCGCGCGGAAGTCGGCCTTGAACGTCTTGGCCGCGGACGCGAACGCCGCATTGATGTCGCCCTTCTTCTCGACAGACGCGACCTCTGCCCTGGGATCGGCTGCGACCTTCGCATAGGCGTCCAGCGCGGCGTCCGAGTCGAAGTTTGCGGCAGCGCCCTTGTCCCACGTCACCTTCAGCGCTTCGCGCGCGGCCTTGGCTTCAACGAAGCTGGACGCGACGATGGCGACGCCATTCTCCAACTTCACAGTGTTCAGCACGCCAGGCATCTTCTTGATGTCGGCGTCGTTCCACGACACGGGCTTGCCGGTATGGACAGGCGCATGAAGCGTTGTCGCGTAGACCATGCCCGGCACGCTCACGTCGAGGCCGAAAATGGCCTTGCCGTTCACCTTCTCGGGGATGTCGCGACGCGCAATGCTCTTGCCGATCAAGCGCCACTGCGCACGCGGCTTCAGCTCGGCGGCCTCGACCTTCGGCAGGGGATTGGGGACGACGCCTGTCGCCGCCAGTTCGCCGTAAGACAGCTTCTGACCGTTTGCGGGGTTGATGACGAAACCCGGCTCCGTCTTCAGCAAAGCAGCGTCAACATTCCAGCGTTGTGCAGCATTGCCGATGAGCACTTTGCGCACCTGTGCGCCCGCCATGCGCAGATCGGTGAAGTACAGCATCACGGCTCGGCTGCCGACGATGGACATGCCGCGCTCTTTGTTGAACGTGTAGCCGTAGATGTCGCGGTCCGCCGGCGCCATTTCGATGACGACCTTCGACCAGTCGGCGTCCATCTCTTCCGCGAGAATCAGCGGTAGCGACGTCTTGGAGCCCTGCCCCATTTCCGCGCCGGCGCTGTAGATCGTCACGATGCCATCGGGCGCAATGCGCACCCAGGCGTTGATCGTCTTGGCGGCGGCCTGCGCCTGCGCCTCGGTGGAGAACAATTGCGCGCTGTCAGAGCCCATGGCGATGGCGAACGACATGCCGCCCATGCCGGCGAGAAAGCCGCGACGCGAGAGTGTTGTCTTGTCGATGGCGTTCATGGTCAGCCCTCCTTCGAGGCGAGCTGAATCGCCGCAATGATGTTGTGGTAGGTGCCGCAGCGGCAGATGTTGCCGTCCATGTGCTCGACGATCTGGTCGCGCGAGGGCTTTGGCGTCTTGGCGAGAAGTTCGGCGGCCTTCATGATCTGGCCGGACTGGCAATAGCCGCACTGCGGCACCTCCAGTTGCACCCACGCCTTCTGCAACGGGTGCGACGAGTTGGGTGACAACCCTTCAATCGTCGTCACGGATTTGCCGGCGATGTCGGACACCAGCGTCTGGCAGGAGCGCAGCGCCTCGCCGTTGATGTGAATCGTGCATGCGCCGCAAAGGCCTGCGCCGCAGCCATACTTCGTGCCCGTGAGGCCGATCTGATCGCGAATGACCCACAACAGCGGCGTATCGGGCTTGGCGTCCACTGACACCGGCCGCCCGTTCAGATTGAACGAAACCATATTCCCTCCACCTGGCAGCTTTCGATTTCTGCAGCGTAGTGGGAGACTGCCGACTCCCGGACGCGTGTTGATCGCCTACCGCCCAGCGTTTTCGGTCAGCTTTTTCCAGAATCTGGGAGAAGCCAATTGTCCATGAGATCCATGTCGACGACGTCGTCAGGATTGCCTTTGTAATCGGGCCACACTTCGGCCTGCCGAAAGCGCACCTCGTAAACGTATTTCTTCTCGCCCTTCACGCCGTAAGCCAGCGTTTCAGGATTGCCCCATGCGCCAAGGCGCTTGGTAACGAGGCCTGTCTTGCCCCGGATATAAACGGGCGTGCGGAAATGGCCGATCGCATAATCCTCGCGAACGAGAACCGTGTCGCCTTCGCGGAAACGCTCGACTAGCGACATTTTGCTTCCTCCTCGGGCCGAAGCTCAAGTTCGCCGCTCTCTTCCAGACGCTTGCGAACCTCTGCGACCTTCGCGTCGATTTCGTCCTGCCTCAGCAGGCCCTTGTCGACCATTTGCCGCTGCAGGGATGCGGTCCAGCGCTCGTAGTACGAAAGCCGTTCGTACACGTCGTGGCCCAATTGCTCGATGGTGCGCCGGTTCTCATGGCTGGTGACGATACCCTTGGCGCCGATGACGCCGCGCACGCCATCGATCTGCTTTTCCCAAAACGCCAGATCATGTGGGGCTGTGTCGATTGGACCGGCCTCAAGGCCGCCAACGTCGTGCGGACCGCGCATGTCGCATCCTTCCCTGTAATCGTTCCAGATCATGCCGGGACACCGCGCTCTGCGCAAGCCTCTCTTGCACGCCTGAAAATCCTGATAAGCTCCTAAACTTGAAGAGGAATCAGGCGATATTGCTGGGGACCGTCATGGAAAAAATGTTCACAGGCTTCGCCAATTCTGTCTCCCGCGCCGCAGGACGGCCCCTGACCTTCGTGCTTTGCTGTCTCGCTATCGTCGCCTGGGCGTCCAGTGGGCCCCTCTTTGGCTTTTCCGACACGTGGCAACTCGCGGTGAACACGTCCACCACAATCATCACCTTCCTGATGGTGTTTTTGATCCAGAACACCCAGAACCGCGACGGCGCCGCCATTCAGGCCAAACTCGACGAACTCCTGCGAGCTGTCACGGACGCCCGCAACGAATTCATCGGGATCGAGCACCTGACGGAGCGCGAACTTGCCGAAATCCTGAAGGACCTCGAGCAAGAGGCGGATGCCGACGAAAAATCCGACCCGCAAGGACGCAAGAAGGTCGAACTGCTGCGCGCCTCTTTCAGTCGCCTGTCACGCGCGCAGCAGACGAGCTGACGCTTACTGCCCGCCCGGATAATTCGGGCTCTCGCGGGTGATCGCCACGTCATGGACGTGGCTTTCGCGCAGACCCGCGCCTGTGATGCGCACAAAGCGCGCCCGCTGCTGGAAATCTGTGATGGTTAGCGCGCCGACATAGCCCATCGCGGCGCGAAGGCCGCCCGCCAGCTGGTGAAGCACAGCGGAAACCGGGCCCTTGTAGGCGACCTGCCCCTCGATGCCTTCCGGCACCAGCTTCATCTGGTCCTTGATGTCCTGCTGGAAATAGCGGTCGGCCGAGCCGCGCGCCATGGCGCCGACAGACCCCATGCCGCGATACGCCTTGTACGTGCGCCCTTGATACAGGAACGTCTCGCCGGGGCTCTCTTCCGTGCCCGCCAGCAGCGAGCCGATCATTACCGCTTCCGCGCCCGCCGCCATCGCCTTGGCCAGATCACCGGAATACTTGATGCCGCCGTCGGCGATGACCGGGATGTTGGACTTCTGGCCCTCTTCCGCCGCTTCCATGATCGCTGTCAGTTGCGGCACGCCCACGCCCGCAACAATACGCGTGGTGCAGATGGAGCCCGGCCCGATGCCGACCTTGATGGCGTCCGCGCCAGCATCGATGAGCGCCTTCGCGCCTTCGCGCGTCGCAATATTGCCCGCGATGACCGCAACCTTGTTAGACACGCGCTTGATGCGGCTGACCTGATCGAGCACGTTCTGCGAATGGCCGTGCGCGGTGTCGACGACAATGCAATCGACGCCCGCATCCATAAGCATCAGCGCGCGATCATAACCCTTGTCGCCGATGGTCGAAGCGGCGGCGACGCGCAGGCGCCCCTGCTCGTCCTTGCAGGCGTTAGGGTGTTGCGTCGCCTTTTCCATGTCCTTGACGGTGACGAGACCGACGCAGCGGTAATCGTCATCGACCACGAGCAGCTTCTCGATGCGATGCTGGTGCAAAAGTCGGCGCGCTTCGTCCTGCTTGACGCCTTCGCGCACGACGACGAGCTTCTTGGTCATCAGTTCGGCGACCGGCTGCAGCGGATTATCCGCAAAGCGCACGTCACGGTTGGTGAGAATGCCGACCAGTTTGGCGGGCTTGCCCGCGGGGCCGCGCTCGACCACCGGAATGCCGGAAATGCGATATTGCTGCATCAGCGCGAAGGCGTCGGCCAGCGTCTCGTCGGGGAAGATGGTGATGGGGTTCACCACCATGCCGCTTTCAAAGCGCTTCACCTTGCGCACTTCCTCGGCCTGCTCCTCCGGCTCGAGATTGCGGTGGATGACGCCGATGCCGCCGGCCTGCGCCATGGCGATGGCGAGCCGAGCCTCGGTCACGGTGTCCATCGCCGACGAAATGATCGGCAGATTCAACGTTATCTCGCGCGTCAGGCGCGAGCGAATGTCCACCATCGAGGGCATGACTTCGGAATGGCCCGGACGCAGCAGGACGTCGTCAAACGTCAGCGCTTCCAGAAGCTGGTGTGTTTCGATGATGGCCATTTGCCAAGCCTCCGGGCGGATATGAAGCCGCATAAGCGAAAAACGTCGGCGGAATCAGCCGACTGCAGGGATTGGCGGTGGCTCATAGCACGCGCCCGGCAACGCGCAAAGCTCAGTTGAGGGCGCAGGCGACTGCGCGACGTTTCAACCCAGCCAGCGCACCATGCCCAGCGCCAGCGCGGGAAACGCCAGAAGCAGGGCGAGCCGGACAAAATCGGCCAGCAGAAACGGCAGCACGCCCCGATAGGTCTGCGCAATGGGCGTACGCACGGCAATGGCGCTCACCACAAAAACATTGAGCCCGATGGGCGGCGCGGTCAACCCCATGCCGACCACAACGAGCACCAGCACGCCAAACCAGATCGCCTGCTCCTCCGCCGGAAGCCCAAAATCCAGTCCCGCCACGACAGGAAAGAACACCGGCAAAGTCAGCAGCAGCATCGCAAGCTCGTCCATCACCGCGCCAAGCAGGATGTAGCAGGCGAGCAGCGCCGCCAGCACCGCATAAGGCGGCCATTGCATCTCCACGATGGATGCCGCGAGATTCGTGGGCAGTTGCGACAGCGCCAGGAAGGCGTTGAACACTTCCGAGCCCAGCAGGATGATGAAAATCATGCCCGTGGTGGACGCCGTCTGCAGCAAGGCGCTGCGCAGCTCCGCCCAGCCCAATGCGCGCTGCAGGACGCCAATGACAAACATCGCCGCAACGCCCACAGCCGCGCCTTCCGTCGGCGTGAAAACGCCGCCGTAAATGCCGCCCACGACAACCAGCGCAACAGCAAGCGCCGGCCACGCGGCCGCCACAGTGCACAGAGTCTCCCCTGCCTCCACCGCAGCAGGAATCGGCGCAAGTTCAGGACGGCGGCGCACGACAAAATAGATCGTGGCGCAGTAGAACGCCGCCGCCAGCAGACCCGGAACAAGCGCCGCCATGAACAGCTTGGCGATGTTTTGCTCGGTCGCGATGGCGTACACGACCAAAATGACGGATGGCGGAATGAGAATGCCAAGCGTGCCGCCCACAGCGATGACGCCCGTCGCAAATCCGCCGTCATATTTATAGCGTTCAAGTTCCGGCAGCGCCGCGCGCCCGAATGTCGCCGTCGTCGCGACTGAAGATCCGCAAATTGCGCCAAAGCCCGCGCACGAAACAATCACGGCATACGCAAGCCCACCGCGCAATCGCCCCACAAGGCAGGCCGCAGCCCGGAACAGTTTCGTGGAAAGACCGGAATGCTCCGCCAGCGCGCCCATCAATATAAATAGCGGAATGACGGACAGCGTGTAGTTTGCAAACTGGTGATACGAATTGGTCTTCATATAGGCGAGCAGCGCGGGCCAGCTCGACAGGATCGAATAACCAGCAGCGCCGGTCACCAGCATCGCAAGGCCAACATGCAAGCGCGCAGCGATGAACGCCAGCAAAACGGCGAAGCCCGCGACCGCGAGCGCTGTCTCGCTCATCGCACGCCCCGCAACAGCCGCCGCGCGGTCCACGCTGCCACGAGGGCAAGAAACAGCATCAGCGCGGTGGAGATCGCCAGCGCGGGCCACAGCGGAATCCGCGAGACCATCGTCTCCTCACCCGACTTCCATGCCGCCACAATGCCCGGCAGCATGGCGTAACCGATAACGCCCATCGCGACGGCGTAAAGCCCGTCCCACATCGCATCGATGAGCGCGCGCGTGCGGTCCGAAAGGCGCGATGTAAACGTATCAACAACAATGTTGGCGCGCTGCGCCTGACAGCGCGGCAGAAAGCAAAAAACGGCCAGCGCCGCGCCCATCTGCACCATTTCAAAGTCGCCGGAAATCGGCAGGCCCGTAAACCACCGCAGCAACACGCTCGCGCTCACAAGCCCCGCGAGCGCGAAGACGAGAACGCCGCCCGCCAGTGCGACAAACGTGGTGAGCCTGCCCATCAGCCCGCGTATTTCGCGAGAAGCTTTTTCGCGCTCTCGATCATCGCAAGGCCATCGAGCTTGCGCGCTTTCATTTCGTCTATCCATTGCGCGGTAACAGGCTCGCAAGCGTTCATCCATGCGGCCTTGTCGGCGTCAGACAAAACGGAAATCGTATTGCGCCCCCCCTTGCGCACGGCCGCTTCCACATCCGCGCTGGCCTGATCCCACACCTCGCCGCCCGCGTTTGAATAAGCGAGGCCAGAATGCTCGTCGAGGATCGCACGCAGCTCCCCCGGCAAGCCCTCATAACGCGCCTTGTTCATCGCGACCATGAATGACGCGGTATAAAATGTCGGGTTGCCCGCAATCTCAAGATGGTTGCGCGCAAGGTCTGGCAGCTTGATCGACGGCGCGACCTCCCACGGCACGACAGCGCCATCAAGCACACGCTGCGTGATGCTTTCTGCGACCTGCGTCACCGGCATGCCGATGGGCGCGGCGCCTGCGGCCCTCAAAGCTTCACCGGCAAGCCGTGTGGGAAAGCGCAAGCGCTGGCCTTTGAGATCAGCCAGCGACGTGATGCGCCGCGTCGAATGAATAACGCCGCCATCATGACACCAGAAGCAGAGCAGCTTCACGTCCTGCGTTTCGGCGCCCAGATAGGCCTCGGCGAACTCCCAGGCGGCGGGCGAGTTCACCTTGCTGGCGCGGTTGGCGAGAAACGGCAGTTCGAAAACCTCCGTGCCCGGGAACCGCCCCGGCGTATATCCGGGCAGCGTGTAGACCATATCCACGACGCCATCACGCGCCTGATCGTAAAGCTGCCCCGGCGTGCCGCCCAATTGCATCGAGGGAAATATCTGGATGCGCAGCTTGCCCTCGCTGGCAGCTTCGATCTTTTTGGCCCAGGGCGCAATCAGCCGCGTATGGGCGTTAGACACCGCGGGGAGGAAATGATGCATCCGCAGCGCTACGGCGGCCTGCGCGCGCGCACCGCTGGCGCGAAGAATGGCGGGAGCCGCAATCAGCCCTCCGGCTGTTCCCAAAAGTGCGCGCCGCGAAATGTTCATGACCCCTCCTGCACGCGTCGGGCGCGCCAGCTTAACGTTGTAGCGTGGCGGCGCCCATCCGCCAGCCTCTAGTGGCGCGCTCCGGCGATTGCAATCAGCAGCGCGTTCCTTGACCAGCGTCAGCCGGCCCGCCAATGATGGCGCCCGGGAGGAATTCACATGAAAAATGCGCTGGATGGCGGCGAAGCCACGCTCGAATGTATCCGCAGGCTTGGCGTCGATTACATCATGTCATCGCCGGGGTCTGAATGGAGCCCCATCTGGGAGGCGATGTCACGCCAGACGGAGAGCAACGCCCCCGGCCCCAAATTTCTGGATTGCTGGCATGAGACGCTCGCCGTCGATATGGCGCTGGGCTACACGGCCGTCACAGGCCGCATGCAGGCCGTTTTGCTTCACGCTGGCGTTGGCCTCATGCACGGCGCGATGGGCCTCCTCACCGCGACGAAGTCCGAACTGCCGCTGCTGGTGATGTCAGGCGAATCGACCAGCTTTGGCGAAGACCCGAATGTCTCCGTCGAGCCGCAATGGTATGGCGGCGTCAGCGAAGGCGGCTCGCATCGATTCATCGCGCCTGTGGTAAAATACGCCACCCACGCGGGCCTGTCCGCAACGCTGTACAACACCATCTTTCGCGCGGGCGAAATTGCGCAGCGCGTACCGCGCGGACCCGCATACGTGAACGTCGCGATCGAGGCGATGCTGGGCGACTGGAAGCGCCCAGAAGGCCTGCGCGATCTAACGCCCGCGCCAAAGACGGCGCCATTGCCGCAGGACGTTGAACGCGTCGCAACCCTGTTACGCAACGCGCGCAATCCGGTCATTGTCACTGAAAGCGCCGGGCGTGATGCGGAAGGCTTCGCCGCGCTCACCGCATTTGCGGAGACGTTTGCAATTCCCGTGACCGCCATACGCGGCGCGCCTTTCACCAACATCGCACGCAGCAGCGAAATGTGGCTCGGCTACGCCGAATTCGGCATGCTCGCTGACTCCGATCTCATCCTCGTTGTTGAAGCGCGCGGCCCCTTTAACCCGCCCTCAAAGCGTCCGGGCGTCGGCGATATCGTAGTCATCTCGGAAAATCCGCTAAAAACGCACATGGGCTATCAAGTGCTGCACGCGGACCAATATCTGGAGGGCGATGCCGCCGCCGCCCTGAACATGCTGCGCGAAGCTGCGAGGCCCACCGCTGGCGAACACGCCAAGATCGAGGCGCGCCGCGAACGCTGGCGCCACGCCCACAACGAATTGCTCAATCGCCTGCTGGCGGAAGAGGAAAAATCCCTGTCCACAGGCCGCATCGACGCCATCGCGCTGGCGGCCATTGCAGCCAGCGCCCTCCCCGAAGACACGATCATCTGCGACGAGACGATCACGCACATGCCCGTCATGCGCGCGCATCTTCCGCTCGATGAGCCGCAAAGCTTTTTCCGCATCACCGGCGGCGCACTGGGGCAAGGCATTGGCGTAGCGCTTGGCGTCAAACTTGCGGCGCCCGACCAGCCTGTCGTCCTCTTCGTTGGCGACGGCTCGTTTCTCTACAACCCGATCATCCAGGCTCTCGGCGCATCCAAAGCGCACGGCGTGCCGATCATCATCGTCGTGTGCAACAACCGTCGCTACGAGGCGATGCGCAAGGGCCATGTGATCTATTACGCTGGCGGCGTGGCAGACACGACGCGCTTCCACCACGGCGTTGAAATCGACGGGCCCGAATATCAGGATCTCGGCTCGCACTTCGGCTTCTTCGGCGCGAAAGCGTCCACGCCGGCCGAGTTGAAAGAGGCCTTCGCCGCAGCGCTTGCTGCGAATGCTGAAGGCCGCACGGCCATTCTCAACGTGGAGATGGTGCGCTGACATATCGCCTCGACGCGGGCGCGCGCCCGTGTCAGAAGGCGCCATAACGAACAGGAGGACACTTTGGGACACATTCGCGCCATCGCGCTCGGTTCGCTCGCACTCTCCGCAATCTGCGCCCCTGCACAAGCGCAGGACGTAGCCATGTTCTACAAGGGCCGCACCGTCACCATCGTCATTGGCGCAGGCCCCGGCGGCGGCTACGACACCTACGGTCGCCTTGTCGCCCGTCACATGGGCAAGCACATTCCCGGCACCCCGACTGTTTCACCCAGCAACATGCCCGGCGCGGGCAGCATTGTCTCGGCGGCGGCCATCGCCAACACCCTCCCCAAGGACGGCACGCAGATCGGCGCGATTTACGCCAGCGCCATGCTGGAGCCGCTTCTGGGCGACGGCTCGCGCCTCAAGTACGACCCGAGCAAGTTCCAGAATCTGGGCTCCGCCAGCCGC
The DNA here is from genome assembly GCA_947498445.1 of Beijerinckiaceae bacterium. Classification (GTDB taxonomy): domain Bacteria; phylum Pseudomonadota; class Alphaproteobacteria; order Rhizobiales; family Beijerinckiaceae; genus Terripilifer. The sequence goes on from CANMLK010000077.1 coordinate 11,724, forward strand.
GAGGTCTACACCTGCGCGGTGCGCAACGATGCGCCCGCCAAAAGCCTTGAAGACGCGCGCAAGCAGGAGCTGATCGTCGGCGCCACGGCCGAAGGCGGCACCACGGTTGATTACCCCGCCATGTCGAACGCGTTCCTGGGCACACGGTTCAAGGTTGTGCGGGGCTACAAGGGCTCGCGCGAAGTCACCCTCGCGATGGAGCGCGGCGAAGTGCAAGGCGCCTGTGGGCTCGCATGGTCCACCTTGTCCGTGCAGTATCCGCGCCTGTTCGAGGACAAGGTTTTCACCATGTTCGCGCAGGAGGACATGGACGGTCATCCCGCCCTGAACAAGCGCGGCGTGCCCGTCACCGGCAAGCTGTCGATGAGCGCGGACGCGCGGCAGGCAATGGAATTGTTCTATTCGCAGAACGTGCTCGGCCGCCCGTATGTCGTCGCCGCCGAAGTCCCCAAAGACCGCGCTGCGGCGCTGCGAAAAGCGTTCATGGCGGCTCTGGCCGATCCAGAACTGCTTGCCGAAGCCCAAAAGATGCGTATCGACATCATCCCCACCTCGGGCGAGGACGTCGAGAAGCTGATCGCGAAACTGTACGCGACGCCCACGTCTGTCTCCGACACCGTGAAGAAAACGCTGGGCCGCTAGGCTTTCCTACTCGCTCTCGGCCTTCTCGGGCCGGGAGCGACGATACCCAGTCGCCAGCACATAAAGCTCGGCGGAATCCGCGCGGCTCGCCTTCGGCTTCACATGGCGCACGGTAGTGAAATCGCGCTTCAGCGTCGTCAGCAACTCGCCCTCGGCGCCGCCCTGAAACACTTTCGCGACAAAGAAGCCGCCCGGCGCCAGCACTTCGCACGCGAACTCGATGGCGATTTCCGCCAAATGCACGATGCGCAGATGATCGGTCTTCTTGTGGCCGGTTGTGTTGGCGGCCATGTCGGACATGACGCCATCCGCCTCGCCGCCAAGCATGGCCTTCAACCGCTCCGGCGCGTCCTCGGCCAGAAAGTCCATCACCGTGAACTGGACGCCAGCGATGGGCTCGATATCGAGCAAGTCGATACCGACAACCTTGCCCTTGCTAACGTCCGATTGCACTTTCTTGGCCGCATATTGCGACCAGCCGCCCGGCGCCGCGCCAAGATCGACGATCTTCTGGCCCGGCTTGAGTAGATTGAACCGCTCATCCAGCTCGATGAACTTGTAGACCGCCCGCGACCGCCAGCCCTCGCGTCGGGCCGCCGCGACATAGGGATCGTTCAGCTGGCGCTCGAGCCAGAGCTTTGAGGACATGGAGCGTCTTGCCCCGGTCTTCACGCGCACCTTGAGAGAACGGCCGCCCTCGTGCCCGCTGCTGCCTGCGCCGCCGCCGCTTGCCCCACCTTTAGCCCCGCTCATGGCGCGAACTCCCGCGAGCGCACGCCGCGCCAAACGCCGTCGGCGCTCATCATCTGCACGAGAATTCCTTCCCGCAGACCCCGGTCCGCAATGCGCACGCGCGTGGCGGGAAAAGCCCGGCGGATCGCTTCGAGAATCGCGCACCCGGCCAGCACAAGGTCAGCGCGCTCATGCCCGATACAGCCATTGGCCGCGCGCTCGTCGTAGGTCATCGTCCGCAGCCGCATAAGCGCATCGTCAATTTCGTCCTGACTCATCCAAAGGCCATCCACCCGACGCCGGTCATAGCGCTGCAGTCCCAGATGAACGCCTGCAAGGGTAGTGACCGTTCCCGACGTTCCAAGCAAATGGAAACGCTCACAACGAGCCTGTTCCCGCGTCTGATCGATGAACGGGGCCAGCCCTTGCGTGCAGTGGGCCACCATCGCCTCAAACGTCTCCTGGTCAACATGATGCCCGCCAAACTTCTCGGCCAGCGTCACGACGCCCATGGCAAGCGACGTCCAGTTGCGAATCCGCTCGCGCAACGGAGCGGATGCCCGCTCGCCCCCGGCCAGCCACACTACCTCGGTCGAGCCGCCGCCAATATCGAACAGCACGATGGCCTTGGCCTGCGGATCGGCCAGCGCAGCGCAACCCGCCGCCGCCAGATGCGCTTCCGTCTCCCGGTCAACACTCTCAAGCTCGACGCCCAGTTCCTCCTCGACGCGAGCGAGAAACTCGCCCCCGTTGACCGCCGCGCGGCAGGCCTCGGTCGCGATAAGGCGTGAGCGCGAGACAGCGCGCGAGGCCATCTTGTCGCGGCACACAGCCAGCGCGCCCAGCGTTCGCCGGATAGCGGCCTCGCTCAGCCGCCCCGTATGACTGAGCCCCTCCCCCAGCCGCACAATGCGCGAAAAGGCGTCGACGATGCGAAAGCCCTCGTGCGAGGGCCGCGCAATGAGCAGACGACAATTATTCGTGCCCAGATCAAGCGCCGCATATGTCGGCGCCACGCGGCGCGGAGGCCATGGCTCCACGGGGGCGGCAGAAGCCACGGTGACCGTTGCGCCGCCAGACAGGGCTTGATCAGCACGGCTCGCGCCGGGCGCGTCCGGGTCGCCGCTCCACTGGCTCGACAAAGTTTAAACTCCAACGTACGTGATTCGATTGAACCCGCACTCTTCACCCAAGATGTAAGCATGAGGCGCCCGCCCTGCCAAGGCCGGTCCACGGAGCGGAACGCCCGCAGCCAAGGCTTGAGTCATGACTTGAGCCCGCGAATTGACGGATCAGACGCGCGGATGGGTTGCGCTGGCGTGGGTACGTTGCTATTGAGCCCACACCAGCGGCTGCGTCGCCTGTTGGGGGATAGTTCAACGGTAGAACTACCGACTCTGACTCGGTCAATCTTGGTTCGAATCCAGGTCCCCCAGCCAAAATAGATTTTCCCATTGTTTCGGATGCATGGATAACGCAGGCGCGACAGCTCGCGTTTCCGGGCCATCGAGGATGATCGCTCCTCTCCTGCGATCTCGCCTCTGGGTAGCGGCTGCTATCTTGAGCTGACGAGCCAATAGCGGATTCTGACCGGCGGTCTTATGCGGGTCACTCAGTTTCGGGCCCATCCCGTCGCCGATCCGCCAAAGCAAGTCGACGAACTCAGCTTCGTTCTGTGATATCGGCTCGCTTCTGAAGGTTCGGGTGAGTGCTTCTGATCCTGCAGCCCAGACGCCACGTGCGCTTGGCGTCATTGTTGCGTGCGCGAGCCCATAGCCTTCTTGCGCCGTGTTTGGACCAGGAAATGACGTGGCGCCCATCGCAGCTGACCACACGCGCTATATCGCGTTCGTCTCGGCGCCTCCAGTGCAACATATTTCGTCACGACGTCGTCTGCCCACTATTGATCCGGTGGAGCCATAAAACTGTTGCAGCGGAAAATCTCGAATGGACCTCGGCGCCGTGTGATCTCGCGCAGCAAGCGTATTCCGCGACCAACCGAAGTGACGCTCTTCACCAGAAGTTTGCGGGTCATCGAACAGCACGCTAATCTCAACAGACACGTTGTACGTGGCGCGCCACACTCAGGCGAAGCTGACCAAGAATAACTTGAGAGAACCAGATGTCTCGCATGATCATGGGTCTTTTCATCGGGTATGGCCACGGGCCGCGAGGTTGGGACGATCCCAAATTGCGCGACAATTATGACTGGCGAAGACCTGAACTCTATCAGGATCTCGCCCTGGTCTGCGAGCGCGGCTGCCTTGACCTGATGATTTTCGCAGATTTGCTTGGTATCCCCGAGGCGTTCCGGGGATCACAGGACACATCCATCAAATTCGGACTCGAAGGAATATGTCACGACCCGATCCCGCTCCTCGCGATGATTGCGGCCAAGGCGGACAAAATCGGGCTGGCGTCGACATTGTCGACGACGTTTTATCCGCCTTTCCTCGTCGCGCGATTGATGAGTTCACTCGACCACCTCACGAGAGGCCGCGTCGGCTGGAACGTTGTGACGACCAGCAACCAGAGTTCGGCCAAGAACTTCGGTATGGAGCATCTGCCGCAACACGACGACCGTTACGATCTGGC
>CANMLK010000078.1 GCA_947498445.1 Beijerinckiaceae bacterium
GATGACGAGGCGACCGGCGTCTTTCAGGGCCGCATCAATGTTGCGCCCGGCGCACAGAAAACCGATGCGCGCATGTCCTCCAACGCCATGCTGCTCGCGGAAGGCGCGGCGATGTACAACAAGCCGGAGCTGGAAATTTTCGCAGACGACGTGCAATGCGCCCACGGCGCAACGTGCGGCGAACTCGACGATGATCTTCTGTTCTACATCATGGCCCGCGGACTGCCGCGCCGTGAGGCCGAAGCGATGTTGCTGGAGGCCTTCGTCGCGCCTGCATTCGATGGCGTGGAAGACGAAGACATGCGTGAAACGCTGATGGAAAGGGTGCGCGGCTGGCTCGCGCAGCGCAAGTGATGGCGGATACAGAGTGATGACAGATACAATTACGTCGACACACAAGCCGTCCTACGACGTGATGAAGGTGCGCGAGGATTTTCCGATTCTCAACGAGCGTCCCTATGGCAAAAAACTGGTCTACCTCGACAATGCGGCCTCCGCCCAAAAGCCGCGCCAGGTGATCGAGCGCGTCACCTACGCGTACGAGCATGAATACGCCAACGTTCATCGCGGCCTGCATTATCTCGCCAACGCAGCAACGGACGCATATGAGGCCGCCCGCGAAAAGGTTCGCGCGTTCCTCAACGCGGGCTCGACCGAAGAAATCATTTTTACACGCGGCGCCACCGAGGCCCTGAATATTGTGGCGTCGTCGTTTGGCCGCGCGCATATCGGCCCCGGCGATGAAATCGTTCTCACGATCATGGAGCATCACTCCAACATTGTGCCGTGGCATTTTCATCGCGAGCACAATGGCGCTGTGCTGAAATGGGTGGACGTCGATGACGAGGGCAATTTCTCGCTGGACGCATTCGAGAAGGCGCTGACGCCGCGCACGAAGATCGTAGCGATCACGCATATGTCGAATGTGCTTGGCACGATTGTGCCCATCGCCAAGGTGGTCGAGATCGCCCACGCGCGGGGCATCCCTGTCGTTGTTGACGGATCGCAAGGCGCGGTTCATCTCGATGTTGATGTGCGTGCGCTCGACGTCGATTTTTACATCGCCACGGGCCACAAGCTTTATGGGCCGACGGGCATTGGCGTGCTCTACGGCAAGAGCAAGTGGCTTGAGAGCTTGCCGCCTTACGCTGGCGGCGGCGAGATGATCGAGACGGTCACGCGCGACACAATCACCTACAACACGCCGCCCCATCGCTTTGAGGCGGGCACGCCGCCCATCGTGCAGGCCATTGGCCTTGGCGCGGCGCTTGACTACATGGAGAGCATCGGACGCGATCGTATTCGCGCCCATGAGGATGCGCTGCGCGACTACGCGCACGCGCGGCTTTCAAAGCTCAACTCCATCCGCATTATTGGAAACGCGCGCGAGAAGGGCGCTGTCGTTTCGTTCGAGATGAAGGGGGCCCACGCCCATGACGTCGCCACGGTCATCGACCGTTCCGGCGTCGCCGTTCGCGCGGGCACCCATTGCGCCATGCCGCTCATGCAGCGCTTTGGCGTCACGTCCACGTGCCGCGCGTCCTTCGCGCTGTATAATACGCTTGAAGAAATCGATGTGCTCGCCGACGCGCTGCAGCGCGCTGAAACACTGTTCTCGTGAGGTTAGCCGATGTCTGAAACGACCGACACAACGAGCCCCGAGGCGGAAATCCAGCCCAACCGGCCTGATCTCGAACTTGCCCCCGGCATATCGCCGGAGGACATGGATGATCTCACCGAAAAGATCATCACCGCGCTCAAGACCGTGTTCGATCCGGAAATCCCGGTCGATGTGTACGAACTTGGCCTCATCTATCGCGTTGCGGTGGATGAGTCGCGCCTCGTGGATATCGACATGACGCTGACGGCGCCGGGCTGTCCGGTGGCTGGCGAAATGCCCAAATGGGTCGAGGACGCAGTAAACGCGGTGCCCGGCATATCCGGCGTCACCGTGAAAATGGTGTTCGATCCGCCGTGGAACCACGGCCGCATGTCAGACGTCGCCAAGGTCGCGCTCGACATGTGGTGACGAAGCGACTGCTGGTGCGTTATAATTTTGAGATTTCTTCGTCGGGCCTTGAACCCGACTGGAGGTTAAAATGGAAATGACTAAGCCAACCCGCCGACCGCGACCGCAGGTGATGCGCATCACCGACATTGCAGCCGACCGCGTTCGGGAGATCATCGAAAACTCGAAAAAGCGCATCGTCGGCGTGCGCGTCGGCGTCAAGAATGGCGGCTGCGCGGGCATGTCCTACACGATGGATTTTGCCGAAGAGATCGGCAAATTCGACGAAGTGGTCGAGGACAAGGGCGTGAAGATCGTCGTCGATCCAAAGGCGGTGATGTTCCTGCTCGGCACCGAGATGGATTTCCGCGTCGAAAAGATGTCATCGGTCTTCGTGTTCAACAACCCGAACCAGACGTCGGCCTGCGGCTGCGGCGAAAGCGTCGCCATCACGCCCGTTGAGGAAGACGCGGCGTCCTGAGGCAAACTTCGTTGGCAAGCTGCGTCAGCAAGTTGCGCAATTATGCCACAATGATCAGGCTATCGACTGACCCGTAAAACTACGCCCCATAGAGGCGGGGTACGGGAAGGTTTGGTCGTGCCGCATTTGCCGAAGATTCGCCCGGAGGCGCTGAGCGCAGTCGTTGCTCTATTCATCGTCGTCGCTCTGAACGGCACGCTCTGGTCGAAACTTTACGCAGTGACAAGCCCAGACACGTTCACCGATTGGGCGTTCCTGGGCAGTTTCTTTCTCTTTCAGGTTGCGACCTATTTCTTCTTGCTGCGCGCGCTCTCGCTGCCGTATGTGCTGAAGATCGTCGCTGCGCTCATGGTCATCATCGCCGCCGCCGCCTCCTACTTTATGGGCGAATATGGCGCGGTCATCGACATCAACATGATCCGCAACGTGTTCCAGACCGATAGCGCCGAGGCGGGCGATCTCACCACATGGGCGGCGGTGGCGTGGGTAGGGGGCCTGGGTGTGGCGCCTGCGTTGGCCATCGCGCTCGTGCGCATCGAATGGCCAGCATGGAAGCCGCTTCTGGGCGCTAACCTGCGGGGCTGCGCGCTGGTGTTTGCTCTTGTCGTCGCCAATTTAGCAGCTTTCTCGAACGACTATTTTTCAGTTCTTCGCGAGCAGCAGGCCATTGTGTTTACCTCGACGCCGGCCAACGTCGTGATTGCTGGCGGCAAGCTGGCGGTGCGCTCTGCGCGCCATTACTCGGGGCCGCTGACGCCCATCGGTCTGGATGCGCAGCGCGACCTGAGGCCCGCAGGAGCGACGCGTCCACTCGTCACAATTCTGGTGATTGGCGAGACGGCCCGCGCAGAGAACTTCTCCCTCTTTGGCTATAAGAGGGACACCAATCCCGGTCTGAAATCCATTCCAGATCTCATTGCGTTTCCGCAGGTGTCGTCCTGCGGCACAGACACGGGCGCCTCCGTGCCCTGCATGTTCTCCGGCCTTGGTCATGCCCGATATTCGCTGCGCGCCGGGCAACGCAATGAGAACCTCCTCGACCTTGTGCATCGCACGGGCCTGGATGTGACGTGGATGGAGAACCAGGGCGGCTGCAAGGGCGTCTGCGCGCGCATTCCCACGGTGACGCTGACGCAGTCTGCCGATCCGCGCTTTTGCGCCGATGGCGAATGCCATGACGAAATCCTGCTCGAAGGATTGGAACAGCGCATTGCGGCGATGACTAACGGCGGCGTTATCGTGTTGCACATGATGGGTAGCCACGGACCGGCTTACTTCAAACGTGTTCCAGCGGCCTTTGCGCGTTTCAAACCCGTTTGCGAGACGGCGCAATTTTCGCGCTGCACGACCGAGGAGATCGTCAACGCTTACGACAACACTATCGTCTATAGCGACCATGTGCTGTCGAGCCTCGTCGCGTTGCTGCGCAGGACATCGGGGTCAGGCGCCGATACGATGATGCTTTACGTATCGGATCATGGGGAATCGCTGGGGGAGAATGGCGTCTATCTTCACGCCATGCCCTACATGATTGCGCCAAAACAGCAGACGCACGTGCCGATGGTGATGTGGCTCTCGCCCGGCGCGCGCAACTCCCTGCAGGTGGGAAACGATTGCCTCGCCGATCTCGCGCGGGCGAAATCGTTCTCGCACGACAATCTGTTTCACACGGTGCTGGGGCTCCATCGCATCCGCACGTCTGTCTATGACGCGGGGCTCGACATCCTGAACCCGTGCCGAGATCACCGTCCGATGTGATGGGGCGTCACGCGCGCAGGTGACTCACCTTCAGCGCTTGGGGCGTGAGCGCGCAGCGCGATTCGGCAAAAAAATACGCGGCGATGGGGACATCGCCGCGCTGGTTGTTTCGAGACGAGCAAAGCTCAATCTTCGGCGCTGGCCTGCTCGGGCTGCTTCGCGGTCGTCTTGGTGAGGCGCACGGGACGCATCATGAAAGAGGGCACGTGGTCGCCCATGCCAAGCACGGGGGGGCCAAGGTCGTCGTCACGATAGCGGCGGCGCGGCTCCTCACGCGGGCGCGGTGCGTCGCGCAAAGGCTCAGCCTGATAGCGGGGCTCGGGCTGCGCACGAGGCGCTGGCGCGCGTTCTGTACGGGCGGGACGGGCAGTGCGCTCGGTGCGCTCGGGCCGTTCGCTGCGTTCGGGGCGCTCGCGCCGGGTGCGGGGCGCCGGGGCTTCCGCCGCAACATCCACAACCTCGGCTTCCGGGGCCTGCGCCTCGGGTGCGTTGATGGTTTCTTCGCGGCGCGGACGGCGTTCGCCGTGGCCTTCACGGCTTCCGCCACGTGCATCGCGGGTGCGTCCGCCGCGCTCGCCGCGTCGGCCAGAGCGTTCGCGGTCGCCGCGATGACGACGGTCGTCAACCGGGGCTTCGCCCAGTTCGTCGAGCTTGGGGCCTTCCCACTGCACATCCAGCTTGATGAGCTTTTCGATGGCCTGGATGTGCTTGCTATCCTCATCGGTGATGAGGGTGATCGCGACGCCGGACTTGCCCGCGCGGCCGGTGCGGCCAATGCGATGCACGTAATCGTCGGGATGGATCGGCACGTCAAAGTTGAAAACGTGGCTGACGTCGGGAATGTCGAGCCCGCGCGCTGCGACGTCCGAGCAGACGAGCAGGGCGACTTCGCCGCGCTTGAAGGCGTCGAGCGAGGCCATGCGGGCGGGCTGGTCCATGTCGCCATGCAAGGCGCCGGCGGAGAAGCCGTGCTTGGTGAGCGATTTGTGCAGGATCGCGACGTCGCGCTTGCGATTGCAGAAGATGATCGCGTTGCGGAAGTCAGGCTGTTCGCGCAAATGCTTGCGCAGCGTTTCGCGCTTGGCGCCGCCGCCATGGGTGGCGACGAAAATCTGCTTGATGAGAGCCGCTGTCGTGCCGACCCGGGCGACTTCGACCCGCACAGGATTCTGCAGGAACTGCTCGGTCAGGCGGGTGATTTCCGGCGGCATGGTGGCCGAGAAAAACAGCGTCTGGCGGGTGAACGGCACCAGCTTGCAGATTTTCTCGATGTCGGGGATGAACCCCATGTCGAGCATCCGGTCCGCTTCGTCGATCACGAGGATATCGATGCCCGTCAGCAGCAGCTTGCCGCGCTCATAAAAGTCGATCAACCGGCCCGGCGTTGCGATCAGCACGTCCGCGCCGCGCATGATCTTTGTTTCCTGATCGCCGAAGGCGACGCCGCCAATGAGCAAGGCGACGTTGAGTTTGTGGTTCACGCCATATTTGACGAAAGCCTCTTCAACCTGGGCCGCGAGTTCGCGGGTGGGTTCAAGAATGAGCGTCCGGGGCATACGGGCGCGGGCGCGGCCCGTTTCGAGCCGGGAGAGCATGGGGAGGGTGAATGCGGCAGTCTTGCCGGTGCCCGTCTGGGCGATGCCGAGGATATCCCGGCCTTGAAGTGCGTAGGGGATCGCCTGCGCCTGGATCGGTGTCGGTTCGGTGTAACCGGAGGCCTCTACGGCCAATTGCACCTTTTCGCTTAGTCCTAAATCTCTGAAAGACATTCCTTGGCCTTCGTATGGCCCGAGCCCCGTGGGGCAGTCGCGGCGCGCATGTCAGCGCGAGCAGCTTTGCGATGGCGGGCCATCTACGCGTCTAATCGGGGAAATTACGCCACAGCATGCGGCGGAACGGGCGGCGGGCACGCGCGGGCCCCTGCGTCGCCGGAGGCAGACATATTCGCATACCGCGCAAAGTCAACCGGAAACACGCGGCGCCGCAGCATTACCGCAGCGATCTTTGTGATTTTGTTTGTGGAGTTAACAGATTTCAGCAGCGCTCGCACTGGTCATTTATATCGTTATAACAGTTGATTACGCGCATTCTCGGAATCATTTTCTCCGAGATTGCACGTGATTTGCCGCTGCCGCAGCTCGGTCGCGATAAAGCTGCGCTGCATCTTTACTCCACCGAAAACTCCGATCCCGCAGATTGAAGCGTGCGGGTGTGGCCCGTCGGAGCGTCATGATGAGTGCAGGGTCGATAGCGGGGTCAGGGCAGGGCGGCGGAAGTTCCGCTGCGGGCCGCTTTCGGCCCGGCAGGTGGGGATGGTGGCTGATTATTGTCGGCGCGTTGGCGTTCATCAGCATGACGGATCTTGGTCACGTCGTCGCTATCCTGAGCGCCATCGTCATCATCGGCCTGCCGATCTACTTTCTGCTCGCAGCGCTCCCGTCCATTTTCCTGATCCTTCTGTTTGCGCGGTTCGTCTTTGGCGCGATGCAAAACTTTCGCGCTGGCGCGCTCGCATGGGCTCTGGCTTATGCCGCCGCGGCGCTGTTCATGGTCGATTACTTCGTGCTGCGGGCGCAACGCGAAAACGCCAGGCTCGACGCCAGCGCGCAGTCGCTGATTGCGGGCGATATGGACCGGCAGGCGCATATCTCGGCGGGCGGCGTCATCGCAATAGTGCGTAGCGATCGCTTTGTCGGTGGCCGCGAGGCTGACACGCTCTGCGACGATCTTTGCCAGCGCCTGCTTCTCAATGGCTTTGCGACGCGCTTTCTGGCCATCACCTTGAAGCCTGATGTCGCCAAGGGCCGCCCGCCTATCCTTCCCCTGCAGGAGCCCGCCGTCGGCATGTCCGGGACTATGTACTGGCTGGAAAAACAGCCGGTGTGTCCGCAAACCGCTATCCCCGACAACCTTCGGCTGCTTCAGGTTGATGCGCCAGAAAAGGACTCCGGGCGCATCAACACGCGAGCGGTTGCTGAAACCATGCGCTTGAAAATTGCGTCTGGTCTGTGCCTCATGTCGGCGCCCGCCAGACTGGGCGAGGCGGATGGCGCATTCTTCTTTGGTGACGTCGCGCGCGGGCATGCCGGGCTTCTTTACGGTTTTAAAGCCTCGCTCGACACAATCGGCGCGTGGCGCACCGCCTATTACAGCCGATCGGGATTGGAGTGGACGCAGGAGCACCGGGCCACGGGCGTGCGCTACCTGCGCTTTCCGGGCGCGTTGATCCCAAGCTACATCCACGGGCAACAATTGCAGATTTACAATGGCTTTCTGCGCAACGAGCGCCTCTTGGGCGCGCGTGAGAAGTATGCCGACAGCGCGCCGGTCGCCAAAACTCTGGCAGGACTTGGCGTGCCCTTGCAGATTGAGAATCTGGGACGTTCCGATGGCCCCAAGATCGTTGACGAGGCCCTCGCAACAAAGGGCGATCTGTCGCCCATGCATTCGGATATCATCGACGATTATCTCCGGCGCTTGTCCTTGAATCGCAGCCTTCGATTGGCGCCAGAGGACGTTCGCCGCGTCATCGCGCTCGTCGCTGATCTGCGCGTCGGCTTCAATTGGAGCGGGGAGGGCGCCGTGAGAATGGTCGCGGAACAGCAGCCGCAATTGGCGCCCGAGATCGCCCGTATCCTGTTTGCGCGCCTCGACGCGCTGGTCGCTTCCGCATCTGTCGTAAGCGAGAAGGTCAAACTCAACACGAGCGCTGTTACCAGCGGGCTGGCGGCTCTTCCCGCCACTGCGCTGAAGCCGTATTTCAGCAACTTTGAGGCCGTGGCCTACGCGCCGGGCTTGCGGCCGTCAGCGCAAAGACTGATTGCGCGGCTGGATATTTTTGGCCCCTTTGCCGTCCCCGCCATGTTCCGCGTTATGGATGAGTCCCTAGCAGAACGCACGCCGCGTGGCAGCTCGAACTGGACTTCGGGATTTACGGCGGGATTACGCGCCTTGTGCGGGCTTGGTAGCGAAGCGGCGTTCGCACGCCCGATGCTGGAAGAGCGCATCGCTCGTGACGGCGCATCCTTTGCGCGCGCCAACGATAGACTGCTGATTTCAACGCTGTTTCGCATGGGAGCCAGCGAGGCCGAAATTATACAGATCCTTAGCGTCGACGAGAAGAACCTGAGCCGGATGAAGTTCGCTATCCGCGGCGCCAATGGGCGCAACGCCTGTCAGTAGGGCCGGCGATCTGCCTCGCGCCAGCCTTTCCTGCGACAGCTCTCAGATATCCAAAGCTTCGGTCGTGGCGAACTTCGCGCGTTCCTGAATGAACGCGAAGCGCGCTTCCGGCTTGTTGCCCATCAGACGCTCCACGCTGTCGGCGGTCGCCTCGCGGTCCTCCGGCAGCACAGCCACGCGCAGCAGCGTGCGCTTGGCCGGATGCATGGTCGTCTCTTTAAGTTGCGCTGGAAGCATCTCGCCCAGGCCCTTGAATCGACTCACCTCCACCTTGCCCTTGCCGGTGAAGAACGTCTTCATCAACTCCGCCCGATGCGCGTCGTCGCGGGCGTATGCGGTCTTGGCGCCCTGTGTCAGCTTGTAGAGCGGCGGCACGGCCAGATAGAGCCGCCCGCCTTCGATCATCTTAGGCATCTGCCGCCAGAAGAAGGTGATCAGCAGCGAGGCGATATGGGCGCCGTCCACGTCGGCGTCGGTCATCACGATAATCTTGCCGTAGCGCAGATCATTCTCGCGAAACTGCGCGCCGGTGCCCGCGCCCAAAGCCTGTACGAGATCGTTGAGCTGCTGGTTGGAAGCCAGCTTGTCGCGCGTCGCTGACGCCACGTTGAGGATTTTGCCGCGCAGCGGAAGAATCGCCTGCGTGGCGCGGTCGCGCGCCTGCTTGGCCGAGCCGCCAGCCGAATCGCCCTCCACGATGAAGAGTTCAGTCGTCTCGGGCGAGTTGGACGAACAATCGGCGAGCTTGCCGGGCAGACGCAGCTTGCGCCCCGGCGTCTTGCGGGCGATGTCCTTCTCCGCTTTGCGGCGCATGCGCTCTTCGCAGCGTTCCACCACAAAGTCGAGCAGCTTGCCGGCCTGCGTTGGGGAGCCCGCCAGCCAATGGTCGAAGGCGTCGCGCAGCACGCTGTCCACGACGCGCGTCGCCTCGCTGGACATGAGCCGGCCCTTGTTCTGGCCCTGAAACTCCGGCTCGCGAATGAACACGGAAATCAGCGCCGCGCAGCCGCTCATCAGGTCGTCGGTGGTGACGCTGGCGACGCGCTTGGTCTGGCCAATGCGCTCGGCGTGGTCTTTCAGTGCGCGCAACAGCGCAATGCGAAGGCCCGCTTCGTGGGTGCCCCCATCGGGCGTGGGAATCGTGTTGCAATACGAGTGGACGAAGCCGTCGTCCTCGGACAGCCACGAGACGGCCCATTCGACGGAGCCATGCCCGCCGGGCTTTTCAACCTTGCCGAAAAACGCGGTCTCCGCGACTGTGTCCTTGCCGTCGATATCGCTGGCCAGATAATCGCGCAGGCCGCCGGGAAAGCGGAACACCGCCTCGGGCAAGACGCTGGAATCGTCCTTCAGCAGCGAGGGGTCGCATTTCCAGCGGATTTCCACGCCGCCGAAAAGGTAGGCCTTCGAGCGCGCCATGCGGAACAGGCGGGCTGGCTTGAAATGGGCCCCCGCGCCAAAAATCTGCGGGTCGGGCTGAAAACGCAAACGCGTGCCGCGCCGGTTATGGACGCGCCCCATTTCCTTGAGCTTGGTGACAGGCGCGCCGCGCTCGAAGCTCTGTGCATAAAGCTGCTGCCCGCGCGCGACCTCCACATCCAGCCGCGCCGAAAGCGCGTTGACGACGGAGACGCCGACGCCATGCAGGCCGCCGGATGTCTGGTAAGCGCCCGAATCGAATTTGCCGCCCGAATGCAGCGTCGTCATGATGACTTCGAGAGCAGACTTTTTGGGAAACTTGGGGTGCGGGTCGATGGGGATGCCACGACCATTGTCCGTCACGGTCAGCCAGTCGTCCGGCTCCAGCAGAACCTCGATCCAGGTGGCGTGACCGGCTACCGCCTCATCCATGGAATTGTCGAGAACCTCGGCGAACAGGTGATGCAGGGCCGCCTCATCCGTACCGCCGATGTACATGCCAGGACGACGGCGCACGGGCTCAAGCCCCTCGAGAACCTCGATGGACGACGCCGTATAGCCTGCCTCGCCCGGCGTGCCGTGCACGAGCTCAGGCGCCTTGCGGGCAAGGGCGGGGGCCGGGCGCGCAGGGGCGGGCGCTTTCGCGGGAGGCAGTTTGCGTGCGGCGCCGCCGCCGAAGAGATCGTCGTTCGAAGCCATGAATCCGCTCTGGTGGGTACGATTCGCTTATCGCCGCCACTATGCCCGAAAGCAAGCGGAACGTGAACGGAACGAAAACATTTTAACGGTCAGCGTCCACCGCTCATTAAGTGTGAGCGTAAACGCGGCCATAAGATTCACGGCGCAATACTGGTGTCATCAAAGGGGAGGAACGTGACGCTGACAAGTGCGTTACCCCGGCGAGGAACAGCGAGAACACGACCATGAACGTCAAGGTCAGTATGTCTACCCGTCAGCCGCCACGGTCCATGCTCCTGCTGCGCCGCGCGGCGGACGCCGCCGGATACGCGGCGGTGGGCACGCCGGAAGATGAGCCGGTTCGCCTGTTCCGCGCGCCCGCGCCAGCGCTGGTTCTGGCGAGCTTAGTCTGCCTCGCCGGCTTCGCCTTCGCGATCTATTGATCGAACGCTGACTGACCACATCGGCGCGCGTCACGGGTTTGTCGAGCGCAACTGCTCCCCTTCCGATTGTCGGACCCTCGATGCTGTGCCAACGTGGCGGCACGCCGGTTCGCAGGATCCGGAAAAAAGAGGAGGGATGTATGTGGAGACCGTTGGCGGCTGCCGCCGCGATCGTGGCCGCGCTCGGAATGAGCGCCGCATCGGCACAGACTGGCAAGGTGACGGTGGTCACTTCATTCGCCAAGGACGTGACTGATCCATTCAAGCGCGCCTTCGAGAAGGCGTATCCGGGCGTGACGCTCGATGTTCAGAACCGCAACACCAATTCTGCCGTGCGCTTCATTGAGGAAACCAAGAGCAACAATCAGATCGATCTGATGTGGGCCTCGGCGCCCGACGCGTTCGAGGTGCTCAAGAACAAGAAGCTGCTTCAGGCCTACAAGCCAAAATCAAGCGGCATCCCAGAAAAGGTTGGCTCCTATCCCATCAACGATCCGGACGGTTTTTATTTTGGCTTCGCCGCGTCCGGCTACGGCATCATGTGGAACGAGCGCTACGCGAAAGCGAACCGCCTGCCTGAGCCCAGGGAATGGCAGGATCTCGCCAAGCCCGCGTTCTTTGATCACGTCTCGATCGCTGCGCCCTCGCGCTCGGGCACCACGCACCTGACCATCGAGACCATTCTTCAGGGAGAAGGTTGGGACAAGGGCTGGCGCACTGTCAAGGAAATGGCCGGCAACTTTCGCAATGTCACCGAGCGCTCGTTTGGCGTGCCGGAAGCTGTCAATTCTGGTCAGGTCGGCGTCGGCATCGTCATCGATTTCTTCGCCTTCTCCGCGCAGGCCGCCGGCTTCCCTGTAAAGTTCAACTACCCCAGCGTGACGACCGTCGTGCCGGCCAACATTGGCGTCATCGTCAATGCGCCCAACACGGCTGGCGCGCAGGCGTTTATCGACTTCCTGCTGTCGCCTGTGGGCCAAGAGGTGCTTCTCGACCCCGGTATTCGGCGCCTTCCGGTCCTTGCCGCCACTTACGAAAAGGCGCCCGCAGGTTATCCCAATCCCTTCAAGGACGCGCGCTTCCAGAAGATGATGTTGTTCGACGTCGACAAGTCCGAAGTGCGCACCGCCGCCGTGGACGTCTTGTTCGACCAGCTCATCTCCTTCCAGCTCGAAAGCCTGAAGGGCGCGACCAAGTCGATCCACGACGCGGAAGCCGCCATCGCAAAGAAGGCCAACCCGAAGGCGAGCGCACTTGTCACCGAAGCTCGCAACCTGATCGCCGCCATGCCTATCAACGAGGCGCAGGCTGCAAGCCAGGAAATCCGCTCCGCCTTCACCGGCGGCAAGGAGAAGGGCGCGCGTCAGGCTGAACTTGAGCAGCAATGGGCAACCTTTGCGCGCGAGCGTTACACGCAGGCCAAGGCCAAGGCTGACGAAGCGCTGAAAATAGCGCGCTAATTGAAAGCCACAAATGAGGGGCGGCGCGCACATATGCGGGTCGCCCCTCACACCACCCGCTCTGCGTAGCCTGCCCCCCGCCAGCGGATACACGCTTCACCCTTCCACCTTGAACCGCTCGGGACGAAAATCGTGACCGCACTCTCCCAGTCGCTGCGCACGTTCCGCGCGTCCGCGACGCCAGGGCAAATGGCGCTGGCCGCCGCCATCGCGCTGTTTCTCGCCTTCTTCCTCGTCGTGCCGGTCGCCACGGTGATTTACGTGGCGTTCACCGAGCAGGGCACAGGCGCGTTCACGCTCATCAACTTCTCCGACTTCTTCAAGAACGACCTCTTCCTGCGCTCCACTTGGAATTCGATATGGGTCGCGCTGATGACAGTGGCGTGGGCGTCCGCCATCGCGCTGCCGCTGGCCTACATCACGACCCGCTTTGAGTTCAAAGGCGCGCTCATCATTCAGACGCTTGGCTTTCTGCCGCTGGTCATGCCGCCTTTCGTTGGCGCCGTCGCAATGCAATTGCTGTTCGGGCGCAACGGTACATTCAACCTGCTGCTGGACGAACATTTCGGCTTCAAGATTCCGTTCATGGAAGGGCTGTGGGGCGTCGTTTTCGTTGAGGCGCTGCATTATTTCCCGTTCATTCTCGTCAATCTGTCCGTGGCGCTTCGCAATATCGACCGCAGCATGGAGGAGGCGGCCCAAAACCTCGGCTGCTCCGGTTTTCGTCTGTTTCGACGCGTCGTGTTTCCCCTCGCGATGCCCGGTTATGTCGCCGGCGCCGCGCTCGTCTTCGTGAAGGTGTTTGACGATCTGGCCACGCCGCTGCTGCTGAACGTCAAGGAAATGCTGGCGCCGCAAGCCTATCTGCGCGTGACGTCCATCGGCATTGCAGATCCCATGGGCTACGTTATTTCCGTCGTGCTTATTATAACCTCGGTGCTCGCCGTCTGGCTGTCCACGTTATCGCTGCGCGGCAAGGACTTCGCCACCACGCAACGTGGCGGCGGCGGGCTGTCGCGCCGAAAGCTCAAGCCGCTTGGTTCGGTCGCCGCCTATAGTGTGGTGACATTTCTGTTGTTGCTCGTGCTGGCGCCCCATATTGGCCTGCTGATCCTCTCGTTTGCGACCGTCTGGTCGTTCGCTCCGCTGCCGGACGGCTACACTGTCGTCCATTACGCGCGGGTGTTCGATGACTCCTGGGTCTACATCAAGAACACGCTCATCTATGCCTCGCTCGCTGCAGGCATCGACGTCGTCATCGGCGGCTCCATTGCGTATCTCGTGCTGCGCACGAAACTGGTCGGTCGTCACTGGCTCGACTGGGCGGCGACCGCCTCGCTCGCAGTGCCCGGCGTCGTCATTGGCATCGGTTATTTGCGCGCCTTCTATGATGTGACGCTGCCGAACGGCGCGCCGCTGGCGACCTTCTGGTTAGTCATCGTGCTGGCGCTGGCCATTCGCCGATTGCCTTACGCGCTGCGCGCGATCTTCGCCGCGCTCCAGCAGATTTCGGTGTCGCTTGAAGAAGCGGCGGAAAACCTCGGCGCCACCAAGGGCCGCACCATGCGGCGCGTGCTGATCCCTCTCATGATGGGCGGCATGCTCGCGGGCTTCGTGACGAGCTTTGCGACTGCGGCCGTGGAGCTTTCCGCCACGCTGATGCTGGTGCAATCGAACGCCGACGCGCCGCTGGCCTACGGCATTTATGTGTTCATGCAATCGGCCTCGGGGCGCGGCGCGGGCGCGGCGCTGGGCGTCATCGCAGTCGTGTTCGTCGCCATTTGCACCTACCTCTCCCATGTGATGGTGGAGCGCAGCCAAAGATCCCGGGGGCTCAACCAATGACCGAAGCAAGCGTGCTCGATGTATCGTCGGCGCTGCGCCGTCAGCGCGCCGTTGGCGTCTCGATCAGCGGCGTCAATGTTTCCTATGGCGCAAACCACGTTCTCAAGGACGTGAGCCTCGAAATCGAGCCCGGCGAATTCTTCGCGTTTCTCGGGCCATCGGGCTGCGGCAAGACAACGCTGCTGCGTCTCATTGCGGGCTTCAATACGGCCGACAGCGGCACGGTGCGCATCGGCGGCGAGGATATTGGCGATCTGCCGCCGTGGAAGCGCGATGTCGGGCTCGTCTTTCAGTCCTACGCGCTGTGGCCGCACATGACCGTGCGCAAGAACGTCGCCTTTGGTCTGGAAGAACGCAGGCTTCCCCGCGCGGAAATCGACAAGCGAGTCAACGTTGCGCTCGAAGTCGTCGGCCTCACCCATCTTGCTGACCGCAGGCCCTCACAATTGTCGGGCGGCCAGCAGCAGCGCGTCGCGGTTGCGCGCACCATTGTTATCGAGCCCAAGGTGCTGCTGCTCGACGAACCGCTGTCGAACCTCGACGCAAAACTGCGCGTGCAGGTGCGCCGCGAACTGCGCGACTTGCAACGCAGGCTTGGACTGACGACGATCTTCGTCACCCACGATCAGGAAGAGGCGAACACGATCTGCGATCGGATCGCGGTGATGAATGACGGCGTTGTGCAGCAAGTCGGCACGCCGATGGAATTGTACGAGCACCCCGCCAATCTCTTCGTGGCGGGCTTTCTGGGCGCGGCCAACATCCTCACCGGCAAAATGGTGGAGGAGGGCGGTCAGCGCCTGTTTGAACTGGACGGCGGCATGCGTCTTCAAGCGCCCGCCAACGTGCCGGATGGTTCCCGTCTCGTCTTCCGCCCGCAGCACGCCTCCGTCGCGCCGGTGGGATCAGGCGGCACGCTGAGCGGCGAAATATCGCATCGCGAGTTTATGGGCTCGATCATCCGCTATTCCGTGCGCGTCGGCGGCACGGACGTCACCATCGACGCGCCGTTCGTGACGGGCGACAATCTGTTCAAGGATGGTGATCGCGTGGAGGTGACGTTGCCGTCTGAGCGCACGTTGTGGCTGGCGAAGTAGGGATCGCAGGCAGGCCGCCGTCATACGCGTCCCCGGACTTGATCCGGGGATCACCCGCGTATCCAACAGTGCGGGTCAACGATATGCGCATGCGCTTGGATGCGCGGATCAAGTCCGCGCATGACGCAGCTGCTTGAGCGAAGCTAGACGTCGTCCCCGTTAGAGCGCGTTGACATTCATCGTGTCCAAATATGCGCGCTGACGATTGATAGCATGGACATGAATGCTCTCGGTGTTTGTTCGTAGCGCGTTGCGATGCGCCTGAAGTGTTTGAGCTTCAGGAAGAAGCGCTCGATGAGATTTCGTT
>CANMLK010000079.1 GCA_947498445.1 Beijerinckiaceae bacterium
CCGGAAGGCACCGAAATGGTGATGCCCGGCGACAACGTGACGATGGAAGTCGCGCTGATTGTTCCGATCGCGATGGAAGAGAAGCTGCGCTTCGCCATCCGCGAAGGCGGCCGCACGGTCGGCGCCGGCGTGGTTGCATCCATCATCGAGTAAGCGGTTTCGGTTCGGCCGGCGCGGGGTTTGTCCCGCGCCGATCGCTCAGAGGATTTTTCCATGAACGGCCAAAACATCCGCATCCGCCTCAAGGCTTTCGATCACCGGATCCTTGACGCCTCGACGAAAGAAATCGTCTCGACGGCGAAGCGGACCGGCGCTCAGGTTCGCGGTCCCATCCCGCTGCCGACGCAGATCGAGAAGTTTACGGTGAACCGCTCGCCGCACGTCGACAAGAAGTCGCGCGAGCAGTTCGAAATTCGCACTCACAAGCGCGTGCTCGACATCGTCGACCCCACGCCGCAGACGGTCGATGCTTTGATGAAGCTCGACCTCGCGGCCGGTGTCGACGTCGAAATCAAGCTCTAAGGGTAAAACCGGGCGCCTCTTCAAAGTAAAGCGCCTTCGAGGATAGGTAAAATGCGGTCAGGTGTCATCGCACAAAAGGTCGGAATGACCCGCGTCTTTAACGAGACGGGGGAGCAGATTCCGGTCACGGTCCTGAAGATGGACGGCTGTCAGGTCGTTGCTCACAGGACGATGGAAAAGAACGGCTACTCGGCTCTTCAGCTCGGCATTGGCCGCGCGAAGGTCAAGAACGTTTCCAAGGCCGAGCGCACGCGCTTCGCCAAGGCGAGCGTTGAGCCGAAAATGAAGCTGGTCGAATTCCGCGTCCCTGCGGACGGCGTGATTCCGGTCGGCGCAGAAATCACTGCGGATCATTTCGTGACGGGCCAGTTCGTCGACGTGACCGGCACCTCCATCGGTAAAGGCTTCGCCGGCCCGATGAAGCGCTGGAACTTCGGTGGTCTTCGCGCCACCCACGGCGTGTCCGTCTCGCATCGTTCGCACGGTTCAACCGGTGGTCGTCAGGATCCCGGCAAGACCTTCAAGAACAAGAAAATGGCCGGTCACATGGGTGTCGATCGCATCACCACGCTCAACCTGCGTGTTGTTTCGACCGATCCTGATCGCGGCCTGATCCTCGTCGAGGGTTCGGTTCCCGGTCACGCAGGTGGCTGGATCACCGTACGCGACGCGATCAAGAAGGCCCTTCCGAAGGACGCGCCGCAACCCGGCAAGTTCCGCACTGTCGATAGCGCCGTTACTGCTGATGCAGCCGACGCTCCGGCTCAAACCAATCAGGAGGCCTGAGCCGTGAAGATAAACATCACGTCTCTCGATGGCGCTGACAACGGTTCGATCGAACTGAACGACGATCTGTTCGGTCTCGAGCCGCGCGAAGATCTCATCGCGCGCATGATCCGCTACCAGCTCGCCAAGCGTCGCGCCGGCACTCATGCGGTTAAGAACCGCGCCGAGATCGCTCGCACCGGCAAGAAGATCTATCGCCAGAAGGGTACCGGCGGCGCTCGTCACGGCTCGGCTCGCGTGCCGCAGTTCCGCGGCGGTGGTCGCGCCTTCGGCCCGCAAGTGCGCAGCCATGCGCATGATTTGCCCAAGAAGGTTCGCGCTCTCGCGCTTCGCCACGCTCTTTCGGCGAAGGCTCGTGACGGCGGCATCATCGTGTGGGACGGAGCGTCGATCGATGCTCCCAAGACCAAGGGCCTGCTCTCGTCCTTCGAGAAGTTGGGTTTCCGGTCGGCCCTCATCATCGACGGCGCACAGGTGCAGGAAAACTTCGCCCTCGCCGCGAGCAACATTCCCAACATCGACGTTTTGCCGGTCCAGGGCATCAACGTCTACGACATCATCCGCCGCGAGAAGCTCGTGCTGACCAGGGCGGCCGTGGATGCGCTGGAGGCGCGTTTCAAATGAGCCAGGCTTCGCGTTTCGCCGACACCCGGCACTACGACGTCATCGTTGCTCCAGTCATCACCGAAAAGGCGACGACTGCGAGCGAGCAGAACAAAGTTGTCTTCAAGGTGCGCAAGGATGCGACCAAGCCGCAGATCAAAGCTGCGGTTGAGCGCCTCTTCGACGTCAAGGTCGACAGTGTAAACACGCTGATACGCAAGGGTAAGACGAGGGTTTTCCGCGGGACCCGCGGCACGCAGAGCGACGTCAAGAAGGCGGTTGTCACCCTCGCCGAGGGCCACCGCATCGACGTGACAACCGGTCTGTAAGAGAGCTCGAGGGACAAGAGAACCATGGCGCTCAAGACATTCAAACCGGTCACTCCAGGCCTTAGGCAGCTGGTCATCGTTGACCGCTCGCAGCTCTGGAAGGGCAAGCCGGTCAAGACCCTGACGGAAGGCAAGTCCTCCTCTGGCGGTCGCAATAACAACGGACGCATCACCGTCCGCTTCCGCGGCGGTGGGCACAAGCAAACCTATCGCGTCGTTGATTTCAAACGCCGCAAGTTTGACATGCCCGCGACGGTCGAGCGGATAGAATACGATCCGAACCGCACGTCGTTCATCGCGCTCATCAAGTACACCGATGGCGAGCTGGCCTACATCATCGCTCCCCAGCGCATTGCGCCGGGTGACGAAGTTGTCTCCGGCGTCCAGGTGGACGTGAAGCCGGGCAACGCAATGCCGCTGGCGAACATGCCAGTTGGCACGATCGTTCACAACGTCGAGCTGAAGATCGGCAAGGGTGGCGCGATTGCCCGCTCGGCCGGCTCTTACGCTCAGATCGTTGGCCGCGACCAGGGCTACGTGATCGTGCGCCTGAATTCGGGCGAACAGCGTCTCGTACACGGTCAGTGCTTCGGTACGGTAGGCGCAGTGTCGAACCCCGACCACATGAATACATCGCTGGGCAAGGCAGGGCGCAAGCGCTGGCTTGGTCGCAAGCCGCATAACCGTGGCGTCACCATGAACCCGGTCGACCATCCGCACGGCGGCGGCGAAGGCCGCACCTCCGGTGGTCGTCATCCAGTCTCTCCGTGGGGCAAGCCGACCAAGGGCAAGAAGACCCGGTCGAACAAGTCCACCACGAAGTTCATCGTGTCCTCGCGTCACAACCGCAAGAAAAAGGGCTGATCCATGGCGCGTTCGATCTGGAAGGGCCCGTTTGTTGACGGCTACATCCTCAAGAAGGCCGATGCCTCGCGGGCGTCAGGCCGCAGCGAAGTCATCAAGATCTGGAGCCGTCGCTCCACGATCCTTCCGCAGTTTGTTGGTCTGACTTTTGGCGTCTACAACGGCCAGAAGCACATTCCGGTGAACGTGTCGGAAGACATGATCAACCATAAGTTCGGAGAGTTTTCTCCGACGCGGACCTTCCACGGTCACGCAGCGGACAAGAAAGCGAAGAGGGGCTGAGGATGTCCAAGCCTAAGAATGAACGGGCGCTCAAGGACAACGAGGCCAAGTGCGTCGTGCGCATGCTGCGCGTCAGCCCGCAGAAGCTCAATCTTCTCGCCCAGTTGATCCGCGGCAAGAAAGTCGATCGCGCGCTCGCCGATCTGGAGTTCTCGCGCAAGCGCATTTCCGGTGCTGTCAAGAAGGCGCTGGAAAGCGCCATCGCGAACGCTGAAAACAATCATTCGCTCGAGGTTGACGATCTTGTCGTCGCCGAGGCGCACGTCGGCAAGGCGCTTGTCATGAAGCGCTTTCACGCCCGCGCTCGCGGCCGCGCCGGACGGGTCGAGAAGCCATTCTCGAACCTGACGATTGTGGTGCGCGAAGTGCCCGCCGAAGCGAAGGCCTGAGGAGAATACGATGGGTCAGAAAGTCAATCCAATCGGCTTGCGTCTCGGCATTAATCGTACGTGGGATTCGCGTTGGTACGCCTCACGCGGCGAATACGCCCGGCTTCTGCACGAGGACATGAAAATTCGCGAAGTGCTGATGAAGGAGCTGAAGCAGGCTGCTATCTCGCGCATCGTCATCGAGCGCCCGCACAAGAAGTGCCGCGTCACCATCCACTCGGCTCGTCCGGGCGTCGTGATCGGCAAGAAGGGCGCGGACATCGACAAGATCCGCAAGATCGTCACGAAGATCACCGCCTCTGAGGTCGTGATCAACATCGTCGAAGTGCGCAAGCCCGAAGTGGACTCGACGCTTGTTGCGGAGTCGATTGCACAGCAGCTCGAGCGTCGCGTCGCGTTCCGCCGCGCCATGAAGCGCGCCGTGCAGTCTGCGATCCGTCTCGGCGCCCAGGGCATCCGCATCAACTGCGCGGGACGTCTCGGCGGCGCGGAAATCGCGCGCCTGGAATGGTATCGTGAGGGTCGCGTTCCGCTGCATACTTTGCGCGCGGACGTTGACTATGGAACCGCTACGGCGCACACCGCCTACGGAACCTGCGGAATCAAGGTTTGGATCTTCAAGGGCGAAATCCTTGAACACGATCCGATGGCGCAGGACAAGCGCATGAATGAACAGGACAGCGGCGGCGACCGTCGTCCGCGCCGCGAAGGCCGTGACCGCGATGACCGCGGTCGTGGTGGTCGCGGTCGCGACGCGGCCTAAGCTGGCAGGAAGGATCGAGAGTTTAAGTCATGTTGCAACCCAAGCGCACAAAGTTCAGGAAGGCCTTCAAAGGCCGCATCCACGGGCAAGCTAAGGGCGGCTTCGAGCTCAACTTCGGCCAGTTTGGTCTGAAGGCTCTGGAGCCGGAGCGCATTACCGCCCGCCAGATTGAGGCGGCGCGTCGCGCCATGACCCGCCACATGCGCCGCATTGGCCGCGTGTGGATTCGTATTTTCCCGGACGTGCCGGTTTCCAAGAAGCCGGTAGAGGTCCGTATGGGCAAGGGCAAGGGCGCTCCCGAGTATTGGGCGGCGCGCGTGGCCCCAGGCCGCATCATGTTCGAGATCGATGGCGTGTCGCCTGAGATCGCACGTGAAGCGCTTACGCTTGGAGCGGCAAAGTTGCCGATCAAGACGCGCTTCATTCAGCGCATCGTAGAGTAGGAGAGAGTGATGGCCAACAATCAGCGCATCTCCGATCTGCGCGTCCTGAGCGAGGACCAGTTGAAGGACGAAGTCCTGAAGCTGAAGAAGGAGCAGTTCAACCTGCGTTTTCAGCGCGCGACGGGACAGCTCGAAAACACATCGCGCGTGCGGGTCGTCCGCCGCGACGTCGCCCGCGCCCTAACTGTCGCCGCGCAGAAGCGCGCCGAGGCGAAGAAGTAAGGACACCGACATGCCAAAGCGTATTCTCCAGGGCACCGTCGTCTCCGACAAGCAGGAAAAGACCGTGGTCGTGCGCGTTGAGCGCCGTTTCACGCATCCTCTTCTGAAGAAGACGGTCCGTCGTTCGAAGCACTATCACGCGCACGACGAAGCCAAATCCTACAAGGTGGGCGACTCCGTCTCTATCGAAGAGACGAAGCCCATTTCCAAGCTGAAGCGCTGGACCGTCGTTGAGACGACCCAGAAGGCCTGAGGCATTCATTTACACCTAGGGAGCGAGCACCGCTCCCTTCAGGCGTAGTCTGGAAGTTCGCTTCCGGAAACCGATCTGAGAAGAAAGGCACGTTGCCATGATTCAGATGCAAACCAACCTCGACGTGGCGGATAATTCTGGAGCGCGCCGCGTGATGTGCATCAAGGTGCTCGGCGGCTCCAAGCGGAGATACGCGGGCGTGGGCGACATCATCGTGGTGTCGATCAAGGAAGCCATTCCGCGCGGTCGCGTGAAGAAGGGCGACGTCATGAAGGCGGTTGTCGTTCGCACAGCCAAGGACATCCGCCGTGCAGACGGTTCGGTCATTCGCTTCGACTCGAATGCGGCCGTCCTCATCAATAACCAGGCCGAGCCGATCGGCACCCGTATCTTCGGACCGGTTCCGCGCGAATTGCGCGCCAAGAACCACATGAAGATCATCTCGCTCGCGCCGGAGGTGTTGTAATGGCTGCGAAGATCAAAAAGGGCGACAAGGTCGTTCTGCTCGCCGGTCGCGACAAGGGTCGCTCGGGCGAAGTCATCAAGGTGATGCCGGATGAAAACCGCGCTCTCGTTCGCGGTCTCAACATGGTGCGTCGCCATCAGCGCCAGACGGCGAGCCAGGAAGGCGGGATCATCTCCAAGGAGGCTCCTGTCGATTTGTCGAACCTTGCGATCGCTGATCCCAAGGACGGCAAGGCTTCGCGCGTCGGTTTCAAGATTCTCGAAGACGGCCGCAAGGTCCGCTTCGCAAAGCGTTCCGGAGACCTGATCGATGCCTAAGGAGAAAGAAAAGGCCCCAAAGGCCAAGTCAAAGCGCGCGGAAGCGTCTGCTACCGCAAAGTTGGCGTCCGCAGAATCCCTCGCTCTCCCGGCTGGTTACTCGCCGCGCCTGCGCAAGCACTTCGACGAAGTCGTGCGCCAGAAGATGATTGAGCAGTTCGGCTACAAGAACCGTATGGAAGTTCCTGTTATTGAGAAGATCGTTCTCAACATGGGCGTTGGCGAAGCCGTCAACGACACCAAGAAGGTGACCTCCGCTGCTGCGGATCTTGCATTGATTGCCGGACAGCGTCCCGTGATTACGAGGGCGCGTCTCGCCATCTCGAGCTTCAAGGTTCGCGAGAACATGCCGATTGGCGCGAAGGTCACTCTTCGCAGCACGCGCATGTACGAATTCCTTGATCGTCTGATCACGGTCGCGCTCCCGCGCGTTCGCGATTTCCGCGGTCTCAATCCGAAGTCGTTCGACGGTCGCGGCAATTTCGCGATGGGTATCAAGGAGCACCTCGTGTTCCCTGAAATCGATTACGACAAGGCTGAGTCGGTCCTTGGTATGGACGTTATCGTCTGCACCACGGCCAAAACTGACGAAGAGGCGCGTGCTCTGCTCAGCGCTTTCAACTTCCCGTTCCGGCAGTGAGACCACGTCTCAGACGCGGGACCAAGAGGTAGGCATACATGGCGAAGAAAAGCTCCATCGAGAAGAACAACCGTCGCGTCAAGCTGGTGAAGAAATTCGCCGCCCGTCGCGAGCGGCTCAAGGCGATCGCATACGACAAGTCGCTCGACATTACCGAGCGGTTTGAGGCGGCCATCAAGCTCGCGGAAGTTCCGCGCAACTCGTCCAAGACGCGTGTGCGCAACCGCTGCGAAGTGACGGGTCGTCCGCGCGCCTTTTACGGGAAGATGCGCATGTCGCGCATCGCGGTCCGCGAGCTTGGCTCGAAGGGTCTGATTCCCGGTCTTGTGAAGTCGAGCTGGTAAGGAGGGCGCGATGAATGATCCTTTGGGCGATATGCTCACGCGCATCCGCAACGCTCAGTTGCGCCGCAAGAACAAGGTAACGACGCCAGGCTCGCGCCTGCGTGAGAACGTGCTCGTAGTCCTCAAGGATGAGGGTTACATCCGTGACTTTTCGTCCACGGATTACGGCAACGGTCGCACCGAGTTCGAAATTGAACTGAAGTACCATGAGGGCCAGCCGGTCATCCGGGAGATCGAGCGCGTCTCGAAGCCCGGCCGCCGCGTCTATAGCGCCGTCACCGCGATGCCGCGGGTCGCCAATGGCCTCGGCATTACAATCGTCTCGACTCCGAAGGGCGTTATGGCCGACCACTCTGCTCGTGAGCAGAATGTGGGCGGCGAAGTGCTCTGCCGGGTGTTCTGATCGGAAGGCGAAACGCAAATGTCTCGTGTCGGTAAGAAACCCGTCGCAATCCCCGCCGGAGTCACGGCGAAGGTCGACGGTCAGAAGGTCGCTGTAAAGGGCGGCAAGGGCGAGCTCAGCTTCGTTGTTCCTGACGATGTTGAAGTCACCGTGGATGGTTCTGCGATCAAAGTGGATCCGCGCTTCGAAACGAAGCGCGCCCGCGCCATGTGGGGCATGTCCCGCGCCATGATCAATAATTTGGTCGCCGGCGTCTCGAAGGGCTTCGAAAAGAAGCTCGAGATCACAGGCGTTGGCTACAAGGCGGCAGTCGCGGGCAAGAACCTGCAGCTCTCGCTTGGTTACAGCCACGAAGTAGTCTATCCGATCCCGGCCGGCGTCCTGATTACGACGCCCAAGCCCACCGAGATCGCGATTTCGGGCATCGACAAGCGCCAGATTGGCCAGATCGCCGCCGAAATCCGCTCGATGCGCCCGCCGGAGCCCTACAAGGGCAAGGGCGTGAAGTACGCTGGCGAATTCATCTTCCGCAAGGAAGGCAAGAAGAAGTAAGGAGCGCCTGCAATGGCTAAGGACAATCAGGCCGTCAGCCGCCGCAAGGCGCGTGTGCGCCGCTCAATTCGCGCCCGCGCCTATGGCAAGCCCCGGCTTTCCGTGCATCGGTCTTCAAAGCAGATCTATGCGCAGATCATCGACGACGAAAAAGGGTCGACACTTGTCGCCGCTTCTTCGCTTGAAAAGGATCAGCGCGAGGGTCTGAAAACAGGCGCCAACAAGGACGCTGCGAAGGCCATTGGCCTTCTCATCGCCCAGCGTGCGGCAGAGAAGGGCATCAAGGATGTCGTTTTCGATCGCGGCTCCTACATGTATCACGGGCGCGTCAAGGCGCTCGCAGATGCGGCTCGCGAGGGCGGTCTCAACTTCTAGGCCTCTTTGCTTCGGTGAAAAGGTATTAGGCGGTGCGCATGTCGCATGACATGTGTAACCGCCCTCATTGACTCTCCTCGCGCAAAAGGCGAGAGGAGGGCTCCCAGCGAGCGGAGCGCGTGAGGCGTTCTGCGCAAGTGACGGAAGAAAAAATATGGCACGTGAAGGTGAAGGCGGTCGCCACAATCGCGATCGTGATGACCGTGACGGCGAGTTCGTGGACCGGCTGGTTCACATCAATCGCGTCGCGAAGGTTGTGAAGGGTGGCCGTCGTTTCGGCTTTGCCGCCCTCGTTGTCGTCGGCGACCAGAAGGGTCGCGTCGGCTTTGGCCACGGCAAGGCGCGTGAAGTGCCGGAAGCCATCCGCAAGGCGACGGAAGCCGCCAAGCGCGGTCTCATCCGCGTTCCGCTGCGCGAAGGCCGCACGCTGCATCATGACGTGTTCGGTCGCCACGGCGCTGGCCGCGTTGTTCTGCGCGCTGCTCCGGCCGGCACCGGCATCATCGCCGGCGGTCCGATGCGCGCTGTCTTCGAGACGCTCGGCATGCACGATGTCGTCGCGAAGTCGCAGGGTTCATCCAACCCCTACAACATGATCCGCGCGACCTTCGACGCGCTCAAGCGCGAGGATTCGCCCCGTTCGGTGGCCGCACGCCGGAGCCTCAAGGTTTCGACGCTTCAGGCTCGCCGCCAGGGTGGCGACTCCGAAGCCGCTGCTGAAGCTTGAGGGGAGGGATCAACATGAACACCTCCACCAAGAAAACGGTTACCCTCGAGCAGGTTTCAAGCTCGATCGGCCGTCCGCACGAGCAGCGCGAGACTCTCAAGGGCCTGCGTCTCAACAAGATCGGCCGCCAGTCCTCGCTTGAGGATACGCCGTCCGTTCGTGGCATGATCGCCAAAGTCGCGCACCTTGTGCGCGTCGTTGACGGCAAGAAGTGAGGAGGGCGCGATGAAACTCAACGACATTCGCGACAATCCAGGCTCCTCCAAGGACCGCATGCGCGTGGGCCGTGGTATTGGCTCTGGCAAAGGCAAGCAGGCTGGTCGCGGCGGCAAGGGCCAGACGGCTCGTTCCGGCGTGCGTATCAAGGGCTTCGAAGGCGGCCAGATGCCGCTGCATCGTCGACTGCCCAAGCGCGGCTTCAACGCTCCGTTCTCGACCGACTATAACGAGGTCAACCTCGGCCGCCTGCAACAGGCGGTAGAGGCAGGCAAGCTCGACGCGGGCAAGCCAGTGACGCTCGAGGCTTTGATCGAGGCCGGCGTTTGCGCCAAGGCGCGCGACGGCGTCAAGATCCTTGGCAACGGGGAATTGACGGCGAAGCTCAATCTCGAAGTTGCGGCTGCGTCCAAGTCTGCGGTCTCGGCGATCGAGAAAGCCGGCGGTTCGGTCAAGTTGCTCAACGAAGTTGTTGAAGCGGCCGAAGCCTGATCGCATGGGACGTCGCCTTCGCGGCGTCAAACATTTTTCGAGCGGGGCGTAAGGCGTCGACCTTTCGCCCCGTTCTAATGTCAGAATCAGCGGCATAGTCTCAGGAACAGGGCGCGCCCGACGCGCCGCTCGGAGCTCACAAATGGCATCGGCAGCCGAACAGCTCGCGTCCTCGATCAATTTCTCGGCGATCGGGAAGGCCGAAGAACTCAAGAAGCGCATCTGGTTTACCCTCGGCGCGCTCATCATCTACCGCATCGGTACGTTTATTCCGCTGCCTGGCATTGATCCCGTGGCGTTCGAGCAGAGCTTCACCGGCAGCCAGCAGGGCGTACTTGAACTCTTCAACATGTTCGCGGGCGGCGCCGTTCAGCGTATGGCGATCTTCGCCCTGAACATCATGCCCTACATTTCCGCCTCCATCATCATTCAGCTCATGACGTCGGTCGTGCCGACGCTGGAATCGCTGAAGAAGGAAGGAGAATCCGGTCGCAAGGTCATCAACCAGTACACCCGCTATCTCACGGTCGTACTTGCGGTGTTCCAGGCGTGGGGAATCGCCATCGGCCTGCAGGGGCAGACTGGTATTGTCGCCAATCCCGGGCCCTTCTTCGTCATTTCGACGATTCTTTCGCTGACTGGCGGCACGATCTTCCTGATGTGGCTGGGCGAGCAGATCACCGCGCGTGGCATTGGCAATGGCGCATCTCTGATTATTTTCGCTGGTATCGTCGCCGCGTTCCCTTCCGCCATCGTGTCGACGCTCGAGCTTGGCCGCCAGGGCGCCCTGTCGACCGCCCTCATCCTTGTGGTCATGTTGATGTCGGTGGTCGTGATCGCCTTCATCGTATTCATGGAGCGCGCGCAGCGTCGGTTGCTCATCACCTATCCCAAGCGACAGGTGGGCCAGAACCAGATGGTGGGCGGGCAGACGTCATTCCTGCCCCTCAAGCTCAACACCGCAGGCGTGATCCCGCCGATCTTTGCGTCGTCGCTCTTGTTGCTGCCAACGACGCTGGCGAACTTCTCGCAGAGCGGGGCGACAGGCTGGCTGGCGACATTCAACACCTACTTTGCGCACGGTCGTCCGGCTTACATGCTTTTTTATGTGCTGCTGATCGCGTTTTTCGCGTTCTTCTACACAGCCATCGTCTTCAATCCAACGGAAACCGCCGACAATCTCAAGAAACACGGTGGTTTCGTGCCGGGCATTCGACCAGGCGAGCGGACTGCGGAATACATTGATTATGTGCTGACGCGCATCACGGTTATCGGCGCGCTTTATCTATCGGCTATTTGTCTGTTACCCGAAATACTCATTTCCTACGCGGCCTTGCCGTTCTATTTCGGCGGCACGTCATTGCTGATTGTGGTCAGCGTGACGATGGACACGGTGGCGCAGGTGCATGGGCATCTTCAGGCTCAGCAATATGAAGGTCTCGTGCGCAAGGCGAAGCTTCGGGGGAGGCGTAGGTGAAATTGATACTTCTCGGGCCGCCGGGGGCGGGCAAGGGAACACAAGCGACGCGGCTGATGGAAAAGCATGGGATACCGCAGCTTTCCACCGGCGACATGCTTCGTGCAGCCGTAAAAGCAGGCACGTCTGTCGGGCTGCAAGCCAAGGCCGTGATGGAGACGGGCGGGCTGGTTTCAGACCAGATCGTCGTGGGCATTATCGCCGACCGCATGGAAGAGCCGGACGCGAAGAAGGGCTTCATCCTCGACGGATTTCCACGCACGGTCGCCCAGGCCCAGGCGCTGGACGAGATGTTGGCGAAAAAGGGCATGAAGCTTGACGGCATCGTCGAGCTGAAGGTCGACGAGAATGCGCTTCTTGCCCGCATAGAGAAGCGGGCCGCCGAAACACTCGCTGCAGGCGAAGCGGTGCGCGCGGACGATAATCCGGAAGCGTTCAAGAAGCGGCTGCAAGCCTATCGCGAGCAGACTGCGCCAGTCTCGGCATATTATGGATCGAAAGGCACGCTCAAACAGGTGGATGGCATGGCCTCCATCGACGATGTGAGCAAGGCGATCGACAGGGCTTTGGCGAAGTAATTCGGTTCTCGCCTGAAAGGATTGTTCCTTCGGGTGTTTGCGTGTTGACTCCGGGCTATGCTTGCCCTAGTCACCGCGTATCCATAGAGACGCCAGCGTCCCGGAGCCTTCTTCAGGAAGGGTCGGGCTTGTTTGCGTTTCGCCCTCGCAAGGCCGGCCTCCACCGGCGCGGGGTTATTGCAACGCTGCCTGGCAGCATCACATGGAGACGGCCTATGGCCCGTATAGCTGGCGTTAACATTCCGACCGGCAAGCGCGTTATCATTGCGCTTCAGTACATTCACGGCATCGGCTCCAAGAAGGCCGAGGAAATCTGTGAAAAGGTGAAGATCCCGGCCGAGCGCCGCGTGTCTCAGCTCACCGACGCGGAAGTGCTTCAGATCCGCGAGACGATTGACCGCGACTACATCGTTGAAGGCGATTTACGCCGCGAAGTGTCGATCAACATCAAGCGCCTCATGGACCTTGGCTGCTATCGCGGCCTTCGCCATCGTCGTCAGCTGCCCGTTCGCGGCCAGCGGACGCACACCAACGCCCGCACCCGCAAGGGCAAGGCGAAGGCGATTGCCGGCAAGAAGAAGTAATCGGGCACATCGCAGCGGTGACAGCCCGCGCGTAAAGCGCGGGCCTATGCCACATTTCAATTGATCCCCAGCGCCTGGAGCTACGGGCGCGCCTGAAGGAAGAGTAGAGACTATGGCTAAAGAAGCTAACCGCGTCCGCCGCCGCGAACGCAAGAACATCGCCTCGGGCGTCGCGCATGTCAGCTCGACATTCAACAACACGATGATCACCATCTCGGACGCCCAGGGCAACACCATCGCGTGGTCGTCCGCCGGCACCATGGGCTTCAAGGGCTCGCGCAAGTCGACCCCGTACGCCGCCCAGATGGCTGCTGAAGACGCCGCCCGAAAGGCTTCGGAGCATGGCGTTCGCACCGTTGAAGTTGAAGTTTCGGGCCCCGGTTCTGGTCGTGAATCCGCGCTGCGCGCCTTGCAGGCCGCCGGCTTTACGGTCACCTCGATCCGTGACGTGACACCAATCCCGCACAACGGCTGCCGCCCGCGCAAGCGCCGCCGCGTCTGACGCATTTACGTCCATCCGCGCGCGCTGGCCGACGGGCTGCGCGCGCGTTCGTCTAGAACTCCATAGCCGCGGGCCAGGGTCGACGGACCGATATGCCCGGGGCGCGCAGAGGCCGCCGTGATTCAGAAGAACTGGCAAGAACTCATCAAGCCGAACAAGCTCGAGGTCCAATCGGGCCACGATCCGCGCCGCATGGCGACGCTCGTCGCTGAGCCGCTGGAGCGTGGCTTCGGCCTGACGCTTGGCAACTCGCTGCGCCGCATCCTGTTGTCTTCGCTTCAGGGCGCCGCCATCACGTCCGTTCACATCGACGGCGTGCTCCACGAGTTTTCGTCGATCCCTGGCGTTCGTGAAGATGTCACCGACATCATCCTGAACATCAAGGACATCGCCATCAAGATGCAGGGCGAAGGCCCCAAGCGCATGATCCTGAAGAAGCAGGGTCCCGGCGCGGTTGTTGCTGGCGACATCCAGGTGACGGGCGACATTCAGGTGCTCAACCCCAACCTCGTGCTCTGCACGCTGGACGAGGGCGCCGAGATCCGCATGGAATTCACGGCCAACACCGGCAAGGGCTATGTCCCGGCTGATCGCAACCGGACGGAAGACGCGCCCATCGGTCTCATCCCGGTCGACAGCATCTACTCGCCTGTGAAGAAGGTCAGCTATCGCGTTGAGAATACACGCGAAGGCCAGATCCTTGATTATGACAAACTGACGATGATCATCGAGACGAACGGCGCGATTTCGCCCGAAGACTCGGTCGCATACTCAGCCCGCATCCTGCAGGACCAGCTCAACTTCTTCGTGAACTTCGAAGAGCCCCGTCGCGAGGAAGCCACCCCGTCGATCCCCGAGCTCGCCTTCAACCCGGCGTTGCTCAAGAAGGTGGACGAACTCGAGCTTTCGGTGCGTTCTGCGAACTGCCTGAAGAACGACAACATCGTCTACATCGGCGACCTGATCCAGAAGTCGGAAGCCGAAATGCTCCGCACGCCGAACTTCGGACGCAAGTCGCTCAACGAGATCAAGGAAGTGCTCGCTCAGATGGGCCTGCATCTTGGCATGGAAGTGCCAGGATGGCCGCCTGAGAATATCGAAGAGCTCGCGAAGCGCTTCGAAGAGCATTACTAGAATTTGCAGCAACCCCTCTCTGCGCGTCGCGTAGAAGGGGGTTTCAAGCAACGACGGTCGACCCTTGGCACGGCGGCCGCAAAAAGCAGGAGTAAGCCATGTATCACGGACGCAAAAAGCGCCGCTTTAACCGCACAGCCGAACACCGCAAGGCGATGTTCGCAAACATGTGCCAGGCGCTCATCAAGCACGAACAGATTGTCACCACGCTGCCCAAGGCGAAGGATCTTCGCCCGGTCATCGAGAAGCTCGTGACCCTCGGCAAGCGCGGCGACCTGCATGCTCGCCGTCAGGCGATAGCGCAGATCAAGGACGTCGTCATGGTCAAGAAGCTCTTCGATGTGCTCGGACCGCGCTACAAGGAGCGCAACGGCGGTTACACGCGCGTGCTGAAGGCGGGCTTCCGCTTTGGCGACAACGCCGCGATGGCTGTCATCGAATTCGTCGACCGCGATGTCGACGCCAAGGGCAAGGACTCCGGTCCGAGCTCCGAAGCCGCCTAAGTCAGGCCGCCCCGATTTGCGAAAGGTCCGCTCTGGCGGGCCTTTTTTTATCGACGACAGTCATTAGCGCGTCGGTAGCACGACGAAATGCGCCCCGAAGGTCTCTGATAGCGCCTCTTCGGTCTCCTCGGTGATTTGAACGCCCGTTACATCCGCCTTCGGCGGCCCGCGCAGCAAGCTCTCGGCGATTTGCGCAACACGGTCGGCATCCCCTGAAAAGACAGCCTCTACAGACCCGTCGCTTCTATTGCGCACAAATCCGTTCAGGCCCAGCGCCACCGCGTGGGCGTTTACCCACGCGCGGTAGCCAACCTTTTGCACACGCCCGCGGACGAAGGCGCGAATGGTGCGTTCAATTCGGTTACCATTCATGGGTCGTCCTGGTCAGAGGCGCTCTCACGCCCGTGCGGCGCTCCTCAATCTTAACGCAAGCTTCACCAGCTCAAACAAATTTCGGCTTCATTGTCGATCAGCCGGCTGCAAACCGCATGAACTTAACCGGTGGGACACGCTCCACCAGCTAGCGTTTCCCCAGCGTAAGTCTGCTGCGTGTGTTGACTTGAGTTTGGGGGGGGCGTCATGATTTTCTGTAGCCATCCGGCCTGGGCCGCAGGTTAGCCGTTTGCGCTTTATTGGGCTCACTGCATTGGTGAATGCTGTTCAGGCGGCCTGAGAGGCGGCGGTCGCGACTTGCTGCTTCCAGTTCCAGGGCAGCAACTCGGCAAGCCGGTGTGCGGG
>CANMLK010000080.1 GCA_947498445.1 Beijerinckiaceae bacterium
GAAGGCGGCAGTAAAAAGCCTGTCTGGCGGTCAATCTCGCGGAAATTGTCCATCGGAGCGGCCGCCATCATCGCGAGGAATCAATACGCTGATTCTACGCTTGCCCTTGCCCCGCCGCCAGGACAAGTTAAGTCCGACAGGCTGCTAGATGCTTATCTTGCAATTTTAGGCCGCTCCGACAGCCTTGCTCATGTAGACTCGCCGCAACCCTTTCTCCTCGATCCGATGCGTTTCCACGTAGCCAAAGCGGGTATACAGGGCGATATTTTCCGTCATCGCCTCATTTGTGTAGAGCCTGATCGAGTCGTAACCGGCGTCAATCGCCATCTTCTCGGCAAATTCGAGCATCTTTCGACCGATACCGGAGCCTTGCGCTTCGGGCGCGACGGCCACGTTATCAAGCAGCAAAGCGTCCGTCTGCGGCACGAGCACGAGAATGCCCAGCACAATCGCGTCGCGCTCGGCGACATACACTCGGCCTTCTGTGATCATCTCAATATAATTATCGAGCATCGGCTGAGGTTTGCGCCCGATACGAACGATGTAAGGGGCATACGCCTCTTCGACGATTGCGTGGACGGCCGAGAGGTCGCTTCGGTCTGCTAGTCGAAGGGTCGCTGACAATGCGCGATACTGGCACAGCGCCTGCTTTCAAGGAATTGCAAAGAAAGCGCCATCCGAACAGGGTCAGCACGACGGCTTCGCGCCACGCGCTTGCCTAAAGCTGCCCCGCGCTCCACAAATGCATCGTCAAGTTCACCCCGGGGGCCCGCATCGGCCAAGGAGGCGCTGTGAAGCATTTGAAGGTTATCGTCGCGGCTGCAGCCGCCTTTTTCTCAATCTCAGGCGCTTCGCAAGCGCAGACGCCCGACCGCGTTATTTTCGCGACCAACTGGCTCGCCCAGGCCGAACACGGCGGCCATTATCAGGCGCTGGTTGACGGCACGTACAAGAAGGCCGGGCTTGATGTGCGCATCATGCAGGGCGGGCCACAGGCGAACAACCGCATCCTGCTCGCCGCCGGCAAGGTCGACTTCTACATGACCGCAAATCTGATCCCGTCCTTCACCGCGCTGGAGCAAAACATTCCCGTTATCGCGGTCGCGGCGATCTTCCAGAAAGATCCTTTCATCCTCATGTCCCACCCCGGACAGGGCTTCGACAAGTTCGAGAATCTGAGCAAGGCCACCGCGCTTATCGGCGCCGAGGCGCGCGCGGGCATTTTTCAGTGGCTGCGCACGGCTTACGGTTTTCGCGAACAAAACATCAAGCCCTACACGTTCAATCCCGCGCCGTTCATTGCTGACAAGACGTCGATCCAGCAGGGCTATCTCACCTCAGAGCCCTTCGCAGTTGAACAGGTGGGCAAGTTTAAGCCCATTATTTTCCTGGCCGCCGATCATGGCTTCGACACCTATTCAACGCTGATCGAAGCGCGCCGCGACACGGTGGAAAAGCGCGCCGATTACGTGCAGCGTTTCGTCGACGCCTCCATCATCGGTTGGTATAATTATATGTACGGCGACAACAGCGCCGCCAACGCGCTCATCAAGCGCGAAAATCCTGAAATGACGGACGCGCAGATCGCTTTCTCCATCGCGAAGATGAAGGAATACGGCATCGTCGATTCCGGCGAAGCGCTGAAACGCGGCATTGGCGCAATGTCCGACGAACGCATCGCCAGCTTCTACGACAAGATGGTGAAGTCCGGCGTCATCAAGGCGGGGCTTGATGTGAAGCAGGCCTACACGGCGCGCTTCGTCAACAAGGGCGTCGGCCTCGATCTGCGGCCAAAACAGTGACAAATTCTGCGGGGGCGCGTGCGCCACTCGTCGAGCTCGTTCGCGTCGGCAAAACCTTCGACACCGGCGTCGTCGCGCTCGACAATCTCGACCTGAAAGTGGTCGAGGGCGAGTTTCTCTCGCTCCTCGGCCCCTCCGGCTGCGGCAAGTCCACGGCGCTTCGTCTGATCGCAGGGCTTGCGGAGCCTACCCTCGGGGCCGTGCGCTGGCGTGGATCGCAGCGCCCTGAAACTGGCTTCGTGTTTCAGGAGCCAACCCTCATGCCGTGGGCCAGCGTCGAGGACAATGTGTGGTTGCCCTTGCGGCTGCGCGGCGTATCCAAAAGCGAGGCGGCCCGCGAAATCGCATCCTCCCTCGATCTTGTCGGCCTGTCGCGGTTCGCCAAAGCCTATCCGCGCGAACTGTCGGGCGGCATGAAAATGCGCGTCTCCATCGCTCGCGCGCTAACAACAAGCCCAAGCCTGCTGCTGCTCGATGAACCCTTCGCCGCGCTGGACGAGATCACGCGATTTCGTCTCAACGACGATCTGCTGCGCCTACAACGCGAGCTGAAGGCGACGGTGATCTTCGTCACCCACTCGGTTTTCGAAAGCGTCTATTTATCCTCGCGCATTGCGGTCTTTGGCGCGCATCCGGGCCGCGTGACGGAAATGCTCGATGTCGCCGAGCCCTATCCGCGCGACGCGTCCTGGCGCGCAACGGCCCGATTTGCGGAAGCCTGCCGCGACGCCTCCGCGGCGCTGGAGCACGCAAGCGCTGGGGAACCCGTGCTATGAGCGCGCAAGCTGTTCCTGCCCGGCGTGGGCGCGCGCTGATGCGCGTCATCCCCGCGCTTGTCTTCGCCGCCATCATCCTGGGGTGGGAGGCGCTGGTGCGACTGCGCGACATACCGCCCTACATCCTGCCCCCGCCCAGCCTGATTGCCCAAACGCTTGTCGCCGATTGGGGCACGCTG
This sequence comes from Beijerinckiaceae bacterium, assembly GCA_947498445.1. Taxonomy (GTDB): domain Bacteria; phylum Pseudomonadota; class Alphaproteobacteria; order Rhizobiales; family Beijerinckiaceae; genus Terripilifer. The sequence continues at coordinate 2,758 of CANMLK010000080.1, forward strand.
GCCCCGGCGCTCTGGATGACGCTGCGCACCACCTTTCTCGCGCTGCTTCTGGCCACCGTCGGCGGACTCGCGCTTGCCTTGCTGTTCGCGCGCTGGCGCATCATCGAGGCCTCCCTATTCCCCATCGCCGTCATTTTGCAGGTGACGCCGATCATCGCGATTGCGCCGCTGCTGCTGGTCTATCTGGAGCCGCAGACGGCGGTACTGGTCTGCGCGTTCATCGTCGCTTTCTTTCCCATCCTCTCGAACGCAGTGCTGGGTCTGCGCTCGGCGGATCGCAATCTTATCGAGCTTTACCAATTATATGGCGCACGGCCTTCGCAAGAATTGCGGCTCCTGCGCCTGCCGTCAGCGCTGCCCTATTTTCTCGGCGGGCTTCGGATCGGCGGCGGTCTTGCGTTGATTGGCGCCATCGTGGCCGAGATCGCGGCGGGCGCCGCAGGCCAGGGCGCGGGCCTCGCCTTCCGCATTGTGGAGGCCGGCTACAGGCTCAACATTCCGCGCATGTTCGCCGCTCTGGTTCTGGTATCTGCGACCGGAGTCGCCATTTATATGCTGTTCTCGCTTTTGTCGCGGCTGCTGCTTGGCCGCTGGCACGACAGTGAGGCAAACAATTAGCATTGACGGCCCGATCAGAAGAAATCGGGATTCAAAGGAGAAGCACGCCAATGACGCACGGATTTTCAGGCTTACTCAACAAACGCGCCTTTGTTCGCGGCGCCGCCGCCCTCACCGCCGGCGCCGTGCTGCCTGCAAGCGCGTTCGCACAGGCAAAATGGCCCACGCAACCCGTGAAGGTTGTTCTTCCGTTCGGCGCGGGCGGCGTGGCGGATGTGACCGCGCGCATCGTCGGCGAAAAACTGGGCGGCAAGCTTGGCCATCGCTTCGTCATCGAGAACGTCCCCGCCGCCGGCGGCATTCAGGCTGCCCAGAACGTGTTGCGCGAAAATGCGGACGGCAACACCATTGCCCTGTTCTCGAACGGCACGGCTGTCAGCGTCGGCCTGTTCAACAAGCTGGCATTCGATCCCGTGAAGCAGTTTGCGCCCGTCTCCTCCATGGGCTTCTTTGACTTTATCTTCGTGACCGGCGCCAACAAGCCCTACAGGACGATGGGCGAACTCCTGAAATTCGCAAAGGCGAACCCCGGCAAGCTGAACATCGGCACCATCGTGATCGGCAGCACGCAGAATCTGACTGCGCAATTATTCAAGTCCATGGCTGGCATCGACGCGGTCGTTGTGCCCTTCAAGACAACGCCGGACCTGATGCTCGCCACGATGAACGGCGACATCGACCTGATGATCGACGCTTTCGCCGCCGTGAAGACGAACGTCGCCAGCGGCCAGTTGCGGGCGCTCGGCTCGTCTGGCCCCAAGCGTTCGGAAGCGCACCCCGAAATTCCCACGGTGGCGGAAGGCGGTGTGGCGGGCTTTGATGTCGTGTCGTGGAACGCCTTCTTTGTGAAAGCCGACACGCCGAAGGAGATCGTCGACACGCTGAACACGGCGATGCGCGACGTGTTGTCGGACCCCGACACGCGCAAGCGCGCACTGGAGCTTGGCATCGAAACGCGCTCCAGCACGCCGGCCGAACTCGCCAAGCGCCTGAACGACGATATCGCCCGCTGGTCGGACGTTATTGCAAAGGCCGGCATCGAGAAGCGGTAATCGCCATGATCAGCGTTCTCATGCCAGCGCCGCTGCCGCCCCTGATTCAGGACGCGCTCGACAAGCGTTTCCTGGTTCACAGGCTCTATGCGGCGCCCGACAAGGACGCCTTGCTGCGCGAAATCGGCCCCGAGGTGCGCGCCATAGCGACCGGCGTGCCGATTCTCACCCAAGACGTCAGCGCGCCCGTCACAGGCGCGCTGATGAGCGCATTTCCGGCCCTCGAAATCGTCGCGAATCTGGGCGTCGGCTACGACAACATTGCTGCGGCGTGGGCGGGCGCCAACGGCGTGATCGTCACCAACACGCCGGACGTGCTGACAGAAGAAACGGCGGACACGGCGTTTGGCCTGCTGCTCAACGCTGTCCGCCAGTTCTCCCGCGCGGAACGCTGGCTGCGGCGAGGCGAATGGCTGAAAGGCCAGTTCGAGCCCACCGCCTCCCTGCGCGAACGCACCATGGGCATCCTCGGCCTTGGCCGCATCGGCAAGGCTATCGCCCGGCGCGCCGAGGCCTTCGGCGTCAAGATCATCTATCACAACCGCAAGCCCGACCCGTCGGTGGGTTACGCCTACTGCGACAGCTTGCTTGAGATGGCGCGCCGCTGCGACATCCTGATGATCGCAGCACCCGGCGGGCCCCAGACCCGCAACATCGTCAATCGCGAGATCATCGACGCGCTGGGGCCAGATGGAATCCTCGTCAACATCGCCCGCGGCACGCTGGTGGACGAAAGCGCCCTGATCGACGCCCTGCGTGAAAAACGCATCCTCACCGCGGCGCTGGATGTCTTCGCGGACGAGCCGCGCGTGCCGCCTGAATTGATCGCCATGGATCATGTGGTCCTGCTGCCCCACGTCGGCTCGGCGTCGCAGCACACCCGCAACGCCATGAGCCAGCTCGTGATAGACAATGTGCTAGCTTGGGCGGATGGAAACGATGTCCTAACCCCTATAGCGGAAACTCCGTGGAGGCGTTCGCCCCGACGAAATGCTTGATTCGGGGGACTGCAAAGGAAAGCCAAGTCATGAACCTGTTCGTCCGCCCAGTGCGAAACGCGAAAGCAGCGGCCCAATCCGCCCTGATCGCCGCATGCGGGTTTGTCACCCTCGCAGGCGCGGCAGTGGCGCAGAATGCGCCCGCGCGCCTCGGTGAGGGCAGCGCGCCCATGCAGATGATGCAGACGGCGCAGCAAACCCAAAGGCAGCCCCAGCGCGCGCCCACCCAGCAGGGCCCACGCATCAACGAAGTGGTGGGCCGCTACGCCGTATTACGGGAGGACGACAAGGACACCTTGTGCATGGTCACGTTGTCGGAAGCCCCGCGGGGCAAAGGCTATCTTCGCGCGCAGCTCGCTCCCGCCTGCCGCGACAACGGCGTCGTGATTTTCGATCCGATCGCCTGGACGATTGATCGGCAGGGACACATTTCGCTGCAGGCGCGCAAGGGCCACAAAATGGGTATGGAGCGGGACGCCAACGGCGTGTGGCGCCGCATGGGCGACGCAAAAGTGCGCCCGCTTTCGCTCAAGCGCATCTAGAAAAAGGCGCGGGCGACAAAGCGCCCGCGCAATTTCAAAAGCCCAAATTCACTTGCCCAAATTCTTGAGCATTTCAGCAAGCGCGCGCACTGAAGCTTCTGGCGTACGATACGCCTGATCCACCAGCGCCGACAGCTCATCCCCGGAAATCGGGTCGATCGTGAGCCCCAGCTTTTCAGCCTCGGCCTTGAAGACAGGGTCGCTCATCGTATCCAGAAACGCCTTCTGCAACGCCGCGAGCCGATCCTTCGGCACATTGGGCGGCGCCACGAGCGGACGACCAAACGCCGCGCGCGACAGGAAGAACTCCAGAATATTCTTTTTCTGCGGGTCGGGGTTGGCGTCCAGCACAAGCGGTGGATCACCCTTGATCTTCAGGTCTTTCTTCAACGCCGCTTGAAACAGAATGTTGATCTTCCCGTCCAGAAACAGACGCTGGCGCGCCAGCGCGTCATACGCGACGCAGATTCCATCCACCTCCCCGCGCTCCATCGCGAGAATGACTTCGTTGGAGCCCGGATAGCCTTTCACCGTGCGAATTTTCAGGCCCAGAAACTGCGCGAAAAACTCAGGATAAACTGCCGTATCGGCGCCCGAGCCTGATCCGCCCATCGTGATCTCGATGGTCTTGAGATCAGAGAGCGATTTCGCCTTCGCATCCGTGGTGACGACGCAGACATTGGTGTCCTGATCGGGGCTGCCGATCCAGCTCATTTTCTGCGGCGCAAATGGAATGCTGCGGTCACCCAGCAACGGCTCCAGCGGAAGCCCTCTGCTGATGAGGCCAAACGCTGTTCCATCCGCTGGCGCCACGCTCTGCAGATGCAGGGCGAGCTTCATGGTGCCAGCGCCCGGCATGTTCTGCGCGATCATGGTGGGAGCGCCGGGAACATGCCGCCCCATGTGCCGCGCGATAGAGCGACCCCACACATCGTTGCCGCCGCCCGGCCCAAACCCGATGAGCAAGCTCATCTGCCGGCCCTTGTAGAAGCCCTCCACGCTTTGCGCGTGCGCCGACGAAAGTGACGACGCGAGAGTGGACGTCGCAAGCAGGCCTGCGAGAAGAACGCTGCGATGCAATGACTTTGTCATGGCGGCCCCCGTCAATCGCGGATGTTCTGCAAGAACCATTCGGTCGGGATTTCGCGCGCGACCTTCAGTCGCTTCGCCTCCTCATAAACCCAGCCGCCGACGGAGGAGAATTGCAGGCCCTGATTGCCGACGTTGCGGTAGAACGTGATCTCGTCCCGGTTGGTGCGGCCCTTCGCCTTGCCGGAGATGAGGTCAGCGAAGTCCGGCTTGTCGCCACCCTTGCCGCGATCCATGAAATCAGGCGAGTCGCCGCCAAAGCCCGGTTGCGGGTTTTTCTCCGGAATGCGTTTCATCTCTTCAACGCTGCCGCCGATGTAGGCGGCAGGCGACAAGCCGCGCTCGGCCTGAAAACGATCCGTCTGTTTCATCTGCAAGCCGGCAGTGCCCTGACGGATGACGACATCGAATTTGCCCATCACAGCGTCCGGCATTTCACGCCGACCGAGGTTGGTCACGTGCTGGCCCTTTTCAAGCCAGTCCGCGTCGTAGACCGGCTTCATACTGTCAGTTGCTGACGAGACGATATCAACACCACGGATTGCATCGCGCGGGTTGTCGCAGACCTCGATTTCAATGCCAAGTTTTTCGCGCATCTCCTCCGCAAACTTTTCGCGATTGGCGGGCGTGGGGCTGTAGATCTTACACTTTTGGATGTCGCGCACGCAGGAGAACGCGTCCAGAAATGTGCGCGCCATGCCGCCCGATCCCAGCATGCCCACGACATGAGAATCCTCGCGCGAAAGATATTTCGTGCCGATGCCCGCGCCGCCGCCAACGCGCATGTGCTGCAGCACGCCGTCGTTGATGAATGCGAGCGGCTCACCGTTTCGCGTCGAGCAGACGAAGATCAGGCCGCAATACGTGCCGGGCTCACGGCAATGCTTGTCTTCGGTCCAGCCTCCATCGGGCTCTGCGGGCCATGTGATGACGTCCGACTTCATGCGGATGGCGAAGTAACCGTCGTTGGCGCCTTCCATGGAGCCCCAGCGATAATAGCCGTCGGGACGATCGCACGGATAATACATGTCGATGCGCGGACGATGAATGGCCCCGCCAGCGGGAATTTTCTTGAAGGCAGCCTCTTGGACGCGGATGCAATCCTTCATCAAGAGAATTTTCGAAACGGTCTCATTGTCGATGATCAGCATTGCTTCCTCCCGTGAACGTATTTTCGCTCATGGTAGGCTTGGACAAAGGGCTGTCAAGCGAGAGCCAGCGTATTGCAAACCCCGTCGCGATGACTCGGGCCAAGCTCGTTTCGCCGAACGGTGCGACCCTCAATCATCATTGCGCTCATTTGATCGGCGCTCCGCCATGCGGCTGTGCGACGACTGACTCATCATCGCGCGGGCCAACAAAGCGCGAGAAACCGCGCCAGATGAGGCGTCCAAGATCATCCATGACGGTGAACATGGCCGGCACGAAAATAAGCGACAGGATTGTCGATGCGATCAGTCCGCCGATCACGCCGACAGCCATGGGCGAACGAAACTCGCCGCCATCGCCGATGCCAAGGGCGGACGGAATCATGCCTGCGCCCATGGCGATTGTCGTCATGACAATAGGCCGCGCACGCTTGCGCCCCGCATCAACAAGCGCCTCTGTGCGTGGCACGCCAACGGCTATGCGCTCAACTGCGAAGTCGACCAGCATGATCGCGTTCTTGGTCACAATGCCCATGAGCATGAGGATGCCGATCACCACAGGCATCGAGATCGCGTAATTCATGATCAGCAAACCGCCGATCACGCCGCCGACTGACAGCGGCAACGACAGAAGTATGGTGATCGGCTGCAGCACGCTGCCAAACAGCAGGATGAGCACAGCGAGCACCATCATAAGGCCCGCCCCCATGGCCTGCGCAAACCCCTGGAACACTTCGCCCATCACTTCCGCATCGCCCGATTCGGCAAAGCGAATGCCAGGCGGCAGGTTTTTGGCTGCGGGCAGCGCGTAAACAGCGGCGAGCGCCTCTCCGAGCGCGTCGGTCGTCGCCAGATCCGCCTCCACCGCAACGCGGCGCTGCCGGTCAAAACGTGAGATCGTCGCGGGGCCCTGTCCAAATTCAATGTCCGCAACAGACGAAAGCGGCACCGATCCGCCGCGCGATGTCGTCACCCGCAAATTGCCAAGCGTATCAAGATCGCCGCGTGCCGAACGCGGCAATGCGACTCGCATCGGCACAAGCCTGTCGCCAGCGTTAAACTTCGCAAGGTTGGCGTCGATATCGCCAAGCGTTGCGACGCGAATGGCTTCAGCAAGTGCGTCCGTCGAGACGCCGAGTTCTGCCGCGCGATCGCTGCGTGGAAGAATGCGGATTTCAGGACGATCAAGCGCCGCCGTTGTGGTCACGTTGGTGATGAGCGAAAGCCGCTTCATCTGGCTTGCAAGCTGCGACGCCACGCGTTCGATCTGCGCGGTGTCGGCGCCCTGCACGCCCAGCGTCAACTGGCGCTGGCCGTTCTCGTCAAGAAACCACGTGCGCGTGTCGGGCACGTCAGCAACGATGCGCCCGATCACATTGCGCACCTCACGTTGCGTGAGTTGACGCTCGCTCTTGTGCACGAGGCTGATCACAAGTGTCGCCTTGCGCACTTCTGGCGCGCCAAGCCCGACACGCCCGCCATCAACAAAGACGCTTTTGATTTCCGGCCTCTCACGCAGGCGCTTGGTGATGTCGTCCACCGCGCGCGTCGTATCGTCGAGCCGCGTGCCCGGCGGCAATTCGACCGCCATGACAAGGCGCGCCACATCCTCCGCGGGGAGAAACCCGGACGGCAGGAGCTTGGTCGCCTGAATGGAGGCTACAAAAATGAGCAGCCCGCCCAGCATCGTCAGCCAGCGATGCCGCACAGACCACGCGACAAAGCGCGTGTAGCCGCTCATGATCGCGCCTTCCTTCTGCTCTTTCAGCGGATGCACGCGCAGAAAATACGCCGCCAACAAAGGCGTAATGAGACGCGCGACGAGCAGGGAGAAGAATACCGCGACCGCCACCGTAAGGCCAAATTGCTTGAAGTACTGACCTGCAATACCGCCCATGAAACTCACCGGCGCGAACACGGCGATGATCGTCATGGTGATCGCGATGACAGCAAGTCCAATCTCGTCGGCCGCTTCAAGCGAAGCGCGCCAGGCGGATTTGCCCATCTTCATATGGCGAACAATATTCTCGATCTCGACGATCGCATCGTCGACCAGAATGCCTGTCGCCAACGTCACTGCGAGCAAGCTCACCAGATTGAGCGAGAAGCCCAGCATGTCGAGCACAAAAAACGTCGGGATGATCGACAGCGGCAGCGCCAGCGCTGTTATCGCCGTAGCGCGCCAGTCACGCAAAAAAATAAGCACGACGAGGACCGAAAGCAGCGCGCCTTCGATGAGCGTCATCATCGCAGAATTATAGTTTCCAACCGTATAGGTGACAGCGTTGTCAATCAGCTCGACTTGAACGCCGGGATGCAAGGCGCGAATTTCAGCGACCTTCTTTCCCACCACATCCATGACGGTCGCGTCGCTCGCGCCCTTGGCGCGCACAATGCCGAAGGCGACGACAGGTCGCCCATCCAGCCTCGCAAAACGGCGTTGATCCGCTGCGCCATCTGTCACCGTGGCGATCTCGGAAAGTTTGATGCGTCGATTGCCTGAAATCGCGACGGTCGTGTCGCCAATCTCTTCAACTGTTCGCGCGCCGGCAAGCGTGCGGATGGATTGTTCCTGACCGGCGATCTCGCCGCGCCCGCCACCAATATCCACATTGGTGGCTCGCAATTGACGGCTGACCTCGCCGGCGGTGACGCCTAGCGAGAGCATGCGATCAGGGTCGAGCTGCACCCTGATTTCGTGATCAACGCCACCGATACGCTCCACCTGTCCAACGCCGCGAACGCCCTGCAAATTGCGCGCGGCGACATCGTCGACAAACCACGAGAGCTGCTCAAGCGACATGTTGGGTGCGCTCACCGCGTAGGTGAGGATTGGCAGTCCGGCGATGTCCAGGCGCTGAATGATCGGCTCTTCGATTGTGCGCGGCAGCTCGGCGCGAATGCGTGCGACCGCATCCTTGACGTCGTTGATCGCGCGATCCGAGTTCACCTCAAGGCGAAATTCAATCGTCGTCTGCGAAAGTCCGTCCGAAATCGACGAGATGACCCGCTTGACGCCCGTGACGCCCGCCACGGCGTCCTCGATGCGTTTCGTGACCTGCGTTTCAAGTTCGGACGGCGCCGCGCCAGATTGCGTCACGTTGATCGTGATGATCGGTATGTCGACGTTTGGAAAGCGCGTGATCGGCAGCCGCGAAAACGAGAACAACCCAAGCGCGACAAGGATAACGAACAGCAAGACCGAGGGAATCGGATTGCGGATCGACCACGCCGAGATATTCCAGTTCATCGCGCGTTCTCCGCCACGGCCTGCACGGGCCGAACGGAATCGCCATCGCGCAGAAAGGCCCCGGCGCGCACGACAATCGCGTCGCCCTCGCGCACGCCCGAGCGGATTTCGGCGCGCGCGCCGTCAACGAGTCCGAGCGTGACGGCGCGCTCGCGCACAAGACCGTTGTGCGCCACCAGCACGCTGGCGCCATTGGCGCCATAGGTGATGGCGCTCACAGGCGCGGTGACAGCGGTCTCCCGTCGCACTTCAATGTTAGCGCGCGCGAACGAACCTACGCGCACGCCCTCAGAACGGGACAGGACGATGCGCACACGCCCAAGACGCGTAGCGCGATCAACTTCCGGCGACACGAGACGCACCTTGCCGTCGATCTTGGCGCCGTCAGCAAGGGTGACGATGGTCTTTTGACCTGCAGCAATCGCGCCAACGCGCGCTTCAGGAATTTCAGCTTCCAGCTCAATTTGTCCGTCTTCGATGATGCGGAAGAGAGGATCACCGACAGCGCTTGCGACCGCGCCCAGTTTGGCGTTCTTGCGCGCAACAACGCCAGCTGCGGGCGTGCGAACCTCCGTGCGCGAAATGCGCACCATCAACTCGCGCCGCTGCGCCTCTGCGCTCTTTTTATCCGCCTCTGCCGCGCGAAGACCATCGCGCGCAGCCTGCAATTGTGCGGCCGCCGCCCGTTGCGCAGACTGACGCTGATCGAGAATTGCTTGGGTCGTGTTGCCGCTGCGCGACAGGGCTTGCGTGCGATCAAGATCGGAGCCCGCCAATTTGGCGTTCGCCTCGGCCTGCGCGATCTGGCTGCGGGCCTGCGCGATGGAAGCATCTGCGCGTGCCAGCCCCGCGTCCGATTGCGCGAGTTGCGCATCAAGCGCGTCGCGCGACAGGCGCACGAGAATTTCGCCCTTGCCGACCCGGTCGCCCTCGTCCACCAGAATTTCCACAATGCGAAGCCCCTCGATTTCAGGGCCCGCAAGAATCTCGCTGCGCGGCGCGAGCGTGCCTGTCACCGAGACAGTTTCGACGATTTCGGACGCGCGGGCGCTCGCGACAGTGACGGCTGGAGCAAGCGGCTCGGTGTTGACCGCCGCGTTCGCCTGATGCGTGCGCGTGTATTTCCAGCCTGCAAAGCCTGCAGCGCCCGTCAGCGTGATGACGGCCGCAAACACAATAGCTAACCTTTTCATTGCGGCGTCTCCGAAAGCGCGCCAGCGACAAGCGCCAGAAGCGCGCGGCCAGCGGATACGGCGTCGAAATCGGGCTGGATCGCGCGACGCCAGAACAGGCCATCGGCGATGACGTGCATCGCCTGTGCGAGCTCTTTCGTCGGCATGGTCGGCTTGATGCGTCCCTCGCGCTCGGCCTTCTCCAGAAGTTCGGTCAAGGCGGCTGACACGGTCTCGTCGAAACGGGCAAGCGTTTCTGCGACAGCGGGGTTGCGCGTGGCTTCCGCGCCGATCTCAAGGCACAATACGGACTTGTGCTGCGGCTGGTCCAGAATGCAGGTCTGCATCACCTGAGCCATGCCTGCGGCAAAATCCTGTGAGTCGGCCAGCGCCGAGAAGGAGGCGAGCACCTCATCCCTGTTGCGCGCGGAGATGCCCGCGATCAAAGCTTCCTTGGAAGAAAACCAGATGTAGAGCGCGCCGGGGCTGATGCCCGCGTCCTTGCAGATGTCCTGCATTGTGGTGCGGTGAAACCCCGTGCGGGCAAAGCAGCGCTCCGCCGCGTCGAGTATTCGCGCGCGGCGCTCTTCCTGCTGAATGTCGGAAAGCTTGGGCATTCGCTCACTCTAAACTGAATGAGCGTTCGTTTTTCATAAAGACGCGTCAAAGTCAAGCCATGCGACTGTCATGTCTCGTTCAAGGCTCGCAGCGCATGATACACAGATCGTCCCATCGTCCCCCAGGATGCTTCACATGATCCGATGGCCTTTTCCCGAGCCCGGTCGCTACACCGTCTTTGTTCTCTGCATCCTCGCCACATTGGGCCTGAGCATCGCGCTGTGGGCGACGGGGGGCGGCGCCACCCTCCTTCTGGCGATGACGGCGGTGGCGGCGGGGCTGACTTGCCTCGGCATCCGCGACTTGACGCAGACCCGGCACGCCATCCTGCGCAATTATCCGATCGTCGGACATTTGCGCTTCATCATGGAAAGCATCCGGCCCGAGATGCGCCAATACTTTTTCGAGGCCGAGCAGGACGGCGCGCCCTTCCCGCGCGACATCCGCGCCATCGTTTATCAACGCGCCAAGCACGAGCTCGACAAGCGGCCATTCGGCACGCAGAAAAACGTCTATCAGCCCGCGTTTGAATGGCTGCATCACTCCATTGCGCCACGCCCGGTCGCCGCCGCGCCGCAGCGCGTGCGCATCGGCGGGCCAGATTGCGCGCAGCCCTATCTCGCCTCGCTCCTGAACATTTCTGCGATGAGCTATGGCGCGCTGTCCGCCAACGCAATCCGGGCGCTCAACAAAGGCGCCCGCAATGGCGGATTCGCGCATGACACGGGCGAAGGGGGCGTCAGCGCCTATCATCGCGAATATGGCGGCGATCTTATTTGGGAGATCGGATCTGGCTATTTTGGCTGTCGGCGCGCTGATGGCTCGTTCTGTCCTGACGCATTCGCACAACGCGCGGCGGACCCGCAAATTAAGATGATTGAACTGAAACTGTCGCAAGGCGCCAAGCCCGGCCACGGAGGCGTCTTGCCTGGCGCGAAAGTGACAGCGGAAATCGCCGCCATTCGCGGCGTCAGCATCGGCGTCGATTGCGTTTCCCCCGCCGCTCATCCCGCGTTCCGCACGCCGCTGGAGCTTGTGCGCTTCATCGCGGACTTGCGCCGCCTCTCTGGCGGCAAGCCGACCGGCTTCAAGCTTTGCATCGGCCATCCATGGGAATTTCTCGCCATCGTGAAAGCGATGCTGGAAACCGGCATCACGCCAGACTTCATCGTCATCGACGGCAAGGAAGGCGGCACGGGCGCCGCGCCGCTCGAGTTCATGGACCATCTCGGCATGCCGCTGCGTGATGGTCTCAGCTTCGCGCACAACGCGCTTGTGGGCGCAAACCTGCGCGACCGCATTCGTCTTGGCGCATCAGGCAAAATCGCCACTGCGTTCGACATGGCGCGCGTGATGGCGCTTGGCGCGGACTGGTGCAATTCGGCGCGCGCGTTCATGTTTGCCGTTGGCTGCATTCAGGCGCAGCAATGCCACACGGACGCATGCCCCACAGGCGTTGCGACGCAAAACCCATTGCGGCAGAGGGCCATCGTGCCCGAGGACAAGGCGACGCGCGTCGCAAGTTTTCATCACGAGACGCTGATCGCGCTGGCCGAAATTGTAGCCGCCGCAGGGCTCGATCATCCCACTGAACTACGCCCGCAGCATCTGATGCGTCGGGGCGCATCCGGCGAAGTGGAGACGTTTGCGCACCTCTACCCGACCCTTGCGCAAGGCGAGCTTTTGACCGGCGGCGGCGGTCCTCGCTACGCCAGCAATTGGGCGATCGCGCGGGCCGAGGAATTCAAGCCGTCGCTGGAAGCGGTCGCTAACGCAGCCGAATAATCACTCGGCCGCGTTGGCCGAGGGAAAGCGTTTGGGATCGAAGATCTTGCCCGGATTAAACAAGCCCCGTGGGTCAAAAATGTAGCGGATGCGAGCCATCATCTCGAATTCGATTGTCGGCTTCTGGCCCGGCAACCTGTCGAAGTTTTCAACGCCCACGCCATGCTCGGCGCAAATCGAGCCGCCATAACTCCAGATGAGTTCATCGATCTCGCTGACCACGCGCTTGCATAACGCGTCGAACGCCGTATCGCCCGGCGATCC
>CANMLK010000081.1 GCA_947498445.1 Beijerinckiaceae bacterium
TGTCGGCCGCGGCCAATTCAGGCATCGTGCATTTTTCCGTGTCGGCGTTCAGCGAGATTTACGGCATGCCCTTGGCCACTGCCGCGATCGCTCTTACAACCTATCAGGCGCTCTCCATGCTGGCCGTCCTCCCCGGAGGCTGGCTGGCGGACAAATTCGAAAACCATGAAATGGTGCTCGCGCTGTGCATGGCGGGCTCGGCGGTTTTTCTCCTGTTGTGCGGCAGCGGCGCCCTTCCCTTCGCGGCGGTCTTCGGGTCCATTGGCGTTGCCGGCGCCTTTCATGGACTCGTCACTGCTTCGCGCGATGTCTCCGTGCGCGGCGCGGCCAAGGACGTCAGCGTCGGCACGGTGTTCGCCTTCGTCACGACAGGCTATGCGGCGGGGCAGGTGATTGGCCCCATCGTTTATGGCCTGATCCTGGATTTTGGCCGGCCTCATCTGGTGTTCGTCGCCTCAGCCGTTTTCTCCCTCCTCGCCATCCTCACGATGCTTGCGCGCCGCAAGGCCTCCGGCGTGCTCAAGGCCGCTGAATAATCGCCGATAGACAATGCAACGGCGGCGACCAAAGCGGCCGCCGCCTTCCGTTTGACGAGCAATATGGTTTAGGGCTCCGCAGCAGCAGGGCGCTCGCAGGTTTGTCGAAGGAAACAGAATAAATCAGTTACCGACGAACGTGTCAGCGAGCCGGTGACTGCGGCGAAACGGTGCGCGGAGCGGCCTGCTCTGACTGGGTCCGACTTTCTGCCGGGCGAACATCCGGCGCGCTCCCCGCCCCGGGTCCAGGCGGCAAACCACGCACATTCGACTGAGGCGAAACAGCTGACGGCTTCGCTTGTTCTGACTGCGACCGACTTTCTGCAGGGCGAACATCCGTCTGCGCCTGAGACGCAGAAGACAGCACGATGACGGCCGTTGCGACTCCCAAGCCTAACAGTGAGTACAAAAATGCCCTACTATTCATGATCAAACCTCCGTGCGCCCCACGCACAGCTGCGCCCGGCGTAGCAACAAGGTTCCCTTGACCTGAATCTGAATATTCTTTTGTCGCCAGGCCACTCGGCGCTTTTACTTCACCGTATTCTTGGCTTTCTCCATCAGCGCGGGCGAGAACGCGTAGAGGCGGGTGACGATCTTCTCCGCCTCGACGCCGCCCACAGGATCAATCGGCAATTTTTGCTTCTCGGCGTCGGCGAGAAACGCGGCGTCGCCCATGCTCGCGTCAAAAGCTGCGCGCAGCGCCTGAAGCCGATCCGCCGGGACCTTCGGTGATGTGATAAAGGGCCGACCCAGTTCGCCCGATGCAAGCAGCACGTCGAGAATGTCCTTCTGCTCTTGTGTGGTCACAAGATCGCCAACGAACTTCACGGATTCAGACACGCCCGGTTGCGTTGATGGCGACAGGCGCGTGAGCACGGCGATGTTGTTGTTCTTGATCCAGTGATCAGGCAGCGAGGACCAGGTGACGCATGACCCGTCAAGTTCACCGCGCTCGACAGCGAGAAACATCTCAGTGTTTCCCGGGTATCCGTGAATTGTTTTCAAGTTCACATTAAGCAGATTGCGCAGCATCGCGATGTTGTTGGCCGAGCTTGAGACCGCGCCCGCCGCGCCGAACACGGTTTCCTTGCGCTTGGCCAGATCGTCCCATGTCAAAATGCCTGTGCCACGCCACGCAAAACAAACTCGGAAATCGCGCGTGATGCTGCCAATCCATGCATAGTCAGTAAACTTGGCGCGGGCGGCTGCGCCCTCGCTCATGGAATCGTTGAGGACTCCGGCGTTGAACGCGACGACGGTCGTGCCGTCAGCAGGCGCAGAGCCGTTGAGATGCAACACGGCGGTGAGGCTGCCGGCGCCAGGCATGTTGCGCACAATGACGTTGGGCTGACCGGGAACATGCCGCGCATAATGGCGCGCGAGCAGCCGCGCATATTGATCGTAGCCGCCGCCGGGACTGACGCCGACGACAAAGTTAACGACCTTGCCGGAATAGAATTGCTCGGGCGTCTGGGCGTGCGCGGCGGAGGTCGCAAGAGCGGCGAGGGCGCAACCGATGAGAGCCTTCGAACGCATGGTGTCAGTCATTTGATGTCCTCGGGACGGGCGCGTCTGTAAATCCGCCCTTCGTCGCGTATAGTGCCAGCGGCTCTGAAAATCTGCAACGCGCGAGCGTGCGAAGTGAAAATGAAATTGAAGGGGAGAAGTTCATGACGCGTGCCCCATTACGCGTAAGCCTGCCGCCTGATCCCAATACGCGCGCGCCGCACTGGACCGTGCCGCCCGGCGCCTGCGATACGCACGCGCATGTGTTTGGACCACCAGATCTGTTTCCTTACGCGGATGATCGCCGCTACACGCCGCCCGCTGCGCCCATCGAGCGTTATCGCAACATGCAGAAGATCACCGGCCTCAGCCGCGCGGTTTTCGTTACGCCCACTGCGCATGGCGTGGACAATCGTGTCGTGCTCAACGCCATTTCAGAACTTGGCGAGGACGCGCGCGGCATAGCAAACATCGATCATTCGTTCGGCGATGCGCAGATCGACGCATTGCACGAAGGCGGCATGCGCGGCGCGCGTTTTCACCTGATGGATGACAGGCCCGGCAGCGAGGAATTCCTCACCGATCATTTGCCACGCCTGCAGCGCAAGAACTGGATTCTTGATCTTCACGTCGATCCAAAGGATTTGATCGACCATGAAAGCTACATCCGCGCGTTGCCCACGATCACGATCATCGATCACATGGCGCGCGTACGCGGCAAGGACGGCGTAGACCAGCCTGCGTTCCAATTGCTGCTGCGGCTTTTGAAGGACGAACGCTTCTATGTGAAGCTTTGCAGCTTCGACAAGATCAGCGCCGTGCCCAAGGCGCATATCGAAGGCTCGCTGCCCTTCCTCGACATGGTCCCCTTCGCCAAGGCGTGCGTCGACGTGGCACCAGATCGGGTAATCTGGGGAACGGACTGGCCGCACGGCAACACGTTCACGCCCGGACGCGTGCCCAACGAAGGCGACCTGCTCGATATCCTTGGCGAAATCGCGCCCGACATGGCGATGCGCAAGCGCATCCTCGTCGATAATCCCGCGCGCCTGTTCGGCTTCAAGCCGCTCTGAAGCGGCTCACAGCGCCAGCGGATCGACAAACAATTCGGAGAGGCTCAACCTTCGCGGGGTGAGCCTCTGCTTCGACGCAAAGCTTTCCAGCGCTTCGATGGTCTTGATGTTGTCAGCGACGCCAAACGGCAGCGGATCGGCGCCAACAATGTCCATCATGGCGCGAAACTTTTGGTCCGTTGCGCCGTTCGCTTCGCCCGAGCGCATCCTTGGCAGCCAGTCCTCCTTGGCGTGCGTGAAGGCGTCAAGCAGCGATTTGGCCACCCATGGTCGCTCCTTCAAAACGCTTTCCTTGATCACAATCGTGCCGTGCATCGGGTAAACACCGGTGCGCTTGTGCCATTGCGTTTCAAGCTCGCGCGCGTTGGGGAAAAGATCGGGGTAAGACTCGCCCGGCGCAATCTTGTTTGCGTCCCAGCCTGAAGTTGGCGCCCCTGCGCGCCCCAGCCCCGCATTGCCTGCGAAGCCTGCCTGAATCTCACCCGCAGCCATCATCGAAACCAGCGATGAGCCTTGCGGCGCGTGAATCACGTTGGGCGGCAATTGCATCTGCGTGACATGCTCTTCATCGTCCACGACCCACGTAACTTTCGATGAATCCAGTCCGTATTCGTCGATGAGAATCCCGCGCGTCCACGCGCCCGTCGTGACGGAATAGGCGCGCACGCCAACCTTCTTGCCCTCAAGATCGGATGGCTTGGCGATGCCCGCGTCCGGCCTCACGAGGAGTCCGCCATGATGAAAGGCGCGCATGAGAAAAATCGGCAGGGCGATGAATGGCGCGCCAAAAGCGCGTGCGATGACATAGGTCGTAGGCGCCAGTTCGCACACGTCAAATTCAAGGTCGCGCACCATGCGCCTGTAGGCGGCAATCTGTGGTTTGACGTCGATAAATTCCGGCGCGACGCCGCGAATCCCAATGGCGCCGCTCTTGATGGCCGCGACGTGCGGATTGTCAGCCACGGCGAACGTGAGAGAAACTGAATCTTGCGCCACGAACGTTTCCCCAATTCTGCAATCCGCCGATTTCGACTGATGCATGGATAGCAAAACCGCCCGCCGATGGATACGTTGTGGCCCGTGTAGGTGAGCGGGAGCGTGAAGGCATGAATGGCGCGGAGAGCCTTCTGGCGACAATGGTGGGGGCGGGAGTCGATACGTGTTTCGCCAATCCCGGCACGTCCGAAATGCATTTCCTCGCGGCGGTGGATCGCGCGCCCGGCCTGAAATGCGTGCTGACCCTCTTCGAGGGTGTGGCGACGGGCGCAGCCGACGGCTATTTCCGCATGACGGACAGGCCCGCCGCGACCCTGCTGCATCTTGGCCCCGGCTTCGCCAACGGCATGGCCAATCTGCACAACGCGCGGCGCGCGGGCTCGGGCATCCTGAATGTCGTGGGCGATCATGCGACCGCGCATCTCCAGCACGACGCCCCGCTGACGTCAGACCTCATGGGTATGGCGCGCACGCTTTCCCACTGGGTGCATCGCTCGGACACGTCAATGAGCGTGGCCAGCGATGTCGCCACTGCAATCGCTCACGCCAGCGCCCGCAAGCCGGCCATCGCAACGCTCGTTCTGCCGGGCGATGTGGCGTGGGGGCCTTCGCCCGGCGCCGCTGCGGCGCCGCCGCTGCCCGATCACGACCTCATCGATAACGATGCGCTGGACAGCGCCGCGAGGGCCTTGCTCAGCGGCGAGCCCGCGCTGCTTGTGCTTGGCGGTCGCGCGCTGCGCGCAACCTCTCTGGATTTTGCCGGACGCATTGTTGCAAAGACCGGCTGTCGCATGGGCGCGCAATTTTTCAGCGCGCGCATCGAGCGGGGCGCCGGCCGCGTCTCGGTAGAGCGGATCCCTTATTCGGTCGATCCCGCCATCGCGTTTCTCAAGGGTTTCCGCCATCTCATCACCATCGAGACGAATGAGCCAGTCGCGTTCTTTTCCTACCCCGACAAGCCCTCGCTGTTGAAGGCGCCGGGCGCACAGGTGCACGCGCTATGTGCGCCGGGGGGCAATGGTCTCGCAGCGCTCGAAGCTCTGTGTGAACGGGTAGGCGCCCTCAAGGCGCACGCGCGCGTGGAGCCGTTGGCGCCAACGCGCACAGCGCGCGGCGCCATCACGCCCCAGTCGGTTGCCGATGTGCTGTGCGCGGGCTTGCCCGAACATTGCATCCTCGTTGATGAATCGCTGACAACGGGCCGTGAAACCTATGCGTTGACGGCGGGCGCCGCGCCCCATGACACGATCCAGAACATGGGCGGCTCCATCGGCTTCAGCCCCCCGGTGGCGACAGGCGCGGCGATGGCTTGCAGGGATCGCAAGGTCGTGAGCATGACCGGCGACGGCAGCGCGATGTACACTATTCAATCATTGTGGACGCAGGCCCGCGAAGGCCTTGATGTGACGACGATCATCTTCGCCAATCGCCGCTATCAGATCCTCAACAATGAGGCGTTGAACATGGGTGCGGGAAATCTTGGTCCCAAGGCGCTGGAGCTGACCTCCATCGACCGGCCCGAAATCGACTTCGTCGCCCTGGCGAAAGGCATGGGCGTGCCGGGCAAGCGCGTGGCGACTGCTGAAGATTTCGCGGCGGCGCTTCGCGCGGCTGTCGCGGCGCAAGGCCCGAAGCTGATCGAGGTTGTGCTGTAACGGCGGGCGAAACTTTCAGCGGGCGCTGAACCAGATGTCGCCGTAAGCAGCTTCCACGCTGCCGCCAAAATTGTCCGCATCGCTCATCAGCGCGACCACGTCGATTTCGGTGATGTCCTCGCCAAACGCGCGGCGCAGATCCTCGCGCACGTTTCGCTTGTGTCGTGTCCAGACGCCGGCCTTTTCAGCGCCGGAATCAAGCGCGATCAATTTCACCTGCGCTGTGTAAGGGCTGGCCCACTGGCTTCCCACGGGGCGCGTGCTCGACCAGACATAATTAAGCGCCGCCGAGTTGATGCCCATCAGGCCGCGTTCACGCACGACATAGACGCGTGCGGGGAAATCATCGCCCGATTTTGCGGCCTCGTTGATGCCTTTGTAAATGCCGCTCACCTTCCACGAGAAGTTGATGAAAGGCGTGCGCGTCAGGTCGATTTTGATCTTGCGGAAACGGCCGGACGCGCCGCCATTGGCGCTTGCCGCCAGAACGCGCGTCGCGCCGTCCGGTGCGATGCGGTATTGAGTGGCGCCCTTGAAGGCGCGGCTCTCCCAACCCTGAAGGTCTCCGGCGGAAAAGCGCCCCACCGGCGTATCAGGCGCCTGCTGTGCGAAGGCGCCAGTGGCGGCCATCACCGCAATCAATGAAGCTATGGCGGAGAAACGACGACGCATTTTGAAATCTCCGATCCGCGATGTGTGAACCGGATATAGCGCTTTCATGGTTCATCGTGCAGATGCGCTGGATAAAACCCGCGTGACCGCCAACGGATTGTCCACGCCGCGCAACGTGCGACGCGTTACGGCTTTGCTTTGCTTGGCTTTGCTTTGCTTGGCTTGGCTTGGTTTGGCTTGGCTTAGCTTAGCTTGTCTTGTCTTGGCGACACGCCCGCGAGCGGCGGCGTGTTTGCTTCCGCCCGGTAAAAAATGTCATAAAAGGCGCCTCGCAGTCAGAATGAACTGCGTGCCGGGAGGATTGAGAATGGCGCGCCTGCGCAGACTTTTTTTGAAATGCGCCGGAGTCATTGCGGCGACAGCAGCTTCATCTGCAGTCAGCGCCCAGAGCGTTGCGGAATTCTATCGCGGTAAAACCGTCCGCGTCATCGTGGGCTTCAGCAGCGGCGGCGGGTATGACCAGTACGCACGCTTGCTGGTGCGCCACATGGGGCGCCATACGCCCGGCGCCCCCACCTATATCGTCCAGAACATGCCCGGCGCGGCGAGCCTCAAGTCTGTCGCTTATCTCGAACAGGGCGCGCCCAGCGACGGCACGGTCATCGCGACGTTTAATCCCGGCCTTCTGTCGCAATCGCTGACCATCCCCGAGAAGGTGAACGTCGACTTTCGTCGTTTCGCGTGGATAGGCAATATCAGCGAGGATTTTCGCGTCTGCTTTACGTGGCACGCCAAGAACATGAAGACGTTCGATCAGGTAAAGGGCGCCAAGCAGATCATCTTTGGCACTACGGGCGTTGGCACATCGGCCTATATCGAAGGCCGCATGCTGGATGAAATCTTCGGCGTCAACTTGAAGCAGGTGCAAGGCTACCCGGGGTCGGCTGACAAGCGCATCGCCATTGAACGCGGCGAACTGGACGGCGACTGCGGGTCCTGGACGAGCCTGCCCGACGATTGGCTACGCGATAACAAGATCAATCTCTTTGTGCGTTTCTCCAAGAACCTCACGTCCGATATGCCCAAAGACCTGCTTTATGCGGGCTCGCTGCTCACTGATGCAGAGACGAAAGCCACTTATGATCTGCTGATGTCGGGCGCGGAAGTCGGTCGTCCGTACATGGGTCCGTCTGCGCTTCCTGCAGACAGGCTTGCCGCTTTGCGGACCGCCTTCAACGCCACGATGAAAGATGCGGAATTCCTCTCCGACGCCAAGAAGCAGAGGCTCGAAGTCAATCCGCAAACGGGCGAGGAAGTCGCCGAAACCATCGCGCAGATTTATAGGACGCCGCCTGCCGCCATCAAGCGCGCGCGCGTTATCTCTGGCGAGTAAACTCAGCCAGCGGGCTGTCCGTTCAGGGCAGCCCGTGCTCGGGGACAATAAGCGGAGTAAATCCGAAAACCCCCGCAGAATCGGGATCGACGTTGACGCGCACCGCGTGGATATGCACGTCCCCGTACACCATCAGTTTCGTAACGCCAGGAACACGCCTGCCCTCGACGCCTTCGAATGGCCTCACGTCAAAGAAGTGATAATCTCCATAAATGACAAGCACCGGTCGCTTGAAGGCCGCAGCGCCCTGCGCGACAGTTCTGATCATGTCGGAAAAGCCGGCCTCCGAACGAGCGTTGGGCTTTGCCGGATGCACGTTTGCCTGCCATCCGATGACAAGCGCCTTGGCGTTGGCCTCAATCGCGCGCTGGAACGTCTGGTCCAACCACGCGATATTGGCGGCGTTGCGCAACGTGAATTCTTCCACAGCGCCGGCCCGGTCGGGATCGAAATTGTTGTTTGATCCGACCACATGCACGGTGGCGATATGCACGCCGTTTTTCTCGAACCTGGAATTTTCGGGAAACCCCGGGAACTCCCTCATCGCGAGCGATTGAGCCTCAACATTTATAGGCTGCTTGCCGAGGCTTTTGCCAGGTTGCGGGAACATAAGCTGCCGCACCTTGGCGAGGCGGTCCAATGGATCAAAGCGCCCGCCCAGAGGTCTGTGGCAATCGGTCCATTCGTTGTCGCCGGGCGTATAGATCAGCGGTGAATCAAGCCGCGCCAGCTGGCGTGCGGAGCGTTCCAGGTTTTCGTCGGTGCATAAGGTGCGCCCGGAAATGATGTCGCCAACATGGAGCGTGAAGGCGGGCTTGACCGTGTTGATCTTATCGATCAGCCGGTCGACCTTTTCATAATCTTCGGGCCGGTAGGGCATGTCGCCGAGGGCCACGAATTCAAAAGCGTTGGGTCCCAAGATTTGCGCGCCCGGGACCTGCGCGCCTGCAGCGCCAAACGTGAATGCGAACACAAGTGAAGCGGCCCACAGGCGGGTATGCTTTGCAATCAACATAATGAAACGCCCCATGCCAGCAGCAATCTATGGCTGTGGACTATGACAGTTCCGCGAAAAAAGGCGCAGCCCGGGCAAGCGCCGGGCTGCGCCACGCATCAGATCGCAGGGCCTTTCAGCACCGGTGTTGAGATGACGCCGGTGAGCTGTTCGGCGGGAAGTTTTGCGATCATCTCTTCGTCAAAAAGATCGTCCATGAGCGAAGGATTACCGGACTTCTTCAACGCATCGAGGAATTTGCGATGGATGCGGTGATCCTGATCCTCGTATTCGATCTGCCGACCGCCCTCTTTCACGGAGGTTGAGCCGCCGCCCTCATTGCTCACGCGGCGCAGGGAGATAAAGGGATAGCGCGCGCTGCCGATAGAGCAGGCGAGATAGCGCGCCGGAATATCGCACGTGTTGAAGTGCTGGTGGAACATCCAGAATGGCGGTGTGTACATGAAGCCGTGCCGCCACGGCAATTCCACGAACTCCGAGTCGCCATCATACCAAAGCAGCGAATAACCCTCGCCGCCCACGGCGTGAACGTGCGTGCCGGCCGCATGGCGATGCGCCTTCTTGTAGCGGCCCACGGGAATTTCGGACGTATGCGCGTGCATGGTGCCGTCAGCAAGCTGGAAGAACACGTTGCGGGATCCCTTGCCGCGCGTGTTGAGATCATAGAGCTTGAAGCTCGTCAGGTCGGGCACGAAGTTCGTTTCCCAGACGTTGATCTGGCCGGCGTTTTTCTTGCGTTCGAAGGTGTTATGGTCGCCTTCGCCGTTGAAGTGTTGCTCCTTGCCAATCCGCTCGGGAAACTTGAACGGGTTGTTAAAAATGAACTCGTCGTTGTGGTAATGGTTGATCGCGAGGGGCAGATCATTCGTGCACGACAGGCGCGCGAATTCGCGGCCTGACGAGTTGAAGATCTGGTATTCGCAATTGAGCGGAATTGCGAACAGGGACTTGGGCCCCCATTCGAATGTGTTCTTCTCGCCGCTGGGCAGCGTGACAGTCGTCGAGCCATAACCGGCCAGGGCGTAGAAAAACGCTTCATGCAGGTGCTTGATCGGCTTCGTCTTCTTGCCGGGCTCAACTTCCAGGACGAAGTTGGCGCAGAAATCGCCGCGCCCGTGGGTGTGCGCAAAGCAGCCGCGCGCGTCGTAATGGCCCCATTTCTCGGTTTTCAGCGAGAGAAGGTCATGGCCAAAATCCAGATGGATGGGAATGTTCTGCTTTTGCGCCCAATCCAGATAGGGGTCGAGGAAAACGCGGGCGCCTTCCGAGCTGGTGACGTCGTCTTTCTGCTTGTCGTTCATGGCGTTCCCTCTAAGCGATTCTTGGAGTCTGCAAATTTGCGGTCAACACGGTCGAGTTTCCGGGCGAGCGGACACAATCAATAAAGGTTGCGCGACCCGGTCTCAAGCCCTGTCCCGGCCGCCAGAGCCGGTCTCGTTCAGCATCTTCGACATGGTCTGACGTTGGGGGCGGGCCCAAAACCAGGCGACAAGCATCATGGAAGCGCCAACGCCTATGGCGACGTTCAGCCCGATATGCGTCGCGATCCAACCCTGTATCACGGCGCCGACGGCGGGCAGGCCATAGGCGAAGATGATGAACAGACTGCTGACGCGGGCGCGAAACTCGTGTTCGACGCTGTTCTGGACAAGGCTTTGCGCCGCTACGTTTCCGATCAGCATAAAGAAGCCCATCACGCATAAAACCGCAGCGCCCGCATAGATATTTGTGAACTGCACGGCGGCCGCGAGCGCGATCCCGGTCGCGCTCGTGGAGAGCACCAGCAACGATGTCAGGCCCTTCGTGTCGCCCCGCCGCGCGAGCCACAGGCTCGCCGTCACCGCGCCGACGCCGATGGCGGCAAGCAGCAGGGCGAGGCCGGTGGGGCCACCGGAAAAGAGCCGGGCGGACACAGCGGGCATGAGGTCGACGACGGGGCGGATGAAAAAGCTCGTCGCCGCAAGCAGCGTAATGACAAATCTGATGCCCTTGTGACTCCACGCGTAGCCGACGCCAGCCATTATGTCGCGCAGAAGCCCCTTCGATGAGCGCTTGGTCGTGGACGTGTCGTCTATGTGTATGGTGCGAAGCACAAGGTAGAAATAAGCGTAAATCAGCGCGCACAAGGCCAGCACAGGGCCGCTGCCAAACCACAGGATGAGCGCGCCGGCGATGCCCGGCCCAACGATCCGGGAGGCGTTGAACGAGGCCGAGCCAAGCGCAATCGCCGAAGCCAGATCGCGCTTGGGGACGAGCGCGTTGACAATCGACATGCGCGCCGGCTGGCCAAGCGATTCAGACGCGCCAAGAAATATCGTGATCACCAGAAGGATCTCGATTGTAATCAGTTTCAGGATCACGAGCGCTGCAAGCACGGCTGTAAACAACGCCGCGCAAATCTGGCTGATCCTGATGATGCGCATGAAGCCGAAGCTATCCGCAAATGCGCCCGCCAGAATGGTAAGTATTACGGTGGGCAATAAATCGGCAACAGCGAGAACGCCGAGCCACGCGCTTGAATGTGTCAACTCCCACGCCAGCCAGCCGACGGAGGTGCGATACATCCACCGACCTACCGATGTGATGGAATGGCCGGTCCAGTACTTTCGGTACAGGGGGGAATCGAGCGCGCGGCGGGCGCCGCCAAAAACTTTTGTGCCAATCAATGAAATTGCCTCTCACACGCTCGCGCAAGGCGGCGCGCGCAGATGTGCAGCAAGATTATTGCCTGAATTGCAATTCCGCAATCGTCACATGCAACGCGCGTGTCCCTTTGACGGCGGGGTGTCCCTTTGGCGAAGGCGCCGACGTTTACATTATGGCCGGCGCGTCGACGCCGCACTGGCGCGCGTTGGCGATACGCTGCGCAAGGGGCGCGCTCTCGTCCCACAGGTTGCAAGCGTAGCGCTCGCCCGTGTGTTCATGGGATAGGTCCGAGACGAGCCACAAGAGGGCGTCGTTCATCACGTCGGGCGCCAGAAAGGTCTTGCCCTGCGTCTGCTGCCCGGTCACGTCGGCGATTGTATCGACAGCTCCGCCTGGGAGCAATACGTTCAAGGTCACCCCAGTTCCGGCAAGATCCTGCGCGAAGATGCGCGACGCAGCTTCGACAAAAGCCTTTGAAGGACCATAGGGAGCCAGGTGCTTGCGCACCATGGTCCGGTCGCCGGTTGAGATATTCACGATGCGGCCAAACCCCCGTTCGATCATGGCGGGCGCGAGTTCTTTCGTCAGAAAGAAAATGCCATCGGTGTTGCTGTGCGACATGCGCAACCAATATTCGGCGTCCAGTTTCCAGAACGGCGCGCCGGGGCCAACATTGGGCACGCCGGCGTTGTTGATGAGCGCGTCGACGCGCCCCAGGCCCTCCACCAACTCCCGCGCCATGCGGGCGCAGTCGCTTGGGTTTCGCAGATCGCCAAGAACGACAAGCGGCTGTTCGCCGTTTCGCGTTGCCGCTTGCGCAAGCGTTTGGCGAAGCGGCGCGCTGTCGCCCGTGGCGACGATGGCGGTTCGCGCGCCTGCGTCCATGAGAGCCAGCGTCATTGCGCGGCCAAGACCGCGGCTGCCGCCAGTTACGACAACGCAGCGGCCCTCAAGTGAAGGATGCGAAAAGCTCATTGCGTCAACATCCCTGCTTACTTGTAAAGGTAGATGATCTCGATGCAATTGCCGTCCGCATCATGAAAGTAGACGTGCCGTCCGGGGAAGGTGCGATGGCCTTCGTCCGAATACTTCACGATCTCGATGCCGCGCGCCTTGAGAATCGCCATGGCCCGGTCAAACTCATGTTCCTCGACCATGAATGCATGATGATGAGCATCTTCGCCCGCGTTGTTTGGATTCACGTGATGGGGAATCTTGGCGAGCACGAAGAAGAAGCCGCCGCATTCCATGAACGAATAGCGCTCGTTCGAGCGAGTAATTTTGCAGCCCAGCACGTCCGAATAGAATTTGGCGGCCGCGATGTGGTCGCGCACGCCAATCGTGAAATGCAGGATGCCTGTTGTGCGTATGGTGTCGGAGGATGAAACCTCCGGATGTGTAACGGCTGCTTGCGACATGCATCCCTCCCCAGCTGCGAGTGGCCACTACTCACGTCTGGCCGCTAAAATAAAACTGTTTCATTGTGGCGCGCCGATTGCAAGTGCGCCGCGCACGACGCGTTGACAGCGGGCGGCGCCCATTTAGTATTGGAGCGCCACATTGGGGGAGAGCCGGAATGACGAATTATCGCGCGAGCGGCTTGCTTGCCGCTTTTCTTGGCTTTCTCGCTGGCCAGAGCGCCAGTGCGCAGGACGAAACGTCCAGGTTTTATGCAGGACGCAATCTGACGTTCATCGTGGGCTCCACCACGGGCGGCGGGTATGATTTCAACGCCCGGGCGGTCGCCCGTCATATGGGCAAGTATATCCCGGGCGCACCCAACATTGTGGTGCAGAACATGCCTGGTGCGGGCTCCATCGTCGCCACGAATTATGTTTACAATGTCGCGCCCCAGGACGGCAGCGTCATTGGAGTGGTGCAGCGCCCTATCCCGTTTGAACCGTTCTTCGATGAAAAAGGTGTTCGCTTCGATGTTCGAAAGATCAATTGGCTTGGTAGCACCACCAGCGAAATTGGCGTTGTTGTCGCCTGGCACACTGCGCCGCAGCGCTCTTTCAAGGATGTGCTTGAACGCGAAATGATCGTTGGCGGCAACGGTCCCGCCACGGATACAGAGTTGTTCGCCCGCGCGCTCAATCGGGAACTGGGCGCAAAATTCCGCATCGTCGCCGGATACCCCGGGGAGTCGCAGATCATCCTCGCGATGGAGCGCGGCGAAGTGCAGGGCGTTGCGAACTGGTCATGGAACAACATTCCGGCAAAACATCCCGATTGGATCAGAGACGGCAAAATCCGGCTGCTGTTGCAGCTTGGTTTGCGCAAGCATCCCGCACTACCCGATGTGCCGCTGGTTCTGGACCTCGCGAAGGATGCGGATCAACGCAAATTGTTCGAGACGATTATGCAAATGAAGGAGCTGGGGCGGCCCTATTTCGCTGCGCCCAATGTCCCCGCCGATCGTGTCGAGACGCTACGTGCAGCCTTTACGAAGACGATGGCTGACGCCGATTTTGTCAGCGAGATGACTAAAGCAGGGATCAGCATTGATCCCGTGTCGGGGTCAGAGATGCAAAAACTGCTCTCGCAGGCCTATTCCCTGCCGCCTGCGCTCATCGCCCGCGCCCGCGCCGCCCTGGCGAATTGATCAGGGGCGAAGAACAAGCTCGCGCGGCATGCGGCGAGATCACGTGCCGCAGAATGTCTGCAGCACGCGTTCATCGGGCCGAGGCGGCTGCGCGAGTTCGATCATGTCAGCGCGCGCTTCAAACGGCTGAGACACGGCCGCAAGCAAGCGATCAAACGCGGTGAAATCGCCGCGCGTCGCCTGATCAAGAGCCTGCTCGACGCGGTGATTGCGCGGGGTGAAGATGGGGTTGACGCTCTCCATCAGCGCGCGCCGAGCCTCGGGCGATTGACGTTCGCGCCCATGGCGGGCGCGCCACACCGCCAGCCACGCGCTCATCTCCGGCGAATCCTCTGCGCTCGACGCGTCGGCTTCCATATGCGCTGGCAGCGTGCGGAAGGTGAGCGTGAAATCCCCCTTTGAAGCGTGCATCACGTTGAAGAGATCTCTTGCGAGTTCCGTATCGCCCTCTTCTTCAAGCAGGAGCCCCAGCTTTGCGCGCATCAGGCGCGTCCAGTGCGCGTGATGCGCGGGCATGAAGGCTTCCAGCGTCTGCGTCGCCTGCGACACCGCGCGGTCCTTGTCATCATCAATCACGCCAAGCAACGTCTCGGCGAAACGCGCCAGATTCCATTGCCCGATAGGCGGCTGGTTCGCATAGGCGTAGCGCCCCTGCGCATCGATGGAGCTGAACACGGCCATGTGATCGTAAGCGTCGACGAACGCGCACGGACCGTAGTCAATGGTTTCGCCCGAGATGGCGGTGTTGTCCGTGTTCATCACGCCATGGATGAAGCCCACCGAAAGCCATTTAGCGATGAGCTTGGCTTGCGCTTCGACAACAGCCTCCATCAGCGCAAGCGCTGGATTGGCTGCGCCCGCAAGATGGGGATAAAGCCGCTTGATGGCGTAGTCGACCAACAGGCGCACGGCCTCGCCGTCGCCGCGCGCTGCGAAATACTGGAAGGTGCCAATGCGCAAATGGCTCGAAGCGATGCGCGTCAGCACGGCGCCGGGCAACGCCGCCTCGCGATACACGGTTTCGCCCGTCGCGGCGGCGGCCAAGGAGCGGGTTGTGGGCGCGCCAAGCGCGTGCATCGCTTCGCTGATGAGATATTCGCGCAGCACAGGCCCGAACGCCGCGCGCCCGTCGCCCCCGCGCGAGAATGGCGTGCGGCCGGAGCCCTTCAGCTGCATGTCAAGTCGGCGCCCGTCGCGCGCAACAATCTCGCCGATCAGCACCGCCCGGCCATCGCCCAGTT
>CANMLK010000082.1 GCA_947498445.1 Beijerinckiaceae bacterium
GGAGATTCAGGTCGATGCGGACATGGCAGGCGCCAAACGCGGCCCCCGCCAGGCCATCCGGGAGCCGACAGGCGCTTGCAACGCCCCCGAACCAGCAAAAACGCGCAGCGGGTCCAAGTCTTTGAATCCAGTCCGACAGGCTGCTAGAAGGCATAGAGCCAGTAAACTTCGCTGAAGGATGCGCATGCGAGCAAACGCCCCTGCAATCGGCCTGTTCCGAGCATTTATTACACATTTTTTATGTGTAATAAAATAATACTCGAGTTCTAATTGCTAAATGTGTAGGGTTCACCTCGACTTTAGTCGTCGTGGGGCCGACCACATGAGCTACGCTATTTCCGCCAATCGCCTGACCGACGGCGTCGTCGTCTTTCTTGGGCAGAATGCATGGGTTGAATCCCTCTCGATCGCTGAGACTTTTGTGCAGCGGCATGCGGCCGAGACAGCACTGGGTGAAAGAGCCCAAGCGGACGCGAGACGCAATCTCATCGTAGAGCCGTTGATATTCGACATACGCGAACGAGACGGTGTGATTGAGGCTTCGCACATCCGCGAAGCGATCCGCGCCAAGGGGCCAAGTATTCGGACCGACCTTGGCAAACAGGCAGTCCTATAGGACATGCGATCGATCATCGGAGTCGAACATGTATCGTTATGACGAATTCGACGCGGGCTTCGTAGCCGATCGCGTCGCTGCATTCCGCGATCAGGTCGCGCGTCGGCTGACCGGCGAGATGACAGAAGAGCAATTTCGCCCGCATCGCCTGATGAATGGGCTTTATCTCCAGTTGCACGCCTACATGTTGCGCGTCGCCATCCCCTACGGAACGCTCAACGCGCGGCAGATGCGCAAGCTTGCCCACATTGCGCGGCGCTATGACAAGGGCTACGGGCATTTCACGACACGGCAAAATCTTCAGTACAACTGGCCCTCGCTCATTGATACGCCGGCAATTCTGGACGAACTCGCCAGCGTCGAGATGCACGCGATACAGACTTCGGGAAATTGCATTCGCAACGTAACTGCGGATCATTTCGCGGGCGCGGCGGCTGACGAAGTTGAAGATCCCCGGCCCTATGCTTAAATTCTGCGGCAGTGGTCTTCAATCCATCCGGAATTCACGTTCCTGCCGCGCAAGTTCAAGATTGCAGTGACGGGCGCTGCAAAGGATCGCGCAGCGATACAGGTTCACGATATCGGCTATCAGATCGTCCAGAACGAAAAAAGCGAAACTGGTTTCGCCGTCTATGTCGGCGGCGGGCAAGGCAGAACGCCTCTCATTGCAGTGAAAATCCGCGACTTCCTGCCCAAGGAAGATTTGCTGGCATACACGCAGGCCATTGTGCGCGTTTATAATCTCGAAGGGCGGCGCGACAACAAGTACAAGGCGCGCATCAAAATTCTGTTGCACGAGAAGGGCGCAGAGTGGATGCGCGCAGCGGTGGAGAGCGAATTCGCCAACGCCAGCCGCGATTTCATCGAACTGCCTTCCAAAGAGATAGCCCGTATCCAGGCGTATTTTGCGCCACCTACGTTCCGTCAATGCTCGGGCAGTTCAGAGAGCTTTGACGCCCGGCGCGAAAGCGATGCGAAGTTTGCAGCGTTTGCGTCCACGAACGTCGCGGCGCATCAGCAGCCCGGCTACGGCATTGTGACGATTTCGCTCAAACCCATCGGCGGGATTCCCGGCGACGCGAGTGCGGACCAGATGGACATTGTCGCCGATCTTGCAGAACGATTTGGCCATGATGAAATTCGCGTCTCGCATGAGCAGAACCTCGTCCTGCCGCACGTTGCGCTTGATGACATTGCGGCTGTCTTTGACGCTCTTGCCAAAAGCAACCTTGCAACAGCGAACGCGGGCCTCATAAGCGACATCATCGCCTGCCCCGGTCTTGATTATTGCTCACTCGCTACGGCTCGCTCCATACCTGTCGCGCAACGGATATCCGAGCGCTTTGGCGAAGGCCCGCGCGCGCGGGAGATCGGCGATCTCAAGATCAAGATTTCAGGCTGCATCAACGCGTGCGGCCATCATCACGTCGGCCACATCGGCATCCTCGGACTCGAGCGCAAGGGCGTCGAGACGTACCAGATCACGCTTGGCGGGTCGGGCGACGAGACATGCTCGCTAGGCACGCTCACTGGCCCGGGCTTCTCGTCAGAAGAAATCGTAGACGCGATTGAACGGATCGTCGACCGGTATCTGCTTGTCCGCAAGGGGGCGAGCGAGGACTTCCTCACGGCCTACCGGCGCATCGGCATGGGGCCCTTCAAGGAGGCTCTTTACCAGACCAACGTCGGGGCGGACATTTGAACCGGATGCTCAATATGGCGCTTTGGAAAAACGGCGCGTTTGCGCAAGACGCGTGGCGACACATCAACGAGGGTGAGGACATTCCGCCGGCCGGGAATGCGATTGTCCCGCTCGACTGGTGGGTACAGGAACGTCATGCATTCGACGGATCAAATGCGCCGATCGGTGTTCGCATCGAGGCGGGAACGAGCATCGAAGATTTTGCGCAAGACATCCACCGGTTTGCGGTGATTGCGCTTTCGTTTCCAAAGTTCAACGATGGCCGCTCTTTTTCAACTGCTCATTTGCTGCGCGAACGTTACGGATTCAAAGGCGAATTACGGGCAGTTGGCGAAGTGCTGCTGGACCAGATCCAGATGATGGAGCGGTGCGGGTTCGACACAATGGAGATCAGCGACCCGACAACCGAGCGTATCCTGCGAGAGCGCGGCGCCCCGCGCTATTCGCGCTTCTATCAGCCGGGCGCGGGCCCGGAAGCAGCGGTGGACACACGACCATGGGCGCGCCGCGCGCTCTGAATTCGGCAAAATGCGAGGCGTTACGCCGCGCGCCTGCACCTGTCCATGCGATTGGTGCGCGATCTCACCGAAGGAGGCGACCCCCCTTTGCGTGTTCCGTCGATCATGATTTCGACGATCCAGCGCAAGCCCTCAAGAATGGGCATGTCCGAGCCCGCAATGACGCGCGTAAGACCTTCAATCTCCGCGTCAGACGCTTCGTCGCGAAAGCGGCGAACCAGCGTCGCGACGTAGAGACCGGATCGCATGTCGGATGCTGCCGCCAGAAGAGCGATGCGATCGCGGAAGGCGGGGCCAACAGAAATGACCGCCGCCTCCGCAACCTTTTCATGCGAGCATGAGCGAATGATTTCGCAACTTATCATGGGAGTCTCCTGCTCTGGCCTACTCGTCACTCTCTCACACACCGCCGAAAGCAGATGTGCGAAATGACGCCTGCTGAATGAGGTCATACCCACCCAAGGAGACGACCTCATGACGAAACGCAGTTGCAGCGCAGTGGTTCCAGCCACAATTCAGCCTTGATTCAGCCGCCGTCTGCTGTGTGACCTGCAGCCTTGACGCCGGCCACGGCCGCAGCCTCATCGTTGTCCGACGTGTCGCCGGAAATGCCGACAGCGCCGATGATGGCGTTGTTCGCGTCACGGATGAGGACGCCGCCGCCCACCGGCAGGATGCCGCCGTCAACCAGATGCGCAACGCCCGCAAAGAAGTTGGGGCGGTCCGCCGCCATTTTCTCGATCTTCTTGGAGCCAGCGCCCCATGCGATGGAGCCATACGCCTTGCCGAAAGCGACCTTCCAGCGCACGAGGCTTGTGCCGTCTTCAACGCCGCTTGCTTTCAGCGAGCCGCGCGCGTCGAGCACCACGACGCCAATGGGGTTAAACTTGTTGGCGCGCGCATGTGCGAGCGCCTGGTTCACGATGGTCTGCGCAGCGGCAAGGGTCAGCTCAGTCATTTTCACTTCTCCATGTTGAAAGTTGCAGTCTGGCGGCGCCACGCGGTCAGCGCAGCGTCGATGAACTTCGATGATGCGCCCAGCGCATTGTGCGGGTCGAGCGCTGCGATCAGGTCAGCGGCGGTCAAGTGCGCGCTTGCGACAGGATCGCGGGCAATTTCGTCGGCGAGATTTGTGTGGTTTGCAACAACACGCTTCGACGCCTGCGCGACAATTGCGTGGGCGGCGTCGCGCCCCATCGCAGGCGCCAGCGCGAGGGCGGCAATTTCGGCGAGCGGCAGCCCCCGGAGCTGATCGAAGTTTGCGCGCATGCGGGCCTCATCGACGACAAGGCCTTCCAGCGTGTCGGCCATGTTGGCGATGGCGCCTCCGGCGAGCTTCGCAAGCTCGGGCAAGGTCGGCCATTCGGCCTGCCAGCCGCCCAGCGCGCGCTCATGTTCCTGAATGGCGCCTGACATCAGCGTCGCGAGGAGGCCCGGCGCGCGCAGGCCGACGCTGATGGTCGACATGCATCGAACCGGATTTTGTTTGTGAGGCATGGCGGAGGAACCGCCCCTGCCCTCTTCGGACGGCTCGGCCAGTTCGCCAACTTCCCATTGGGCCATCAGCGAAACATCGCGAGCTATCTTGGCGGCGCCCATGGCGGCGATCGTCAACGCGGAAAACAGATTCAGAAGGTTGCCGCGCCTAGTATGCCACGGCGCGACAGGTCCCTTAGGGCGCGCGCCAAAACGCAATGGCAGCAAAGCGGCGAGGCGCGCAGATACCGCCGCTCCCTTTCCACCCAGCGAGCCCAGATTGCCGGACGCGCCGCCAAACTGGATGCAAAGAGCACCGCACGCCGCCTCGCGGATACGGGCGCGGTCTTCGCAGGCCGCAAGAAGCCATTGCGCCGCCTTTTGCCCGAAGGCGATGGGCGTCGCCGGTTGCAACAGAGTTCGGCCCAGCATGATCGTGTTGTGATGCGTCTGGGCAAGACGGGCGGCCGCATTGGCAAGCCTTGCAATGTCCGCATCGATAAGCGCAATCGCCTTGTCGAGTTGAAGAACCAGCGCCGTGTCCAGTGCGTCCTGGCTCGTGGCGCCGAAGTGAACATACCCCGCGGCCGAGGCGTCGTGGGCGCGAACTTCCCCGATCAATAATTTCACAAGCGGGATGGTGAGCGCGCCCGCCCGCGCGGCGTCGGCGGCGACGTCATCGGGAGAGACAAGCAAATAAGACGCCGTGTGTACAATCGTTTCAGCGGCTGCGATGGGGATAACGCCCTCAAGAGCCTGCGCGCGTGCGAGCGCCGCCTCAAATGCGAACACGCCAGCGATCAGCGCCTGGTCGCTCATTTCCTTGGCGAGCGCCGGGCTTGTCGAAAAGGCATCGGTCAACGACATCGTCTGTGCGTTCTCCCAGCTGGAGCACTAAGCGGGACAGGCCAAAGGGTCAATGGCGCGGCCCCGCCCTCGGGGGAACGATAACGTCGTCAGCACGTTGGGATGCGCCAAGCACACGCTCCAACGAGAGCCCTTGCCGCGCAGTTTTTTTTAAATGGAGACGCCGAATGGACCGTCGAATTCTCTTGCGCTCGCTGTTCGCACTTGGCGGCGCGGCGGTCGTGCTCGCCATCCCAAAAACCAGCGAAGCAGCCACACTCCTCGACGAACTCGAGAACAAGGACGCAAAGAAGCTGGTCCCCAACGCCGACTTGCCTGCTGAAGGCGCAGAAGACGCCCAGGGGCGCCAGCGGTGCGTCACGCGCGTGAACCGCATGGGTCGTCGCGTTCAGGTCTGCCAGCCTGTCGCTCGCCCGCGGCCGCGCCGTTGTGTCTGGCGAGTCAACCGCTTGGGACGCCGCGTCCAGATCTGCCGTTAAAAGTCCGCAACGGAAAATGGAGAAAAGCCCTGCCAACCAGCGGGGCTTTTCTTTGATGGCCTAACGAATCAGGCGGCGCAGCAGCAACAGACAGATGCCGGTGCCAAGCCCCCAGGCGCCATTGATCAGGGGGCCATTATACCAGACGCCGCGAGGGCCCATGGCGCCACCCTTGATCAGCGGCATCACATACCAACTAACGGCCGATGGCAAAATGGCGCCGAAAAGAAACGCCACCACGAAGAAAGCGATTCCCTTGGGAAAACGATCCGCAAGAAGCGCAAACAAGATGCCCCACATGCCGCCCCAGAATGTCTGGTTGAGGATCGTAGGCACGGCGAATGGTCCGACCGGGTTCCAATTGCTCCACGGCATGCGACCTGAAATGAAGTAACCCGCAAGCTGATGGAAAAGAAGCACGCCCAATGCCCCGGCGATGAAACCGAGCACGATATTGCGCGCCAAACTGCTAGTATTTGCGCCCGCCATGAATAAGCCCTCCGTGTAGAAGTACGACTAGCGCCGAGGGGAGGGCCTGAAGTCAAGCGCCAACATCTCACCAGACGCCGACGTTGGGCATCGATTTCCAGGGCTCCGCAGGGGCAAGGGCTTCGCCTTTTTGCAACAATTCGATGGAAATGTTGTCAGGAGAGCGAATAAACGCCATTCGGCCTTCGCGCGGAGGACGGCTGATGGTCACCCCTCCGGTCATCAGCTTCTCGCAAGTCGCGTAAATGTTATCGACCTCGTAGGCGAGGTGGCCAAAATTGCGCCCCCCGGCATAAGTTTCGGGGTCCCAATTGTAGGTCAATTCGACGAGGGGCGCGCGATTCTGCCGGGCGGCGTCTTCGTCCCCCGGCGCAGCGAGGAAGATGAGCGTGAACCGCCCCTGCTCGCTCTCGACGCGCCGCACTTCGACCAGTCCCAGCTTGTTGCAATAAAAATTCAGGGATTGAGCCACGTCAGCGACGCGGACCATTGTATGAAGGTAACGCATAAGAGCCTCCTTGTGAGTCTGCCCCCAAACTGTGGGTTTGACGGGAAAAGGCAAGCGGACAGACGAAATGGACGATCTTCAGAAATTGAAATCCAGGGCGGCGCTGGCCTCGATCTTCGCCAGCGCTGGTCTGACGGCGGGCAAGTTCGTCGCGGCCATCCTGTCAGGTTCGCTGGCGCTGATGTCGGAAGCGCTGCACGGGCTGCTGGATGTGGGCGCGACGCTGCTGACTTATTTCGCGATTCGCGCCGCCGACAAGCCGGCAGACGATGAACATCATTATGGTCACGCCAAGATAGAGGCGGTCGCAGCGCTCATCGAAACGGGCCTTCTGATCTTGCTGTCAATTGCGGTCCTGTTTGAAGCCGGACGACGCTTCGCTACGGCGGCCCCGCCCGAGGTCAACGCGACATGGCTCACCTTCGGCGTCCTGATTGTTTCGATTGTCGTGGATCTGGTGCGCTGGCGCTCGCTTGACCGGATCGCCAAGCAAACCAGAAGCGATGCGCTGGCCGCCGATGCGCTGCATTTCTCCAGCGATCTCGTGGCGTCATCGCTCGTGCTCGCTGGCCTCATCGCGACCGTTTACGGCTTCAAGGATGGCGACACGCTTGCCGCTGTGGGCGTGTCCATCTTCGTCGGCATAGCGGGCTATCGCCTCGGGCGCCGGACCATCGATACGCTCGTCGACAAGGCGCCCGATGGAATCGCGGACGACATTCGATCAATCGCGGAAAACGTCAGCGGTGTCGCGCGGGTTGAGGAATTGCGGCTGCGGCGCGCCGGGCCGGAGATTCTGGGCGAAATTTCCATCGCAGTGCCGAGAACGCTGGCGGGTGATCGCATTATGGCGATCAAGGCAGAGGTGGCGCGCGAGATTTCAGCGAAGCATCCCGACACTGCACTAACGGTGACAGCGAACCTGCGGGTCCTTTCAGAAGAAAGCGTGCTGGAACGCGTGCTGATGGCGGCGGCGCGGCGGCGGCTCCCGATCCATCACATCACCATTCAGGAGATTGATGGAGTGAAATCCGTTGGCGTCGATCTCGAACTCGACGCGCGCATGTCTCACGCGCAAGCGCACGACATCGCCAGCGGACTCGAAGCGTCCATTCGCGACGAACTTGGGCCCGAAATCGAGGTCGACACACACATCGAGCCTATGGAGATTGAAGAACTGGCCGGACGAGACGCCGCGCGCGAGACTGCGGATGCGATCGCGACCGCGTTGGCGCGACTGGCGGCCGAGGATGGACGCGTATCGGACATTCACGACGTGCGCGTTCGCGAAACCGCCAGCGGCCTCGTGGTGAATTACCACTGCACGGTGGACGGAGCGCGCAGTGTGGCCGAGGTCCACATGGACGTGGACCGGATCGACCGCCGCCTACAACACGAGATGAAAGGCCTTGCCCGCGTGATCGGCCATGCCGAGCCGCAGCGCAGCTGACCTCAGCACGGGACATTTGCGGGGCTTGACCACGGCCGCCGATCAATGTTAGTGAATACTCACTGATATTGTAGGGGCTCTGATAATGTTCGCCGATCTGATGACTTCCCGGCGTTTTGCGCCACTGTTCTGGACGCAGTTCTTCTCGGCCTTCAACGACAATTTCGTGCGCAGCATGCTGGCCATGCTGATCCTCTTCAGGCTGGGCGAGGAGCACGCGGGAGCGTTGGTGACGCTAGCCGTCGCCATATTCGTCCTGCCCTCCGTTTTCCTGTCTGCGCTAGGCGGCGAGATCGCCGATTCCCACGACAAGGCCCTCATCGGGCGACGGTTGAAATTCGCTGAAATTTTTGTGCAGATGATTGCCGCAGCGGGCTTCATGTTCGGCTCGCTCATCCTGCTCTACACTGCGCTCTTTGGTCTTGGCGTGATCGCAGCGCTGTTTGGACCTATCAAGTACGGCATCCTCCCCGACCACCTCGAAACGCGCGAATTGCCTGCCGGCAATGCGCTTGTGGAAGGCGCCACGTTTTTCGCGATCTTGCTTGGCGTGATCATTGGGGGATACGCTGCAAGCCACGACCGCGGGTCGTGGAGCGTCGTCGTGCAGCTAATGCTCATCGCGACGATGTGCTGGGGTGCGGCCCGTCTGATACCTGCAACCGGGATCGGCGCTCCCGGCCTCAAGATCGAGAAGAATATCGCCAAGTCGAGCGTGCGGCTCGTGCGCGAATTGGCCAGTGATCGACGGCTGTGGATTGGCGGGCTTGCGGTCAGCTGGTTCTGGATGACCGGCGCGGTCGCCCTGTCGCTGGTGCCCGTTCTGATCAAGCACAAGATTGGCGGCGGCATCGACGTTGAGACAGCTGTCATGGCGCTGTTCGCCGGCGGCATCGGCGTCGGCTCCATTCTGGCCGCAGTCATTTCGCATGGCCGGATCGCTCTGCTGCCAACCCCGATTTCGGCGCTGATGATGGCCGTCTTCCTCATCGACCTTGGCTACACGGCATGGGGCATGCCGCAAGCAAGCGGCACGGTCGATTTGACCGCCTTCTTCACCAGCGGCACGGGCTTGCGCATCGCATTCGACGTGGTGGCCATCGCTGTTTTTGGTGGCTTATTCGTGGTGCCGGTGTTCTCCGCTGTTCAATCCTGGGCGGGCGAAGATCGCCGCGCGCGCGTCATTGCAGGGGTGAACATCGTGACCTCGCTGTTCATGGTGGCTGGATCTGTCGCGACTGCATTGTTGCAAGTAGCTGGCCTTGGGGAGCCCGCTTTGCTCGCGCTGCTGGGCGTGCTTAACGCGATTGTCGGCGTCTTCCTGTTCAAGCTGTTGCCGGGAAATCTCGCTGCCGAAGCGCTGCAGGCCTTGTTTCGCGTGATCTTCCGCCTTGAAGTCAAGGGCCTCGAACATCTCGAGGCGGCTGGCGAGCGCTGTGTCATCGCGGTCAACCATACGTCGTTCCTCGACGCGCCAGTGTTGCTCTCGGTCCTGGACCGCAAGCCGGTGTTCGCCATCGATTGGCAGATTGCAAAAGCGTGGTGGGTGCGCCCCTTTCTCAGCATCACGCGCACCTATCCGATGGACCCGACAAAGCCCATGTCGACGCGCGGCCTGATCAAGGAAGTGAAGACCGGCGACCCCGTGATCATCTTCCCTGAAGGACGCCTCACGGTCACCGGCGCGTTGATGAAAGTGTACGACGGCGCGGCGATGATCGCCGACAAGTCCGACGCCATGATTGTGCCCGTACGTCTCGATGGACTGGAGCGCACGCCGTTCACACGATTGCCAAAGAACCTCGTGCATCGACGGTTGTTCCCCAAAGTGCGCGTCACATTTTTGGCGCCGCGCAAACTGGACCTGCCGGCGAATCTGGTTGGCCGCAAACGCCGCATGGCTGCAGGCGCAGCGCTCTACGATGTGATGTCTGACCTCGTATTCCGCACAACAAATACCGATCTCACGCTGATTGAAGCACTGGCGCGCTCAGTGAGCGACGCAGGCGGATCGCGTATCATCGTGGAAGATCCGCTGACCGGCGCGCTATCAGGCCGTAAACTGCTGATTGGCGCCGCCGTAATAGGTCGCAAGATCATGGGACTCAGCACGCCGGGTGAATCCGTCGGGATGCTGCTGCCCAACGCAAGCGGCGCTGCAGTGACATTCTTCGCCATTCAGGCGGCGGGACGTGTGGCGGCGATGCTGAACTTCACGGCCGGGCCCGCGAATGTCGGCGCCGCGTGCCGCGCCGCCAAAGTGCGCGTGGTGCTGACTTCGCGGGCCTTCGTCGAAAAGGCGAAGCTGCAGAATCTCATCAACAGTCTTGGCGCCAGCGTACAGATCGTCTTCCTTGAAGATCTGCGCAAGACCATCACCTTTGCTGACAAGGCGCGCGGCTTCATCGATCAGGGACGCTCGCTTGATCGGCGCCTTCCCGATGATCCTGCCGCCGTTCTATTTACATCAGGCTCCGAGGGCGCGCCCAAAGGCGTGGTGCTGTCGCACCGCAACCTCATCTCGAACGTCGCGCAGATCACTGCGCGGTTCGATGTGACGCCCGCCGACACTGTGTTCAACGTGCTCCCCGTGTTCCACTCGTTCGGGCTGACGGGCGGCATGCTGTTGCCCATGCTCACCGGCATGAAGTGCTATCTTTATCCCACACCCCTGCACTATCGGCAGATACCCGAGTTGATTTACGCCACCAACGCAACCGTTCTATTCGGGACGGACACGTTCCTGGCAGGCTACGCGCGCAGCGCCAACAATTACGACATGCGCTCTCTGCGCTACGTTGTGGCCGGCGCAGAACCGGTAAGGGAATCGACGCGGCGGACCTACACTGAAAAATTCGGGCTGCGCATTCTGGAAGGCTACGGCGTCACTGAGACTGCGCCCGTGCTTGCCGTCAACACGCCGATGTTCAACCGCTTCGGAACGGTGGGACGCCTCATGCCGGGCGTTGATTATAGGCTGGAGCCTGTGCCCGGCATCGACGAGGGCGGACGCCTACATGTGCGTGGACCCAATGTCATGAAAGGCTATTTCCGCGCCGACAATCCGGGCGTGCTGGAAGAGGCGCCGGAGGGTTGGCACGATACCGGCGACATCGTCACCGTCGACAACCTGACGTTCGTCACCATCAAGGGCCGTGCAAAACGTTTTGCAAAGATTGCGGGTGAAATGGTGTCGCTGGCTGCTGTGGAGCAAATGTGCGCTGCACTGGCGCCGGACCATCCGCCCGTCGTCGTCGCCGTGCCGGATCAGCGCAAGGGCGAGCGACTGATCCTTGTCACCACGCAGACCAATTTACGCCGCGCGGACGTGCAGGCTCACATGAAGGAAATGGGCGCGACAGAGCTTATGATTCCGTCCGAAATCCTCACCATGGAGGCCCTGCCGTTGCTAGGCACGGGCAAGCCTGACTACGTGGAACTTAACACAGTCGCGCGCGCGCGCATCAACGCGCAAGGAGTCGCTTGATGGCTGTGGGGGCCCGCGTCCCGCGTATACGCGACGGCGCCACAACGCGCGCACGCATCGAAAAGGAAGCGCTGCGGCTGTTCGCGGAAAAAGGGGTAGAAGGCGCGACCATCCGTGATCTTTCGCAAGCCGTCGGCGTCGCAGACGCCGCGCTCTATCGCTATTTCGGATCGAAGGAGCAAATCGCATCCGAACTCTTCCGCACGCATTACGGAGCACTGGCCGGAAAAATCGCAGCCATAAGCGCGCGCGATTTGCCGTTCTCCCGCACGGCGCACGAGCTTGTGAGCCTGTTCTGCAGGCTCTTTGATGACGAGCCGGATGTGTTCGCCTTTATTTTGCTGAACCAGCATGCGCATCTGCGCTTCGTGACCGAGGACGGCAACGCGGTGGAGGAATTGCGCAAGATCATGCGCCGCGCCATCGAACGCGGCGAGATCGCCATGACGGACCCTGATCTTGCCGCGGCCACTGCGCTTGGTGCGGTTCTGCAACCCGCCGTGTTCAAGCTCTATGGCCGGCTGCCGGGCCCCCTGAGCGCGCGCGCCCACGAGATGGCGGGTGCGGCGGCCCGCTCCGTAGGCGCGCTAAAAGGCTGACCCCGAACACCTTGCAAGCGCGCGCGAGCATGCCATAACGGAGTCGACAGGAGTTCCCCTATGCGCACCGATAACGCCAAGGCCGTCCGCCTCGCAGACTACCGCCCCACCGATTATCTGATCGATGAAGTGCATCTGGATATCTCGCTCCACCACAACGCCACGCTGGTGCGCGCGCGGCTGATGATGCGGCCGAACCAGAAGGGGCGCGTGGGCGCTCCTCTCATTCTCGACGGCGATGGACTTGATGCGGGCGTCATCTCGCTTGACGGCGTCGAACTTCAACTTGCGCCTAGCGACCTCACGCCCGATCGCCTGACGATCACCACGCCGCCGCAGGCCGCGTTCACGCTGGATATCGAGACCACCATCAATCCGGCAGCCAATACGCAATTGATGGGGCTTTATCGCTCTGGATCGGCGTACTGCACACAATGCGAGGCCGAGGGGTTTCGGCGCATCACCTATTTTCTTGATCGACCGGATGTTCTCTCGGTATACACAACGCGCATCGAAGGCGACCGCAAAGACGCACCCGTTTTGCTTGGTAACGGTAATCTTGTCGCGCAAGGCGAGGCGGGCGCCGATCGTCATTTTGCTGTGTGGCATGACCCGTTCCCCAAACCCTCCTATCTTTTCGCGCTTGTCGGCGGCGAACTCGATTGTCTGTCGGACACGTTCACCACGATGTCCGGGAGACAGGTTGAACTTGGCATATATGTGGAGCCGGGCAAGGCGGAGCGCGCGCATTATGCGATGGATGCGCTGAAGCGCTCCATGCGCTGGGACGAAGAAGCGTTCGGGCGAGAGTATGATCTCGATGTTTTCAACATCGTCGCCGTATCCGACTTCAACATGGGCGCGATGGAGAACAAGGGCCTCAACGTATTCAACGATAAGTACGTGCTTGCGCTGCCGCAGACCGCGACAGACGCCGATTACGCCAACATCGAAGCGATCATCGCCCACGAATATTTCCACAACTGGACCGGCAATCGCATCACATGCCGGGACTGGTTCCAGCTATGTCTGAAAGAAGGGCTCACAGTTTTCCGCGATCAGGAATTTTCGGCCGATCAGCGATCACGCACCGTGAAGCGCATCGCAGACGTGCGCGCATTGCGCGCCGCCCAGTTCACCGAAGACGCGGGTCCACTCGCGCACAACGTGCGGCCAGAAGTTTATCACGAGATCAACAATTTCTACACGCCCACCGTTTACGAAAAAGGCGCCGAAGTCATCCGCGTACTCAAGCGCTTCATTGGCGATGAAGCGTTCAGCAAAGGTATGGACCTTTACTTCGATAGCTACGACGGGACCGCTGCGACGGTAGAGGATTTCATCGGCTGTTTCGCGCAACCTTCGGGGCGCGATCTTTCGCAGTTTATGCGCTGGTATCAGCAAGCTGGAACGCCTGTCGTGACCGCGCGCTGGAGTCATGATCCCGCAGGCGAAACACTGACTCTCGAACTGGAACAATCTTGCCCCGCAACACCCGGCCAGCCGGCCAAACTGCCGCTGGTTGTGCCCGTGGCGCTTGGGCTGGTGAGCGCGCAAGGCGACTTGCCCTTGTTGACGCCGAACGAGGGACAGGCCGGCGGCGCAAGTCCGATTGAGCTTGAACGCAGGACTTTTGAACTGACTTCGGACAAGCGCGTCCTTGTCTTCCACAACATCGCCTCAAGCGTCACGCCTTCCTTGTTGCGCGATTTTTCCGCGCCGGTGCGGGTTGAGGCTAATTATTCAGAAGACGATTTGTTGCGCCTTCTCGCCAACGACACGGACAGTTTCAATCGCTGGCAGGCGGCGCAAACCTACGCAACCGGGCTCATCATGCGCTCCGCGGCTTCAATCCGCGCAGGCAATGGAGCCCATGACGCATCTGGCTTTTGCGAGGCTGCAGCGCAGCTTCTTGGTCAGTGGAAAAGCGACCCTGCATTTGCGGCGCAGGCCATGGCCTTGCCAACAGATTCAGACATCGCCCGCGAGCTGGGGGCAGACGTCGATCATACTACGATCCATCTGGCGCGAAAATCCGTCCGCGATGCACTCGGCTCCACACTTATGTCGCGACTGCGCGATGTGCATGACGAACTCTCAGCGCCCGCCCCTTACACGCCCGACGCCACCGGCGCAGGTAGGCGCTCAATGAAGCAGGCGGCGCTTGATTTGCTTGTTGCAGCAGATAGGGACGACGGCGGCGCACGCGCGATGCTGCAGTTTGAGAGCGCGGACAACATGACGGACATGTTTGGCGCCCTCGCCGCCCTCACGCTGAACGGCGCCAGCCAGCGCGAACCGGCGCTCGACTCGTTTTTCCGCGCCCATGCGGCCGATCCGCTGGTGCTCGACAAGTGGTTCGCGCTGCAGGCGATGATCCCAGAAGCGGGAACGCTTGAGCGCGTCCGGGGCCTGATGAGCCACCACGCATTCTCAATGACAAATCCAAACCGTCTTCGTTCGCTCATTGGCTCCTTTGCCGCCAACCCCACGCAGTTCAACGCGCCCGACGGCTCAGGCTATGCATTTATCGCCGACGTCGTCCTGGAAACGGACTCGCGCAATGCGCAGGTAGCCGCTCGATTGCTCGTCGCTTTCAAGACCTGGCGAACCCTGGAGCCCGGGCGTAGGGCGCTCGCCGAGATGAATCTGAGGCGAATTGCCAGAGTCAGCGAACTTTCTGCGGACGTTCGTGACATTGTCACGCGATCACTCGCGTGAAGCTGCGCCTTGACTAAGCGACTCACAGCAAAAGAGATTGTCGCATCAAGGCGACAGACGGTCCTTTTCCGGCGCTAAATCTCGGCGTTGACGATCCATTAACCTCTGGACAAACGAGCGGCCTCGGATTCAACTGAAGGTGATTCGCTGCGATGCGGCACATGGTAGCGGATCATAAGATTTTCGAGGGGGCCATCCATGACACGTTTATACGTGTCGGACGCGATCGCGCATGCGACCGCGTCGGCAGAATCCGTGCGCGCTATTGCACCCGAAAGTGCTAAATCGTACGCGGCCGAGGCGCTTATGCGCTTCGCCGTACCGGTTATGGCTAGCCTATTCT
>CANMLK010000083.1 GCA_947498445.1 Beijerinckiaceae bacterium
GAGATTCAGGTCGATGCGGACATGCCAGGCGCCAAACGCGGCCCCCGCCAGGCCATCCGGGAGCCGACAGGCGCTTGCAACGCCCCCGAACCAGCAAAAACGCGCAGCGGGTCCAAGTCTTTGAATCCAGTCCGACAGGCTGCTAGCGCCCCACCGCCTGCGCCATAATGGCCCGCGCGTCATCCACGCTGTCGCCAGCCCACACGATGAACTGGTCAGGCCGCACCAAAATCAGCGCGCAGCCATATTTCTCGCGCCCGTCCTCCCGCGTGTCCTCGACGATCTTCAACGGCACGCCCAGCTCCTCGGCCGCGGCGCCAAAGCTCTCTTCAAGCTCGTCCTCAACGCCAAAGCCGAACAGGGTGAACCCATCGCCCAGCGCCTCGAACACGTTCGTGTCCCACGCCAGCATCTGCGGCGCGAGATGATGCCCCGCGCGCGCCTCCCATGTGTGGTCCCCCACGGCGCTCGACACGCCGCCGCGCGGACCGCACACCACCCGTGAGCCTTCATAATTGGGCTCAAACCCGCTTATCTCGGAGGCGACGCCTGCGCTGCGCGCTATCCACGCGGCCTCGAAAGCAGCAACATCCTTGCGCGGATCGTATTTGCTCAGGAACGCGCGATCCTCTTCGATATAATTGGCGATGAAATCCTTCGCAGTGGATGCGAACACCGGCTGGCGCTCGGCGGAATAGGAATCGAGCAACGCCTCGCCGCCCCAGCCCTCGAAATAGGCCGCAAGCTTCCAGCCCAGATTGCGCACGTCCTCAAAGCCCGTGTTGATGCCGTAACCGCCGTATGGCGGATGCGAATGAGCCGCGTCGCCCGCGACAAAAATGCGGCCTGAGCGATAATTGTCGGCGACGGCAATCCGCAATTCCCAAAAGCCGATATGCTCGAATTCGGAATCGAACGGCGCCCCGACAATCCCTTCCAGATATTTATGGAAATCGAAACTATCGCGCGTCGCGCCCACAGGCAGAGGCGAGTGGAAGAACCATTTCGAACCCGTGTCCACGCGGCCAAAGAATTGCCAATACCCTTCCAGCGCAGGGTTCAACACGTTGAAAAACGAGCGCCCCTTGTAGCGCGCCAGCAGATCGTTGAGGTCGTTGGACTTGAACACCAGCAAAGCCATCAGCGTTTCGTGATCGTCTTGCGTCTGCGTGATGCCAGCGCTTTCACGCACGAGAGAGCGTGCGCCATCGCAACCGA
The DNA here is from genome assembly GCA_947498445.1 of Beijerinckiaceae bacterium. GTDB lineage: Bacteria > Pseudomonadota > Alphaproteobacteria > Rhizobiales > Beijerinckiaceae > Terripilifer. Next base: position 1,219 of record CANMLK010000083.1, read on the forward strand.
CAGCGAACGCGCCGCGCACGGTCAGCTTGGCGCCGCCTTCGCGCGCCACGATGTCGACGCTCACGCCGCTGTCATCCTGCCGCACGTCTTCTGCAGTGAAGCCGTAGAAGACTTTGACGCGCCCCAATTGCGCCACGCGCCGGCGAAGCGCGGCTTCCGTGTCATACTGCGGCAGACGTTCGTTGGACTTGAAATAGAACGGCCGCACGAGCGAACGCTGATACCAGTCATAATGATAATCGCTCAGCAGCGTGCCGTAGGCGGTGAGCCCCCCGATACCAAATTCGACAGGGATGGGCGAGGCCTTGCGCACATCGTCTTCCACGCCCCAGAACCAGAAATGCTCCATCGTGCGCTGCGTGAGGTTCTGGCCTTTGGGAATGGGCTGCGGCTCGGGATAACGCTCAATCACGATCGACGAGATGTTGCGCTGCGCCAGCTCAATCGCCAGCCCCATGCCGACGGGACCGCCGCCGACGATAACTACTTGGGCTTCGTGCGTTCCCTGCGCTTCATGAATTGTCATTCGCGACGCCTTTTTGTCGTGAGATCTGTGAAGCGGCGACAGCGATTTCAGCGCTCGCCACCGCCTTGTCCAGCAGCGCAAGCAATGTGCGCCGCTCCGCATTCGTCAGCCCTGCCAACAGCCGGGCCTCATGCCTGGGCTGGCCCTGCCTGATCACGTCAGCGATCTGGCGCCCCCGCGCGCTCAATTGGAGCGCCATGGCGCGGCCGTCCTGCGCATCGCGCCGCCGCCCGACGAGCCCACTATCGACAAGCGGCGCGAGCGTCTGCGCAAGGGAGGGCGGCTCAACATCGAGCAACCGTGCGAACGCAGCCTGCGGCAAGCCGGGATTGTCGCCAATCAGAAGCAGCAACCCGCCCTGAACAGAGGACAGATCGACGCCTTCCGCGTGAAAGAAGTGGCCCCAGTGTCGCGCAAACAACGCGTGGAGTCGGCGCAAACGCAGCCCCGTCACCTGCGAGAGCGCTTTGCCCGCCGTCTCCTGCTGAATACCTGCCGCCAGTCTGGCCATTGGGCTCTCCTGAACTTAGTAAGGTAGCCTTATCATTTTTCGGCGCCGTTCATCAAGCGTGGCGAGGAACCAAAAGCTGAGCCAACGGTTGCAGGCCTACAGACAGGCGGCAGATGTGAGCGGACAGGCGAGCCCGGACGTAGAAAACTCTCGGGGCAACCGGCCAAGCGGCATGCGTTTCCTGAAGCGGTCGGCGCGCTTCTGGATCACTCAGGATTGGGTGGCGGCCTGGATTCTGACTGCCGCTTTCCTGTTCTTCCTGTTCGCCAGCTTTGGCATGAAATACGTCGCCAACGAGTGGAATAAATTCTTCTTCGACGCGCTCGAACAGAGGGATGGCGCCGCCATCGTGCGGGCCATCTGGCTGATCGCCGCAATTGTGCTGGCCGCTGCGCTTACGTCCGTCCTCCTCATCCACGCCCAGACGCGCCTGAAACTGCGCTGGCGAAGCTGGCTGACAGAAAGGCTTGTTGGCCGCTGGCTGGGAGAGCGCCGCTTCTACAAGCTTTTCACGCTTCATCACACCGAGACGCCCGAGGCCCGCATCGCCGAGGACGGGCGCATTGCAATTGAATTGCTCGTGGACCTGTCCGGCGGTGTCATCCTGTCGATCATCACCGCAATCGGCTTCATTGGCGTCCTTTGGATTGCGGCTGGGTCCATAACATTGTTTGGATACGAAATTCCCGGCTACATGGTGATTGCAAGCATCGTGTATTCCGCCCTTCTGTCGGGCCTCACATGGCTAACTGCTGACCCGCTTGTGCGCAGCGTCGAGTACAAGGCCGCGGGCGAAGCGGAGTTTCGCTACGAGCTGACGCGCGTGCGCGAATCCGCCGAACAGGTGGCGCTTATCAATGGTGAGGATGACGAGCGCGCGGCGCTCGGCACAAGCTTGCGCGGGCTCATGGTTCGCTGGCGCCGCGTTGTTCGCGACCGCTCCCGCGTCGGACTGATCAACGCGTCCAACATGGTGCTGGCGCCGGTCGCGCCGCTCGTTCTGGTGGCGCCCAAATATGTTGCTGGCGATATGAGTCTGGGTGACGTGATGCTGGTCGCGGGCGCCTTCCTCCAGGTGCAGACCGCGCTGGGCTGGCTCTCGGACAATGCGATCAACGTGGCGGACTGGTTTGGCTCCGCCCGGCGCGTCGCGGGTTTGCAAGAGCTGCTGCACCGGCTTGATGAGATCAGCGCGGAAGCCAGTGGAATTACCATCGGTGAAAGTCCCGATGAATCCTTGCGGATTGAAAACCTGAACATCTCCCTGTCAAACGGCAAGACGCTCATTGAGGATGCAAGCGTGCAAATTGCGCCGGGCGAGAAGGTTCTGTTCAAAGGCGAGAGCGGCAGTGGCAAAAGCACGCTCATTCGCGCCATCGCCGGGCTTTGGCCGTGGGGAGAAGGGACGATCCTTCTGCCAAAGGGAGCCCAAATCGGCTTCATCCCGCAGCGTCCCTATCTGCCGATTGGCTCGTTGCGAGACGCTTTGCTCTATCCCGCCAACGACGAACCTGTTTCCGATGATGCGTTGCGCTCGATCCTCAGCCGCTGTGGCCTTGCGCATCTTTCCACCCGCCTTGACGCGGAGGAAAACTGGAGTTCAATGCTGTCTGGCGGCGAAGCGCAGCGCATCGGCTTCTGCCGGGCCCTGCTCGCCAAGCCCGACATCCTGATTCTCGACGAGCCAACCTCCGCACTAGATGAGCCAAGCCAATTGCGCATGATGGAATTGCTCGACGAAGAACTTCCCAACGCCACCATTCTTCATGTAGCACATCGGCCTGGGCTGGAGCGATTCCATACGCGCGAGATCGCGATCATGCGCAAGGATCCCGCAAAGCCCGGCTCTATCGTCAACAGACCCTCGTCGCTGCTGCTTGACTTCAAGCAGATGGTGCGCGGGCGCAAGCGCGAAGAGGTCGAGCCTGTGTCCGACGCTAACGGCGCCCCAGACCGCAAAGCGCACTGAGAGCGACGGGCCGCCATGACGCAGCTTCGCACTCTCAAGACGGCGGCGGCGATTGTTCTCGTCGTCTACACGCTCGTGCTCGCGTTCGGCGCGCGCGAGGGCTTTCCCACCGGTCTGACAACGGGATCATGGGCGCCTTATCTCTCCGATCAACCCGTTGGCGAGGATGGCTATTACCTGCTGCTGGCCGCGTGGAACCTGGCGGGCGGTGAAGGACTGACCGCGAACTTCAACGAAGTCGTCACAGGCATTCAACCGCTAATGACATTCCTGCTCGCGGGCGTTGCAGTAATTGTACGAGCGTTTGATGGCGACAAGTTCGATTTTGCGCGCGCCATGATCTTGCTGGGGGGCGCTAATCTTCTGCTGTTCGCCTATCTCGTGGAGCGCGTGACGCTCGCGGCCCTACCCGTTTCGAGCGATCGTGAAACGGCTGGCGCATTCGCCTTTATTGCCGCCGCGTTGAGCTTTTATCTTTTCCGCACGTTCACGTATGGCCTGGAAACCGGGCTCTATCTGGTCTTCGTCGCTACGCTCGCCTGGGTGATGCTGCGGATATTCGCCGGCGCACAAGGCGTGAAGCAACCCACGATGACGCAGGCAGCGTTGATGGGCGCTCTCACAGGCCTGTGCGGCCTTGCGCGCATCGATTTTGGAATTGTCGCCGCGATCATGTTCGGACTGCTGTTCTTGCGCGGCCTTCTTGGGTTTCGAGCATCAATGCTGGCGGGCACAATTGCGCTGGCGATCACGGCCCCGTGGTTTTTATGGGTGCAAAGCGTCAGCGGCTCGTTCATGCCGTCATCGGGACCAGCGCAGGCGACCCTCGTTGATCTGGGCAGCGCCTGGGGCCGTGGCGAAACAATGCTTCTAGGCATGGCGCAGAACGTCGCCGCATGGGCGCCGCTGGATTACAACAAGCTCGCGTCCGTCTTCGTCATAGCAGCCTTGCTCGTACTCCTCGGCGTCGCGATTCGCGCACGAAGACCCGAGCGCTTCTGGCGCACGGGAACAGCACCTGTGATGGCGGCATGGACTGCGGGCGTCATCGTCCTGCCGCTGGTGTATTTCACCTTTTTCTGGGCGGCTCATTTTTATGCGCGCTACACGGCGCCCATCGTTTTGGTTTGCCTCGTCCTGACGGCTGCGTGCGTCGCATACCTGCCGGAGCGGCGCCGTCGCATGATCGCGCTCGTCGCCATCGCATTCATCGCCATCAGCAACGCCTGGGCGGCGTGGGACACGCATCACCGCGGGAGCATTGGCGACGGCCATTCGGTCGCCGCTGGCTATGTCGCAAATCATCTGCCAATGGACGCCCGCATCGGCGCATTCCAGAGCGGCGTCGTGGGTTATTACAACGCCAACGTCATCAATCTCGATGGCAAGGTGAATGTCGACGCGCTCGCCGCCATGCGCGAGAAGCGGGTCGAGGAATACGTCGACGCCGAGCGCATCGACTACGTGATTGACTGGCAAGGCGTGATCGAAGGCCTGATGCCGCGCGCGATGCAATCGGGCCAATGGACTCGTTGTCCGCTCCCCGTGGGCAACAAGGAAACAATCTGCGTCATGCGCAAGCGTTGACGCGCAAGCTCGCTTGCCAACAGTGACTTGCCAAGCGCCGCCTGAATCAGTCAAGTGCCTCTCGAAAAACGGGAGGACGAAAATGGTGCATTCATCATGGCGGGCGCTCGCCGTCCTATCGGCGATGGTTGGATCGATGGGCGCGGCGAACCCCTCGCTCGCACAAGAAGACTTCTACAAGGGCCGCACGATCAACCTCTACATCGGCTTTGCGCCGGGCGGCAGTTACGACCTCTACGCACGCACGCTCGCCCGCCACATGGGCAAGCATATTCCCGGCTCGCCCACAATCGTTGCGCAGACCATGCAGGGCGCGGGCAGTTTTCGCGCCGCAAACCATCTTTTCGCCGTCGCGCCCAAAGACGGCAGCGCCATGGGCATGGTGTCCCAGGCCATCGCGCTTGAAGAGATGCTCGGCACCAGCGGCATCATGTTCAAGTCGTCGCAATTCACATGGATCGGGCGCTCCACCAACATCACCGAGCTGATGATGACGTGGCGGACGTCGAAAACACAGACCTACAAGGATGCGCTCACGCGTGAGACGCCTATCGCCAGCACGGGGCCCGGCTCCCCATCGGAAGGCTGGCCGCGGCTGCTCAACGGACTGGCCGGAGCAAAATTCAAGATCATCGGCGGCTATCAGGCCTCGGCAAATGCGTTGCTCGCCATGGAGCGCGGCGAGGTCGACGCCTCGTTCACCTCATGGGATACGCTCAGCGGCAGCAAGCCGGAATGGCTGCAAACCAAAAGCGTCAACATTCTCGTTCAGTTCAACCGGAAACGGCTGAGCGAACTGCCCGACACGCCCTCTGTCGTTGAACTCGCGACGCGGGAAGAAGACAGGCGCATTCTCGACTTCTACGTTACCGGCGCAGAGGTTGGCCGCTCGTTTATTGCGCCGCCGGGCCTGCCGCCAGAGCGCACGAAAACACTGCGCGAGGCCTTCATGAAAATGTCGACGCAAGACGCCGACTACATAGCGGAGCTGGCTCGCGCCAAGGCGCCAGTCAACGCCATGCCGGGCGAGGAATTGCAGGCCATGATTGCGTCCATCATGCAGACTCCGCCCGCCCTTATAGAGCGCATGCGCAAGATTCTGAGCGAATAGGCGCCCGGGTCGCGAGGCGGGCGCAACCAGGCGCCTCGCGTCGGTTCTGACTACTTCGGCGGCTCAAGCGCTGTGCGGGCGCGGCTGAGAACCGCCTCGGAGGTCGAGTACAATTGCTCGATCTTCGCCTGCAATTCCTCGCCCGTCATGGGCCGCAGTTCGAGGTTGAATCGGCGGGCGTCGGCGGCGAGTGCGGGGTCTGCGAGTGCCGCGTTGAAAGCCGCGCGCAGCTCTTTCGTACGCGCATCCGGAATACGCGGCGGGGCGAGGAACGGGCGTCCATAAAGCTGCTGCGAATAGATGATGTCCATGATGCGCCGATCTTCATCATTGCGCGCAAGGTCCGTGGCGCGATCAAGTTTCATGGTCTCGACGCGCTCGTTCGTGTCGCCATTTTCCTGAAAGAGAATGCGGATCGCGCCTTTCTTGATCTCGGTGGAGACCGCACCCTGGATCGCGCTCCATCCCATGCCGCACCAGCCTTGCACTTCGTTTCTCAAAACCGCCAGCACAACCTCGGCGGAGCCCTTGTAGCCGGTGATAACCTTGAATTTCGAACCGATGAGGTTGTTGAGAAGAACCGGCGAGACCGTGGTGGAAGAGCCATGGCCTGTCGCGCCAACAATCAGTTCTTTCGTCCGTATGTCGTTGAGGGACTGCGCCGCCGCGTCTGCGCGCGCGAAGCAGTAATAGGGCTCTCCATTCATGCTGCCGATGAAGGTGAGCGCACGCGTGTCGAACTTCACAAGCTCACGCTCGCCCAAGGCGCCCTCGGTCAACGTCTGCGGATAAGCGCCGGCGATGACGGTGCCATCCTTGGGCGCAGCGTTGGCGAGAAAGGAGATCGCGACCTTGCCGCCTGCGCCCGGCATGTTCTGCGGAATGACGTCGGGCTGGCCCGGCAGGTGGCGCCCGATATGTCGCGCAAGAAGACGGGCGTAGGAATCGTAACCGCCAGATGGCGTCGAAGGGATCAGGATCGTCAGATTCTTGCCCTTGTAGAAGTCCTGCGCGTGGGCGGCGCCTATCGCGCTCGCCGCAAGCGCCGCGACCACAGCCAACGTCCGCAATCCAGATGACGATGCGTTCATTCTTCCCTCCCTGCGCCGCCGTCGTTTCTCGACGTTTGGTCAGTCTACCACTTGGCCGAAAGCTCACTCTCGAACATCCGCCAGTCCGCGCCTGCGGGTAGATAATCATCGTAAGGGCGCACAGAGCCGTGGCTCTTTGGATCGACGCCCGGCGGATCTTCGCCCAGCGCGACAGCGTCAATGGAACGCAGCATCATGCGCCGCATGGTGACGATGGCCTTGTCTGACGTGCCGAGATTTTCAAGGCTGCGGTCAACAATGGCGCCCATCCCCTCCTGCAGCGCGTAGTCCTGCGTGTTGACGCCAGGGATGCCGGTAAAGGTCTGCGTCTTCTGCATGCGCCGGTCGATGAAGTAATCGTTGCTCCTGCCGGCAATCAGCGTGAACGTTCCGGGGATGAAGTGCTCCGGTCCGCGCCCCGCGCGCGACTCCCACCCCAGCACGACGTCCTTCGGCAACGGCGTCTTGGCGTCGTAGCTGTACATTGTGTTGAAGACGAAACAGGTCTCATCGTCGATAGGAACCCAGAGGTGGCCGTCAAAGCGCGGATAATCGGCCTTGCCGCCCTCGATCTTGATGACGCTTCCGCGCACTTGCTGCGCAGGCATGATGTATTGATAGACGCGAACATAGGCGCCGCCATCGTCTGACTGGCGCGTCGAGATGTAGCGATAGCCGTAATCGGTGAGCTCGACGTCAAGCCGTGGCGCACGATCGCGATTGCGCGGCGTATTCTTGTTGCCGATCTCGTTATTGTGCAAATAGGATGAGTGCGCCGTATCGAGCCCGCCTTCCAGCGCCTGCAGGAAGTTGCAATTCTCAAACGTCTTCGACACAAAGCGATGACTTTCGGGCGCGCGCATCCATTCGTAATCCGGCGGCGCGGGCTGCTTGTCCTTGGGGCCCATGTAGCACCAGATGACGCCGCCGCCTTCAAAGCCGGGATAGGCCTTGATCTTCACGCGCGCCTGCAGCGGACTTCCCGCCGGCTCCGACGGCATGTCGGTACAATCGCCATGACGGTCAAATTTCCAGCCATGATAAACGCAGCGCAGACCACACTCTTCGTTGCGCCCAAAGAACATCGGCGCGCGCCGGTGCGGGCAGAAGGCGTCGACAAAGGCCACATGCCCCTCGCTGTCGCGAAAGGCTACAAGATCCTCGCCCAACAGACGCACCCGCATGGGCGGGCCGTCGGCCTCGGGTAATTCGAACGACATGAGAATGGGCTGCCAGTAACGCCGCATGTAGTCGCCGCCGGGCGTGCCGGGGCCAACGCGCGTGATCTTTTCGTTGTCTTCCGGGCGCAGCATGTGGATCGCTCCTTGAAACCGCTTCCTCTTGCGCTCGCGTCAGCTTGTCGCGGCTGTCCGGCGCCATGCGGCTAAGGTGCATGATCTCGCGACCACTTTCAAGAACGCTGACGCCGCGCCGCTTGCAACGCGGACTCCCCGCCGATAAGCTTTGCGCAAATTTGGTGGGAGGAATTATGGAAGGCGCGCTTGCAGGCGTCCGGGTGATTGAGTTCGCCAATTACGTTTCTGGCCCCTATGCGGGCATGTTGCTTGGCGATCTCGGCGCCGATGTCATCAAGGTGGAGGAGCCGACGCGCGGCGACCCCTTCCGTGGCTGGGGGCGCGTCGACTATTCGCCGACCTTCGCCTCCGTGAATCGCAACAAGAAGAGCGTCACGATCGACCTGAAAAGCGAGGCGGGCAAAGCGGACGCGCGCGCCCTCGTCGCGGGCGCTGATGTCGTGATCGAGAATTTCCGGCCCGGCACGATGGAGCGGCTGGGGCTCGGCTACGACGCGTTCAAGGAGGCCCATCCGGGTCTCGTCTGGTGCTCAATCACGGGTTTTGGCAACGACGGCCCTTACGCACATCGGCCCGGTTACGACACGGTAGGCGTCGCCATGAGCGGACTCCTGAGCCTGCTCACCGACCCCGCGAATCCGCAGCCCATGGGCATTTCCCTGTCTGACCACCTCGCCGGGATGACAGCCTGCAACGGCATCCTCGCCGCGCTTGTCGCCCGTGGGCGCACAGGCCGGGGCCAGCGTGTCGACACCTCGCTGCTGGAATCGTCGATCTCGTTCTGCGGCGAGAACATGGCGCGCTATTTCGACAACGGCAAAGTGCCCTTTCGCGCCACGCGCACGCGCCAGGCGCAGGTTTACGCCTTCCCGGCGGGAGACGGAAAAGCGCTTGTCGTGCATCTGTCGTCGCCAACGAAATTCTGGCGCTCGCTCTGCGAAGTCGTGGGCAAGACCGAATGGCTGGACGATCCTCGGTTCGCAACAAAGGAATCGCGCGGCAAGAATTATGACGCCCTGCACGAAGGCCTCTCGCAGGTATTGGCCACACAGCCGCGCCTCTACTGGCTCGAAAGGCTGGAAGCGGCCGATGTGCCATGCTCGCCGCTCAACACGTTTGACGACGTGTTTGACGATCCGCAGGTCAAGCACCTCGGCATGAAGGTCGAGGCGCCTCATCCCACGCTGGGCACAATCGAACTGGTGCGCAACGGGCTGCGGATGTCCGACACGCCGGTGCACACCCATCGCGGCCCGCCAGAGCTTGGCGAGCACAACGACGAGATATTGCAGTCCAAGAAATAGATGAACGACAATAAAAATAGATGATTGGGAGATGACAATGACGCGAAGCTGGAAGTCCGCGCCCTTGCTCGCGACGCTGGGGCTTGCCCTGTTGCCCGCACAAATCGCCCGCGCCGACGCCGTGACGGATTTTTACGCCGGCAAGCGCCTCACGCTTATTACGTCAGCGTCCACGGGCGGCGGCTACGATCAATATGCGCGCCTGCTTGCCCAGCACATGCCGAAATACATTCCTGGCGCCCCGAACATCATCGTGCAGAATATGCCGGGCGCCGAAGGCATCAAGGCTGCAAATTATCTTTCGGAGATTGCGCCCCGCGACGGAACGAGCCTTGGCGGATTACAGCGCAACACCGCTCTCGCGCGTTTCTATCAACCGCAGGGAACAACGATTCAGTTCGATGTGCAGAAATTTACCTGGCTCGGCTCGATGCAGCAGGAAATCGGTTTGCTGCTCGTGCGACCCGCCTCCGGCGTCACTGATGTGACAGGCTTGAAGACAAAGGAAATCACGGCGAGTTCGACGTCGCGCAATTCGCCAGCGTCGATCTATCCGCGGCTTCTAAATGCACTTTACGGCGCTAAAATTCGCGTCATTGAGGGATATGGCGGCTCGCAGGAATCGCTGCTGGCGCTGGAGCGCGGAGAGGCGGACTCCCATGTGTCCGGCGGCTCGTCAGCCGCTTTTCGGGCACGTTATCGCCCCTGGGAAAAGGCTGGGACCGTCAAGGTGCTCTTGCAGATTGGCATGGAGCGGGACCGCGAATATCCCAACATTCCAACCGCGCTTGAAATCGTCGACAACCCCGAGGCGAAGCGCATCTTCGAGATCGCATTCGTGGAGCAGGTGATGGGCCGGCCCTTCATGCTGCCGCCGGACGTGCCCAAGGACAGGTCGAACGCATTGCGCAAGGCGTTCGATGAGGCGATGAAGGACAAGGATCTCATTGTCGACGCCGATAAGCGCGGGATGGAGCTTGACCCCGTCGGCGGCGCCCGCATCGCAGAACTTCTCGACCTCGTTTACAACACGCCGCCTGCGCTTGCGGAACGTATCCGCCAGATTGTGAAGTGAGCCGCACATGAACATCGCCGATCTTTCATCAGACCTCAACGCCGCGCGCGAATTGCGCGATTATTGTTCGGTCGTGGGAACTGCCACGAGCCGCCTTGGCAGAGTGCCGGGCGTGTCGAGCCTCGACCTTCTCGTCGAGGCGATTCGCAATGCAGTTGACGACGCGGGCCTTAAAGCCTCCGACATCGACGGCGTCATCTGCCGGGGGCCGGACGAATCCTATTCGCACCATCAGGTTGTCGCTGAGCGCCTGGGCATCAACGCGCGCTTCTCCACGACGCTGACGAACGGCGGGGCGAGCCAGATTCTGGCCATCGCCATCGCCACCATGGCGATCCGCTTTGGTCTGGCCAAGACCATCGTGTGCGGCTTCGGGCGCGACACATGGTCAAGAACGCACGCGACCGAGGAAGCGCGCGTGCGCAATGAAACGCGCCCTGCGAGCCAACGCCCGCGCGAGTTCGGACCCGAGTACGGTTATTTCGGCGCCACAGCTGCGCATGGGTTTGGCGCGACGCGCCACATGCATCTCTACGGCACGACCCGCGACGACTTTGGCGCCATCGCCACCGCCTTCCGCGAACACGCCCTGCGCAATCCCGACGCGCAGATGAAGAAGCCGTTGTCGATGGAGGATTATCATGCTGCGCGCATGATCGTGGCGCCCTTCGGCATGTTTGATTGCAGCTTGCGCTCGGACGCGGCAGGCGCGGTGATCGTCACGCGCACGGATCGCGCCAAGGACATGCGGCGCCCGCCAGTTCTCATCAAGGGTTTCGGTACTTTCAATAATACGCGCGGCTGGTTCAACGACGACAACATGGTCGTCACCGCCGCCAAGCAGAGCGGCGAGGCTGCCTATCGCATGGCGGGGCTCGGTCCGTCCGATGTCGACACCGCGCAAATCTACGATTGCTTCACCTACATGGTGCTGACGCAGCTTGAGGATTACGGCTTCTGCAAGAAAGGCGAGGGCGGCGCCTTCGTCTCCTCGGGCGCGCTGCGGCTCGGCGGCGCCCTGCCCTGCAACACCTCGGGCGGCCAATTGTCCGAATCCCACGCCGAGGGGATGCTGCAGATCGTCGAAGGGGTGCGCCAGATGCGTCACCTCTACGCCCCCGAGCGTCAGGTGAAAGACGCTGAAATTGCACTCATTTCCGGCCATGGTGGCAACCAGGTCTGCCATTCGACGCTCATTCTGGGGAAAGCCTGATGTCCGAGGTCAAACAGAAGCCCGTTCCCAAACCCGCCCCCGAATCGGCGCCCTATTGGGCCGCCGCCCGCGAAGGTCGGCTTTCGCTGCCAAAGTGCGAGGATTGCGGCGAGAACTGGTTCCCGCCCTCCCGAACCTGTCCCCATTGCCTCTCGTCGCGCGTCACCTTCGCCGACGTGTCAGGTCGCGGCAAAGTCTACAGCTTCGTAACTTTCCATCGCGTCTATCACCCTGCCTTTGAAGGCGAGACGCCATACGTCGTCGCCCTCATCGAGCTGGAGGAAGGGCCCCGCCTCCTGTCCAACGTCGTCGGCATCCCGCCAGAGGACGTGCGCTGCGAAATGCCGGTGGAAGTGGTGTTTGAGGACGTGGGCGACGCGACAATTCCGAAGTTCAGGCCACGCCAGGCCTGAACGCTAAGGCTCGGCTAAGCCTATGCCCAAAAAAGAAAATCCCGGCCTGCGACATTGCGCGGGCCGGGATTTCTTTTGCCCCAGGCGAGCCCTCTAGGCGGGGCCTGTCCTGATCGGCGTTTCCTCCGTGACTTGGGCCGCAGCGTTTTCTTCGCCGCGTCGAGGTGCACTTTGCGGTTATCCGCTCATCAAACAAGCGACATTACTTCAGTGGACACTTTCCTCGACGGAAAGAATGAGGCATGTTCGTCATCAAACTTGCTGCGCGGGAGCCTGACATGCACGACCTGGAGGAGATCAGGGTTTTTCTTCTTGTCGCCAAGCACCGCAGCTTCACCGCTGCCGCGACCGAGGCTAACATCACCCTTTCGGCCGTCAGCAAGCGGATTACGCGACTGGAGCACCGGCTCGGCGTTCAGTTGCTGACGCGCACGACCCGCTCTGTCGGGCTGACCGAAGCAGGGGCCCTGTTCAGCGAGAAATGCCGCCACGTCTTCGTGCTGCTGGATGAGGCGGAGTCGGATCTGCACGAGCTTGGCGCGCGGCCACGCGGGCGGCTGCGCATTAACGCGCCCGAATCTTTCGGCCGAAAGTGCATTGCGCCGATGCTGCCCGATTTTCTGGCCGCCTACCCGGACATCAACGTCGAACTCACCGTCAATTCCCGCGTCCGAAAATTTGAGGAAGGCTTTGACGTATTCATCCGCCGCGCCGAACTGAACGACGACAGCCTCGCCTACGACGTGATTTATGTTGATCGCTACATCGTGTGCGCCAGCCAGACTTATCTGGATGCCGCAAAAGTCCCGCTCGACGAACCGCGCCATCTCGTGAAGCACAATTGCATCATCTACAAATTCCCGCAGATCAGAAACACGTGGGACTTTCACTTCAACGGGCGTATTTATTCGGTGCAGGTGGGCGGCAATCTTATCTGCAACGACTACGACAACGTACTTCAGGCGGCCCTTCGCGGTCTGGGTGTCGCCTGCATCCCCAGCTATGTCGCGCAGGACGCCGTCAAGGACGGGCGCGTCGTCGAATTGTTTCCCCATTCGATCATCGCTGAACGACCCATGCGCGCCTATTATTCAAAAGACCCCCATTCGGCCTCACGTGTGCGATCGCTGATCACCTTCATGAAGCGGCGCTTTGCGGACTATTTGCCCGGCGATGAAACAAGCCAGTCTAACTCCAGGATGATCGCCTGAGGTTTGAATGAAAGCGTTGGAGCCATGACGCTGAACTGGAAGCCGCCGGGGGCGCGAATTTAGAGCCCCCGCCGCGACAGTTCTGCGCATTGCGTATCTAGAACTAGATCGTTCCACCATGAAGGACGCCCGGGCCGGGCGCCTCGGGGCTATCTAACTGATTTTCTAAGTCATTTCGGACGTTTTCGCACGCGTCCGGACATTCCGCCTGGCGCGTCGAAAAAACCCGTAACCTCATCCAGCGCTTTGGGGACGTAGCCGATGGCAAATCGGCGACCCTCCGCCCGCCGCGTCAAGCAGCGTTAAAATTGGTTGATCGCAGATAACGCCGCCTTCAGGGCGAAAGCCAAAGTGTGCTTTACACGCCTTGCAGAGCGGAGCTAAGATTAAGCTAACGTAAGGGAATGCGCCGGAGTGAGCGACCGATGGCACAAGACGCCCTGTAAAAGCCGGAGCAATAATCCCTCACAGAAGCGGCCGATTTGTTTGGTCGCGCCGGACTAAAAGTACGGCAGATAAAGGCCCTTGATCGTTGGATCGGGGGCTGGGGGAT
>CANMLK010000084.1 GCA_947498445.1 Beijerinckiaceae bacterium
ATCGTGGCTTCGGGCACATCCACGCCGACTTCGATGACGGTCGTCGCGACAAGGATCTTCGTGTCGCCGCGCTGGAACGCCGACATGGCAGCGTCCTTGTCGGCGCCCTTCATCTTGCCGTGAATGAGCCCGACCTGGTCGCCAAAAAACTGCCGCAGCACTTCGGCGCGCTCAGTTGCTGCGGCGACGTCGAGGTCTTCGTTTTCATCGACCAGCGGACACACCCAGTAGACGCGGGCGCCGTTGCCGATGGCGCGGCCAATGCCGTCGATCACTTCGTCAATGCGCTCCAGCGGAATGGCGCGCGTGTCTATGGGCGCGCGGCCCGGCGGCTTTTCGCGCAGGACAGACACGTCCATGTCGCCGAAATATGTCAGCACGAGCGTGCGCGGGATGGGCGTGGCTGTCATGACCAGTACATCAACGGCGGCGCCTTTTTCACCCAGCGCCAGACGTTGATGCACGCCAAAGCGATGTTGTTCGTCGACAACGGCAAGCCCGAGATCGGCGAACGCGACGCTTTCCTGAAAAAGCGCATGGGTGCCGATTACGATGTCGATATCCCCGGCGACAAGTCTGGCTAGGGTCACCTTGCGCTCAGCGGCCTTGTCGCGCCCCGTGAGAAGCGCCAACCGCAGCCCTGCCGTCTCGCAGAGCGCCCCAAGCCGCTCGTAATGCTGGCGGGCGAGAATTTCCGTTGGCGCCATGAGGGCCGCTTGCCGCCCGGCCTCCACCACATGCGCCATCGCCAGCAGCGCGACGATTGTCTTGCCCGAGCCCACATCGCCCTGCACGAGTCGCAACATGCGCTTGTCGCTGGTCAGATCGGCGCGGATTTCGTCGAGCGCAGTCTGCTGCGCGCCGGTGAGCGAATAGGGCAGGTCAGCTTCTATCTTGCGCGTGTAACGCCCGTCGCCTGGGCTTGGGCGGCCGCCCAGCTTTTTCATGCGCGCGCGCACCATGACGAGCGCCAGCTGGTTGGCGAGCAATTCGTCATAGGCGAGGCGCAGCCGCGCGGGCTGCATCGGCTCCACATCCTGCGGCGTTTGCGGGTGATGCACGCTGTGAAGCGCGTCCGAAAATGAAGGCCATTTGCGCTGGCGCTGAAACGCGGGATCGAGCCATTCGGCAAGGTCTGGCAGTCGGGCGAGGGCGCCTTCCACCGCGCGCTGAATGTTGCGTTGATACAGCCCCTCGGTAAGTCCGTAGACCGGCTCGACAGGAGGCAGCTTTTTCAGCGCTTCCTCGTCAAGCACGCGGTCGGGGTGGACCATCTGCAGATGGCCCTCCCAAAGCTCCAGCTTGCCGGAAATCCACCGCCGCGCGCCCAGCGGCAGCATTTTTTCGATCCACTGATGATTGGCGAGAAAGAACACCAGCAGCAGATCGCCCGTCTCATCCTCCACCAGCACCTTGTAGGGCGCGCGCGAACGGGGCGGGGGCGGGCGATGCTCTGTGGCGACCGCCTCGATTGTCACCACCTGATCCAGTTGCGCATCGGAAATCTTGGGGCGCGAGCGTCTGTCGATGGACGAGTGGGGAAGGTGAAACGCAACGTCCAGCACGCGCGTCTCCGCGCTGCCCTGCGCGAGGAGCCGGTCGAACAACTTGCCTGTCTTGTCGCCCACGCCGGGCAGCGTGCGGGCGGCGGCGAACAGTGGATTGAGTGCGGTGGGGCGCATGTGATGTTGATAACCGGGTCGCGATCAAGCGCCAAGCTGGAGCATGGCGCCGCAGGGGGCTGACGTTCGCGACAGCCTGCCTACTTTCGTGTATACGCGACGCAATCTCCAAGCCCTTTTCAGGAATTCGCCTGTGTCCACCGCCATTTCCTCTGCAACGCTCGACCCTCGCCGCCGAAAGATGCTGTTCCGCGCATGGCATCGCGGCATGAAGGAAATGGACATCCTCATGGGGAAATTCGCGGACGCCAAACTCGCGGTTCTGTCCGATGAAGACCTCGACGCCTTCGAGTTTCTCATGGACGCACCTGACCCGGACCTCTTCAAGTGGCTGACCGACGCGGTTCCGTTGCCGCCCGAGTATGACACCGCGCTCTTCGCGCAATTGAAGGGCTTCCACGAGCATGCGGGTCCGATCCACGGATAAGCGGCGAGGCCGCTTTCCCCACAACCTTCGTTGGCCTATATAGCGCGTGAAGCGACGGCAGATTCCTGCCGGCGGCAACTTTGTTATGCGCTTGCGACAGGCGCTTCATGCGCGAAAATGTCTCCCTGTGCGGAAAATCTCCCTATGAAAGAATTCAAGCGCGCCGTTGCGGAACTCGCCAAAGGCGCCTCGCTTACGCTGGCGCATGCGCCCGATGGCTTTGACGCCTTCGTCGCCGCTGACCTTGTGCGCGGCCTTGCCGCAGCGGGAGCCGAAGGCGCCGCCGCGCTGGTGCATGTGGCGCGCGACGCCCAGCGCTCGCGCATGTTTCAGGATGGGCTCGCCTTCACCGCGCCTGATCTTGAAGTGCTCGATTTTCCGGCGTGGGATTGCCAGCCCTATGACCGTTCTTCGCCGAACGCGGGCATCGTCTCGCGGCGCATGACAGTGATGGCGCGCATCGCCCGCACGCGCTCGTCCGCTCAAAAGCCGCGCATCCTGTGCACCACCATCGACGCGATGTTGCAGCGCCTGCCGCCGCGCAAGTTCATCGAGACGGAAAGTTTTTCCGCCGCGCCCGGCAACGCCGTCGACATGAACGGGCTTGCAAAGTGGCTGGAGTCCAACGGTTACCTGCGCTCGTCCACCGTGCGCGACACCGGCGAATACGCCGTGCGCGGCGGCATCCTCGACCTTTTCCCGCCGGGCATGCCCGCGCCGCTGCGCCTCGACTTTTTTGGCGACACGCTTGAATCGATCCGCGCTTTCGATCCTGAAACGCAGCGCACGACGGCGCAACTTCGCGCGCTCGATCTGGTGCCGATGAGCGAGGTGCAACTCACCACGGATACGATACGGCGCTTCCGTCAGGGATATGTGGCGGCCTTTGGCGCACAGACGCGCGGCGATGGCCTGTACGAAGCGGTGAGCGAGGGCAGGCGCCATCCCGGCATGGAGCATTGGCTGCCATTGTATTATGGCGGCGCTGACACACTGTTTGATTATCTCGGCGACGCGCCGCTGCTCTTCGATGCGCTGGCGGATGACGCTGTGGGCGAGCGCCTTGGCGAAATCCAGGACTATTACGACGCGCGCAAGGAGCGGCAGGACGCGGACCCCAATGGCCCGTCCTATAAGCCGCTTCCGCCCGAAGCGCTGTATCTCAAGCCCGACGAATGGCGCTCGCGCCTTGGCCGCGCTCCCGTCGCGCGGCTGACGCCTTTCGACGGTCCCTCCGACGGCACGATTGTGGTGGATTGCGGCGCGCGCGCCGGGCGCACGTTCGCCGCTGAGCGCACTGACGAGACAATCAACATTTTTGAAGCAGCGGTGGCGCACATTCGCGACCTGCAGTCCAAGCGCAAACGCGTCATCGTCGCGGGCTTTTCGGACGGCTCGCGCGAACGCATGTTGAACGTGCTGTCTGAACACGGATTGAAAGGCGCGAAATCTGTCCACGCGCTGTCGGTCGCGATGGCCATTCCGCGCAACGAAGTGACGCTCGCGATTCTGCCGCTTGAGCAGGGGTTCGAGACCGACGACCTTGCGATCATCGGCGAGCAGGATCTGCTGGGCGACCGCCTCATCCGCGGTCGCAAGCGCACCAAGCGCGCGCAGGAGTTCCTGAGCGAAGTCGCGTCTCTGACAGTGGGCGATCTTGTCGTCCATGTGGATCATGGCATTGGCCGTTTCATGGGGCTGAAAGCGATTGAGGCGGCAGGCGCGCCGCACGATTGCCTCGAAATTCTCTACGCAGAGAGCGCCAAGCTTTTCCTGCCCGTCGAAAACATCGAGCTTCTGTCGCGCTACGGTTCGGAAGACACCGAAGTGCCGCTCGACAGGCTCGGTGGACTGGGCTGGCAGACGCGCAAGGCGCGCATGAAGAAGCGCATCCGCGAGATGGCGCATGAACTCATTCGCATCGCCGCCGCGCGCCAGACCCACGCCGCCCCTCGCTTGTTGCCGCCAGATGGGCTCTACGACGAATTCTGCGCGCGCTTTGCTTTTGACGAAACCGAAGACCAGCAGAACGCCATTGATGCGGTGCTGGACGATCTGGCGGCGGGCCGGCCCATGGACCGCCTTGTGTGCGGCGATGTCGGTTTCGGCAAGACGGAAGTCGCGTTGCGCGCGGCGTTCGCCGCCGCCATCAACGGCAAGCAGGTTGCAGTCGTCGTGCCAACAACGCTGCTGGCGCGCCAGCATTACAAGAACTTCGCACAGCGCTTTGCCGGTCTGCCGCTGCACGTGCGGCAATTGTCGCGCATGGTGGGAACCGCGGATCAGCGCGAAACGAAGAAGGGGCTCACCGACGGTTCGGTGGACATTGTCGTTGGCACGCACGCCGTGCTTGGAAAGGCCGTCAGCTTCCGTGACCTTGGCCTCGTCGTCATCGACGAGGAGCAGCACTTTGGCGTCGCGCACAAAGAGCGGCTCAAGGAAATGCGCGCCGAAGTGCATGTGCTGACGCTATCGGCCACGCCGATTCCGCGCACGTTGCAGCTTGCAATGACGGGAGTGCGCGATTTGTCGATCATCGCGACGCCGCCCGTTGATCGTCTCGCCGTGCGCACGTCAATCATGCCATTCGATGAATTGCTCGTGCGCGAAGCTTTGTTGCGCGAACGCTATCGCGGCGGCCAGAGCTTTTATGTCTGTCCGCGCATCGAGGATATTGAAGACGCAGCCGCGTTCCTGCGCAAGTCTGTGCCGGAGGTGAAGTTCATCACCGCCCACGGACAGATGGCGCCGACCGAGCTGGAAGAGCGCATGTCGGCCTTCTACGACGGCAAGTACGACGTGCTTGTATCGACCGCGATTGTTGAATCCGGTCTTGATATTCCCACCGCAAATACGTTGGTTGTGTACCGCGCGGACATGTTTGGACTCGCGCAATTGTATCAGCTGCGCGGGCGTGTCGGTCGCTCAAAAATTCGCGCCTATGCGCTCTTCACGCTGCCCGTGAACCGCACGCTCACCGCGCAGGCGGAGAAGCGGCTGAAAGTGCTGCAATCTCTCGACACGCTGGGCGCAGGCTTTCAGCTTGCAAGCCACGATCTCGACATTCGCGGCGCGGGCAATTTGCTCGGCGACGAGCAATCGGGCCACATTAAGGAAGTCGGCTACGAGCTTTATCAGCAGATGCTGGAGGAGGCCGTCGCCGCGCTCAAGGCTGGCGCTGACGAGCAACAGGAAGAAGCTTGGTCGCCTTCGATCACGGTCGGCGTGCCCGTCACTATTCCTGAAACCTACGTCGATGATCTCAGCGTCCGGCTGAACCTCTACCGTCGCCTGTCGACTCTTGAGACCGACGAGGAAATCGAAACCTTCGGCGCGGAGATGATCGACCGCTTTGGCGCGATGCCGGACGAGGTCAAGCAATTGCTCAAGCTCATGTCGGTGAAAGCGCTGTGCCGCAAGGCTCATGTGGAAAAGCTGGAAGCTGGCCCCAAGGGCGTCGTCATCACGTTCCGCGACAATTCCTTCGCCAACCCGGCCGGGCTGGTGCGCTATGTCACGGAGCAGGGCCCCCGCGCCAAGGTTCGCCCTGACATGAAGATCGTCTTCGTGCGTGATCTTGACGATCCCGACGCGCGGCTCGAAGGCGCGCGCCGCATCATGCGTGACCTTGCGGCCATTGCGATGAAGAAGGCGGCGTAGGGCGAGTTCGTGGACGCTTGTGGCCGCCCGTGGCCGTCATACGCGGGCTTGACCCGCGTATCCAAGCGCAGTGGCTCACAATGGGGTTCACAACCTGGATGCGCGGGTCAAGCCCGCGTATGACGCGCCTGCTTACTCCGCAGCCGCACGCCCCTTCGCCCGCACAGGCTTTTCCTCCACTGGCGGAGGCCGCCGCGCCAGCACGTCCTTGAGGAACTTGCCCGTGTGCGAACGCACGTTCTTCACAATGTCCTCGGGCGTGCCAACCGCGACAATCTCGCCGCCGCCGTCGCCGCCTTCGGGGCCCAGATCGATCACCCAGTCGGCCGTCTTGATGACTTCGAGATTGTGCTCGATCACCACCACGCTGTTGCCCTGATCGACCAGCTCGTGCAGCACTTCGAGCAGCTTTTTCACATCGTGAAAATGCAGGCCCGTCGTGGGTTCATCGAGAATGTAGAGCGTGCGCCCCGTGGAGCGGCGCGACAATTCCTTCGACAGTTTCACGCGCTGCGCTTCGCCGCCCGAAAGCGTAGTCGCCTGCTGGCCCACCTTGATATAGTCGAGGCCGACGCGCTTCAGCGTGGCCATCTTCTCGCGGATGATCGGCACAGCCTTGAACAGGTCGCGCGCTTCCTCAACCGTCATGTCGAGAACATCGGCGATCGACTTGTCGCGATACTTCACTTCCAGCGTTTCGCGGTCGTAACGACGGCCCTTGCACACGTCGCAGGTGACATACACGTCCGGCAGGAAGTGCATCTCGATCTTGATGAGGCCGTCGCCCTGACACGCCTCGCAGCGCCCGCCCTTCACGTTGAACGAGAAGCGCCCCGGCAGATAGCCGCGCGCCTTCGCCTCCGGCAATTGCGCAAACCATTCGCGGATCGGCGTGAACGCGCCGGTGTAGGTCGCAGGGTTGGAGCGCGGCGTGCGCCCGATGGGCGACTGGTCAATGTCGATCACCTTGTCGAGGTGTTCCAGCCCCTCGATTTTTTCGTGCGAGGCGGGATGCTCCATCGCGCCGTTGAGACGACGCGCGACAGCCTTGTAAAGCGTGTCGATAACGAGCGTGGATTTACCGCCGCCCGATACGCCCGTCACGCATGTGAACGTGCCGAGCGGAATTTCCGCCGTGACGTTCTTGAGATTGTTGCCCTTGGCGCCGACGATTTTCAGCTTGCGGTTGGGCTGCGCCTTGCGCCGCGCCTTTGGCGTCATCACGGCCTTGCGGCCGGATAGATAATCGCCGGTGAGCGAATTCAGATCGGCGAGAATGTCAGCAGGCTTGCCTTCAGACACGATGCGCCCGCCGTGGATGCCAGCGCCCGGGCCCACATCCACCACGTAATCGGCGGTGAGAATGGCGTCCTCATCGTGCTCGACCACTATGACCGTGTTGCCCAGATCGCGCAGCCGCCGCAGCGTATCGAGCAAGCGCGCGTTGTCGCGCTGGTGCAGGCCGATGGACGGTTCATCGAGCACATACAAAACGCCCGTAAGGCCCGAGCCGATCTGTGAAGCCAGCCGGATGCGCTGGCTCTCGCCGCCGGATAACGTGCCCGCCGCGCGCGCCAGGGTCAGATAATCAAGCCCGACGTCGACGAGAAACGTCAGCCGGTCGCGGATTTCCTTCAGGATGCGTCCGGCGATCTCGTTCTTCTTCTTGTCGAGCCGCTTGGGAAGATCGGTCGCCCATTGCGCGGCCTGCTTCACCGACATGCAGGAGATTTCGCCAACGTGCTGCGCGTCGATTTTCACCGCCAGCGCTTCGGGCTTCAGCCGGTGGCCATCACACGACGCGCACGGGGTGTCTGACATGAAGCGCGAAATTTCTTCGCGCGCCCACTCGCTTTCCGTTTCCAGATAGCGGCGTTCAAGATTTGTTACGACGCCTTCAAACGGCTTCTTCACCTGATACGCGCGCAAGCCGTCGTCATAGGAAAAGCGAACGTCTTCGTCGCCCGAGCCATACAGGATCGTGTCGCGCGCTTTCTCCGGCAGTTCCTGCCATGGCAGGTCGAGGCGAAACTTGTAGTGTTTGCCCAGCGCTTCTAGCGTTTGCAGATAATACGGCGATGACGACTTGGCCCATGGCGCGACGGCGCCCTTGCGCAGGGTGGCCTTGGGGTCGGGGATCACCATCTCCGGGTCGATCTTCTGTTCAAATCCCAGACCGCCGCATTTGGGGCAGGCGCCGAACGGGTTGTTGAACGAGAAGAGCCGCGGCTCGATCTCCTGAATCGTGAAGCCCGACACGGGACACGCGAATTTCGAAGAGAACAGAATGCGCTTGGGCTGTCCCTTTTCATCCTTCTCGTCGGCGTACTCGATGATGGCGATGCCATCGGCCAGCTCAAGCGACGTCTCAAACGATTCCGCCAACCGTGCGGCGGCGTCAGGCCGCACAACGATGCGGTCCACAACAACGTCGATGTCATGCTTGAACTTCTTGTCGAGCGTGGGCGCGTCGCCGATTTCGTAATACGTGCCGTCAATCTTGAGCCGCTGAAAGCCCTTTTTCATGTATTCGGCGATTTCCTTGCGGTATTCGCCCTTGCGGCCGCGCACCACGGGGGCGAGTAAGTAAAGCCGCGATTTTTCCGGCAAGGCCAGCACACGGTCCACCATCTGGCTGACCGTCTGGCTTTCAATCGGCAGGCCTGTGGCGGGCGAATAGGGCACGCCCACGCGCGCCCAAAGCAGGCGCATGTAATCGTAGATCTCGGTCACTGTGCCCACGGTGGAGCGCGGGTTCTTCGACGTTGTCTTCTGTTCGATGGAAATGGCGGGTGACAGGCCGTCGATCTGGTCGACGTCCGGCTTCTGCATCATCTCCAGAAATTGTCGCGCGTAGGCCGACAGCGATTCCACGTAGCGCCGCTGGCCCTCGGCGTAGATGGTGTCGAACGCCAGCGACGACTTGCCCGAGCCTGACAGGCCCGTGAACACCACAAGCTTGTCGCGCGGAATCGTCAGGTCCACGTTCTTGAGATTATGTTCGCGGGCCCCGCGCACAACGATGGACCGCTGGTCGGCGAAGGGCAGGGGCGGGGCGGGATTGGCGGCGCGGGCGACGGGAGTTTCGCGGGCAACGGCGGTCTTGGGCGCAGCGCCCTTCTTAGGCTTCGCGGGCATGGGGTCCGGTTTCGTTCGGGGAGATTTGAAAAGAACGTAGGGTTTTGGCTGCTGGTTTCACAGGCGGCTAATTGAAACAGCGCCTCCTATCCACCGGATAAGTGACGCCGCCTGCGGAACGGGATACGCGCTGGACGCTTTTTGCTGGGCGGGTTTGACTCACTTACGGAACAAAAGTAGAACATTTTTGCAAAGGGCGCTAGCCCGGGCGCAGGCGACAAAGCGGTGGAAAAGCGCCACAGCGGGCGCCGCCGCAGGGCCGGGCGGGATAGTGTGCGGCATGAACGTTCCGCAAACGCGGGTTTGGAGATCGACATGGCAGGCAGCGTCAACAAGGTCATTCTCGTCGGAAACCTTGGCAAGGACCCGGAATCCCGGCGCTTCCCGAGCGGCGGGCAGGTCGTGAGCTTTACTCTGGCGACGTCCGAAAGCTGGCGCGACAAGGGCACGGGCGAGCGCAAGGAAAAGACCGAGTGGCACAACGTGTCGATCTTCAACGAAGGCCTTTGCAAGGTTGCCGAGCAATACCTCAAGAAGGGCTCGAAGGTTTACATTGAGGGCCAGTTGCAGACCCGCAAGTGGCAGGACAAGGACGGCAACGACCGCTACACCACGGACGTTGTCCTGCAGGGGTTCAACAGCAACATGACATTGCTGGACGGTCGCCGGGATGGCGATGATCGTGGCTACGGCGGCGGCGGTGGCGGCGGTGAAAGCGCGAGCTTTGGCCGGTCCTCGCCCATGGAGCGTGCGCCTGAGAGACGTCCGGCTGCGGTGGGCGGCGGACGCTCCAGCGCCCCCATCGACGACGACATCCCGTTCTAAGCCAACGCGGGGGCCTGAGCGCAGCGATCGTCTTCGGCTTGCGCGCGCTGTGTTGCTGCTTGCTGAAAATCCTTGAAATTCAGTGTCTTCCTTATAATTTCGCGCTACCGTTAACGCTGGCGCGAGCGCGGGGAATCGGATAGACAGGCGACAGTCTTTTTACCCGCAAGGAATCCGCCTTCTTGGCCGACCCCAAAAATCCTGCAAGTCCCGATCAGTCGGGCTCCGATATCAAGCCAGTCTCCATCGTCGACGAGATGAAGCGCAGCTATCTCGATTACGCGATGAGCGTGATCGTGAGCCGCGCTCTGCCCGACGTGCGCGATGGCCTCAAGCCCGTGCACCGGCGCATTCTCTATACGATGTACGAAAACGGCTTCACGCCGGATAAGGCGCACAAGAAGTCAGCGCGCGTCACCGGCGACACGATGGGTAAATACCATCCCCACGGCAACCTTGCGATTTATGACGCACTCGTGCGCCTCGCGCAGCCGTTCTCGTTGCGGCTTCCGTTGATCGACGGCCAGGGCAATTTCGGTTCCATCGACGGCGACCGCGCGGCGGCCGAACGCTACACCGAGGTTCGTCTCGCGCGCTCGGCGATTCCGCTGCTTGACGATCTCGACAAGGACACGGTCGATTTCTCGCAGAACTATTCGGGCGAATTCCGCGAGCCCGTGGTTTTGCCAGCCAAATATCCCAATCTCCTTGTTAATGGCGCAGGCGGCATCGCCGTCGGCATGGCGACTAATATCCCGCCCCATAATCTGGGTGAGATCATCGATGCGGTGTTCGCGCTCATGGAGCGCCCCGACATCTCGATCGAGGAATTGACCGAGATCGTGCCCGGTCCTGATTTTCCCACCGGCGGCTCGATTCTGGGGCGCGGCGGCATCAGGTTGGCCTATCGCACCGGGCGCGGCTCCATCCTTATGCGCGCCAAGGTCGGCGTCGAGCAGATGCGCCGTGATCGCGAGGCGTTGATCGTCACGGAGATCCCGTATCAGGTCAACAAGACCACGTTGATCGAAAAGATCGCCGAACTGGTGCGCGAGAAGCGCGTTGAGGGCATCTCCGACCTGCGCGACGAATCCGATCGCGACGGCATGCGCATCGTTATCGAAATCAAGCGCGACGCTGTGGCCGAGGTCGTTCTCAATCAGTTGTGGCGTTACACGCAGCTTCAATCGACGTTCGGCGCGAACATGATCGCGCTCAACGGCGGTCGTCCCGAGATGCTCAATCTCAAGGACTTCCTCGTCTGCTTCCTCGACTTCCGTGAGGAAGTCGTCACGCGCCGCACGAAGTACCTGCTGGGCAAGGCGCGCGACAGCGCCCACGTTCAGGTTGGCCTCGCCATCGCCGTCGCCAACATCGACGAAGTGATCCGGCTGATCCGCACCTCGCCGGACGCAGCCACCGCGCGCTCGGCGTTGATGGAACGCGACTGGCCGGCGAACGACATGGCGCCGCTGATCGCGCTTATCGACGATCCGCGCCACAAGATGAAAGAGGACGGCGCCTATCGGCTGTCCGAGACTCAAGCGCGCGCGATTCTGGAGTTGCGCCTGCAGCGCCTCACCGCGCTAGGCCGCGATGAAATCTCCGAGGCGTTGAACAAGTACGCCACGGAAATCGCGGATTATCTCGATATCCTGCGCTCGCGCGAGCGTGTGATGAGCATCATCCGCGCCGAGATGGAGGACGCGAAGACGAACTTCGCGACGCCGCGCCGCACCATCATTCTCGATAGCGACTCCGATCTCGACGACGAAGACCTGATCCAGCAAGAGGACATGGTCGTCACCGTGTCCCATAACGGTTACGTCAAGCGCGTGCCGCTTTCCACCTATCGCGCGCAGCGTCGCGGCGGCAAGGGCCGCTCTGGAATGCAGACGCGCGAGGAGGACTTCGTCGCCCGCCTGTTCGTCGCCAATACGCATCAGCCGTTGCTGTTCTTCACGTCCAGCGGCTACGTGTACAAGGAGAAGGTGTGGCGCCTGCCGCTCGCCGCTCCCCAGGCGCTTGGCAAATACCTCAAGAACATTCTCACGAATCTGGAGGAGGGCGAGCGCGTCACCAGCATTCTCGCTCTGCCCGAGGACGAGGCCCAGTGGGAAGGCCTCGACGTGATGTTTGCAACGACGCGCGGCACAGTCCGCCGCAACAAGTTGTCCGACTTCACGCAGGTGAACCGCAACGGCAAGATCGCCATGAAACTCGATGAGGGCGAGGCGATCGTCGACGTGCAGATGTGCACCGAGGAAGACGACGTCCTGCTCACGACGTCCAACGGCCAGTGCATCCGCTTCCAGATCCGCGACGAAGTGCGCGTGTTCAAGGGCCGCGATTCCATGGGCGTGCGCGGCGTCAACATGGCCGACGGCGACCGCGTGATTTCCATCGCGATCCTGCGCCACATGGAGGCGACGCCAGACGAGCGCGTCGCGTTCCTTAAGATGCGCAGGGCTGTGGCCGGCGAGGCTGACGGCGTGGAAGTCGCCGGCGAGTCGGTCGCAATTGAGCCGGCGGACGCAGCGGAAGAGGCCTCGGCCAACGCCAGCATCTCGTCGGATCGCTACGCGCAGATGTCTGCGGCCGAGCAGGAGATTCTGACCATCTCCGAACGCGGTTTTGGCAAACGCACGTCGTCCTATGAATATCGCGTCTCGGGTCGCGGCGGCAAAGGCATCACGGCGATGGCGGTGAATGCACGCAACGGCAAGTTGGTCGCCTCATTCCCGGTTGAACACAGCGACCAGTTGATGCTCGTAACCGACGGCGGCCAGCTTATCCGTTGCCCGGTCAACGGCATCCGTGTCGCGGGACGCTCAACTCAGGGCGTGATCGTCTTCCGCACGGCGGAGGATGAAAAGGTCGTGTCGGTCGAGCGCATCACCGATTACGAGACCATCGAGCCGAACGGCGCGGAAGAGCCCGGCGCGATTGAAGGCGAAGCGGCGCCCGAATAGGGCGCTGCGCTGCTTCGACGGGTATGAGGTCGGCGGGCACAGAGCGCTTCGGCAAGAGCAGAAGTCCTGGCTGGGCCCTTATTTGGGAACAGTCACGATCAGCGCCAACGTCGCCGCGATTGAAACGCCGCCCGCGCTGGCGAAGATCGCCAGAACAACCGGGTCAGGCGCGGAGTCATGCCGTTCTGAAGGAAGACGATTCCAGAGGGCAGCGAGGATGTCAGCTGTGCAGATCAGTCCCGCCTGAACGGCGAGAATTCCGCGTTGAAGAGTGTGGATCATCCGCAGCAAACAATCTGAGAGTTCGACAGACGCGGTGTCCGCTAACTTAAATTCCAAGAACGTCCAGTAACAGAGATTATACCCCGCAATCATTGGTATTTTTGTAAAATGACGTCCAACAAGCTCTTGGAGTGTGTGGTCAAATCCGACGTTTTATTGTAGGTTGATTTGTAGGTGAAAATTGCTCGTTCAAAAGTAGGCGCGCTCCTAATGCCATCCTTAAATGCGTTGAAGGTCTCCAGAGCAGCGTACCCAAAGGGCAGGAGAGGCCCGGCACTGTTTTTAGACGGCCAAGGCTTAAATCTTCAGATTATGCCCACCGGATCCAAGTCTTGGATCCTGCGCTTTATGCTCAACGGAAAGCCCCGAACAATGGGGCTGGGCGCCTATGGGGATGGATCAAGTGGGGTCTCTCTCGCCAAAGCCCGAGAGTTGGCTGCCGAGGCCCGGTCCCTTGTAAAAAGTGGGGTCGACCCGATTGGGGCACGAGAGCAGGCTATTAACGCAGGACGGGCTGCAGCCGCACTGAGCATTGCTCGTGCGAAAACCTTTAAAGAAGTAGCCCTTGAGTATGTGCAGGCCCAAGAAGCGGGGTGGAAGAACCCAAAACATCGCGCACAATGGCTTTCAACCTTAGATACCTATGCGTTCCCAATCTTGGGGGACCTGCCTGTGGCGGATGTTGACGCCGACGGGGTTGAGGAGGTTTTAAAGCCAATCTGGCTTTCCATAGCCGAGACAGCCTCTCGGCTTCGAGGTCGTATCGAAGCTATTTTAGATTTTGCAAAAGCTAAGGGTTGGCGGAGTGGTGACAACCCAGCCCGTTGGAAGGAAAGCCTTAAGCACCGTCTCGCCAATGTTTCGAGGATCAAGCGAACCGAACATCACCCCGCCCTGCGTTGGGAACAGGCTCCGGCATTTATCGCAGCGCTTGAGACAAGGGAGGGCGTTGCTGCCAAAGCGCTGTTGTTGTGCATTCTGACAGCTGCCCGCTCGGGAGAGGTTAGGGGAGCCCTTTGGTCTGAGTTTGATCTGGAGAAGAAAGTTTGGACCATACCCGGGGTAAAAATGAAGGCGGGGAGGGAGCACCGAATTCCCTTGTCTGACCCTGTGCTAGATCTTCTATCTCAGCTAACGCCGCTGGCATCCGAGAAAAACGCTTTAATGTTCCCGAGCATTCGAACTAAAACTAAACTAAGTGATATGGCTTTTTCGATGCTTGTGCGAGGCATGAATGAGGTGCCTGACGGCAAGGAAATACCTTGGCGGGCAAACGACGGCAGGCCAATTGTTGTTCACGGCTTCCGCTCTACTTTCAGAGACTGGTGCGAAGAGGCGACGTCAACGCCAAGAGCGGTTAGCGAAGCTGCACTCGCACATTCTGTCGAAAATAAAGTTGAGGCTGCCTATCATCGGACCGATCATTTTGAGAAGCGGCGCATATTGATGGCTCAGTGGGCCTCTCACTGTCTCTCACTCGAAGCCGTCTGAATCCTGCTCTTGGCGCATAGTCCAAGCCAAGAGCGCTTCTCTATTTAGCGCCTGCCACGGGTCCCTTGGGCCTTTTCCTAGGTAGTGCGGATCGCGGTCCTTGGACCACGGCCCCCCTAAGTTCGGGGGCGAGCCTGCACGAGTCAGCCTTTACACAGTTTTCCCCTGCCGCTGAGCATTTTTATTATCTTATTATGTAACTGCCCAGGTACCGCACGGGTTCAAGCCGTGCGCAGCCTCTTTGTGAGGTGCGCCGGGTCGCAGGTCAGTGCCTCGACGATATTCCAGCCCTGCTTTCTGGCGGTGGAGAGGAAGCTGCGGATTGTCGCGAAGTCTGCCGCGCCTTCGGGTGAGCGGAAACCGCCGGAGATTTTCATGCGCAGCTTCATCATGCGCACGTCTCGTTCGGCCTCGTTGTTGGTGAAGGGGACGGATGGATCGTGCAGAAAGCGCAGCGTGTCGCCGCTCCGTGCGTGCAGGCACGCCATATTGCACCGGCGCGTTCACGCCACCGGGAAACGAAGCGCGGGTTTGCACGCCACAGTGCTCGCATTGGCAGACA
>CANMLK010000085.1 GCA_947498445.1 Beijerinckiaceae bacterium
TGCCTAATTGGCGCACGCCAAGGGAAAGGTTATCCCCGGCGACGTCCTATCGTTGAATTTTCAATCCCGAACCCGGGCTTTACGATAGCCTGCGCTGTCCCAAGTGTGGAAGGGGAATTGCCCCGGCCTGCTTTTTGCGTGAGCTCCCATATGAGCGCGAACATCCGTTTTTTACTCAATGGCCTCGAAGAGGTCTCCGTCGCGGGCCCCGCCGATCAGACCGTCCTGCAATGGCTGCGGTTGAACCGGCGCCTCACGGGGACCAAGGAAGGCTGCGCCGAGGGTGATTGCGGCGCGTGCACGATCGCAATTGCCGACGTGCGGGAGAACGCACTCGTATGGTCGCCCGCTAACGCGTGCATCATGCTGATGGGCCAGCTCCATGGCCGCTTGCTGGTGACGGTGGAAGGATTGGCCGACGGGGAGACGCTCCATCCGGTCCAGTCGACCATGGTAACCCAGCACGCAAGTCAGTGCGGCTATTGCACGCCCGGCTTCGTCATGTCGCTCTTTGCAGGCTTCCGCGCGGCGCAAACCAGCACCACAGACGCAATCCACGATATGATCGCCGGCAATCTGTGCCGCTGTACAGGCTACCGGCCGATTGTTGCGGCTGCGCAAGAAGCCCTCGGGCCGCTGCGCGACGACCGCTTCAGCGAGATGGAGGCCGGCATCGCCGCGCGCCTGCGCTCTATTGAAGCCCATGGCGCGCTCAGCAGCGCAACGCCGGACAGCAAATTCAGTTCGCCGCGCACCCGCGCCGATCTCGCGTCCGCGCTCATGGGCGATCCTTCCGCGCGCATCCTTGCAGGCTGCACCGATCTTGGGCTCGACGTCACCAAACGGCGCCAGCGCCAGCCATCTCTCATTTCCATCAACGCCGTGCGCGAGCTGCAACAGATCGAGACGTGTGGCGATGCGCTCATCATCGGCGCCGCTGTCACCTATGCGCAGGCGCTG
This sequence comes from Beijerinckiaceae bacterium, assembly GCA_947498445.1. Lineage (GTDB taxonomy): Bacteria > Pseudomonadota > Alphaproteobacteria > Rhizobiales > Beijerinckiaceae > Terripilifer. The sequence continues at coordinate 961 of CANMLK010000085.1, forward strand.
CCGCATCTGGCCGCCATTGATGCGAGCATCGGCGTGCTGTTGCGCCGTCTTGGCTCGGCGCAAATTCGCGCGCTTGGCACAATGGGCGGCAATCTCGCCAACGCATCTCCCATCGGAGACACGCCGCCCATCCTGATGGCGCTGGGCGCCAGCGTGATCCTGGGCAGCGTGAAGGGCGAGCGCAAAATCCCGCTTGATGATTTCTTCACCGGCTATCGCCGCACGGCGCTGAAGCAGGGTGAGTTCATCGACCGCGTAATCATACCTCTGCCGGGCGCGGATACCTTCATGCGGGTCGACAAAATCTCGCGCCGTTTCGATCAGGATATCTCCGCAGTCTGCGGCGCCATCGCTTTTCAGCGCGAGGGCGAGTTTATCGCATCGCCGCGCATCGCGTTCGGCGGTATGGCGGCGACGCCAGCACGCGCCCGGTTCGCTGAAGCGGCGCTGGACGGCGCGCCGCTCACGCAAGCGACATTTGACGCCGCCGCCCTTGCGTTGGCGCAGGACTTCGCCCCCATAGACGATTTCCGCGCCAGCGCCGCCTATCGCATGCGCGTGGCGCAAAACCTGCTGCGCCGCTGGTTCCTCATCGCAACCGGCGCGCTTCTGGAGGCCGCAGAATGAGCGACCGTCGCGACATTGTCGGCAAGCCCATCGCGCATGACAGCGCACGCCAACATGTTACGGGCGCCGCCACCTATCTGGATGACATGGCCGAGCCCGGCGGCTGCCTCCATGCAGCCCTTGTGAAGTCGCCGCACGCCCACGCGCGCATCGTGAGTATCGACGCATCCGCCGCGCTGGCGGCTGAAGGCGTTGTCGCTTTCATCACCGCTGAAGACATTCCCGGCGAAAACGAAGTTGGCCCCATTTTTCATGGCGAACCCGCGCTCGCGCACGACATCGCAGACTACGTAGGCTGCCCTGTGGGCACGATCATCGCCATAAGTCACGATTCCGCAAAGCGCGCCGCAGACCTTGTGAAGATTGAATGGGAAGAGCTGCCCGCCATTCTCTCGATCGCAGACGCCGTGGCGGCGGAAAACTGGACCTCCCCGCCCATGCGCCTCGTTTATGGCGATCCCGAGAGCGCGCTCGCAAACGCGCAACACATCCTGCACGGCGGCCTCGACATTGGCGGGCAGGATCATTTCTATCTGGAAACCAACATTGCCATGGTCACGCCGCTCGATGGGGACCAATGGCATGTGTGGTCGTCAACGCAGCATCCAAGCGAAGTGCAAAAGCATGTTGCGCTTGTGCTCGGCGCGCCGCAGGCGGCGGTGACAGCGGAAGTGCGCCGCATGGGCGGCGCCTTTGGCGGCAAGGAAAGTCAGCCCACCATCATCGCGTGCATCGCGGCGATTGGCGCGCGCAAGACAAAGCGTCCTGTAAAGCTGCGGCTGGACCGGGATGACGATATGATCGTCACCGGCAAGCGCCATGATTTTCGCGCCGACTGGGAGGTGAGCTTCGACGAGCAGGGCGCCATGACGGGCCTGCGCGTGCGCCTCGCCGCGCGCGGCGGCAATGTTGCTGATCTCACGTCGTCGGTTATGACGCGCGCCATCTGCCACGTCACAAATTGTTATTAGGTGCCCAACGTCGAGGCGAAAGGCCTCTGCTGCAAGACGAACACAGTGTCCAACACCGCGTTTCGCGGCTTTGGCGGACCGCAAGGCATGCTCGTTGGCGACCATCATCGACCAGATCGCGCGCCATCTTGGCGTTGATCGCGACGATGTGCGCCGCGCAAATTATTACTCAGCCTCGCGCGGCCTGACCACGCCATACGAGCAGCCCGTCAGCGACATGATCGCCCACGAGTTGATGGACAAGCTCGCCGCCGATGCTGACGTTGCCGCGCGCCGTGCGCAGATTGCGGCGTTCAACGCGAGCCACGCCACGAAAAAGCGTGGCCTCGCCACAGCGCCCGTCATGTTTGGCATCAGCTTCAACATGCCAAGCCTCAATCAGGGCGGCGCGCTGGTGCATGTCTACACGGATGGCTCCATTCAGGCCAACCACGGCGGCACGGAAATGGGGCAGGGCCTGTACACAAAGGTCGCGCAGGTCGTGGCGGAAACCTTCGGCGTGCCAGCGTCTTTCGTCACGCCCACATCAACGCGGACCGACAAGGTGCCTAACACCTCAGCCACCGCAGCATCATCCGGCTCCGACCTCAACGGCGCCGCTGCACACAACGCGGCGCTGGCCATCCGCGCGCGTATGACGAATGTGGCCGCAAGCGAATGGCATGTACCCGAAGAAAGTATCGACTTTCGCGACGGCAAGGTGACGTCCCGCAATCACGTCATCGGCTTTGGCGAACTGGCGACCAAATGCTGGCTCAAGCGCGTATCGCTCTCGGCGGCGGGCTTCTATTCAACGCCAAAAATTCACTGGGACCAGCAACGACTGAAGGGCCACCCCTTTTACTATTTTGCTTACGGCGCAGCGGCGTCGGAAGTGGAGATTGACCTGCTGAGCGGCGAGACGCGCTGCCTGCGCACCGACATCATCAACGATTGCGGCGACTCGCTGAATCCCGCGTTGGATCTGGGCCAGATCGAAGGCGGCTTCGTGCAGGGCATGGGTTGGCTGACGATGGAGGAATTGTGGTGGGACAATGCAGGGCGGCTGCGCACCCATGCGCCCTCAACCTACAAAATTCCCGGCAGCCGCGACGCGCCCGCAGACTTTCGCGTTCACATCCTCGAAAATGCGCCCAATCGCGAAGAGACGATCTTCCGCTCGAAGGCCGTGGGCGAGCCGCCGCTTATGCTCGCGATCTCGGTCTGGTTCGCGATCCGCGACGCTATTGCCGCCGCCAGCGGCGATAACAGCGCGCTTGCCTTGCACGCGCCCGCAACGCCAGAGCGCATACTGATGTCACTTGGGTGAATTAACGACGGTGGGTCGGGACGCTACGGTCAGCCCCTGCTGGGCTCAACTTTACGCGCCGCGCGCACGAAGTGGTACACGCCATAAACGCCCAGGGCCGCGCCAACAGCTTCGATCACATAGCGAAACGTAGGGGGCAGATCGAACAGGCCGCCCAGCGCCCACGCGCCAGCCCACGTCAGGCCGATCAGTTCAGTGCCCACCAGAATGGCGGCGCCATAAACGGTCATCACGTTTCGCCAGTTGATTGGTTTCTTCTCGGCCACGACTTGCTCCGCTCGGACAATCCGGTCGCTGGCCCCTGTGCGGGACACTCTGAAGGACGTATATCAGCGGCGGGCCGACGGCAAGTTCCAGCCCCCACCTCTCACGAAAACAGGTTTATGTCCTCCACCCCGGAATTCGCGTTCGCCGCCGTCGCCGCCCCCCATAGCGCCGCTTGCGTGACCGGGCAGGACGTTCTCGCCCAGGGCGGCAACGCCCTCGAGGCCATGGTCGCCATGGCCGCAACCATCGCCGTCGTCTATCCGCACATGAATGGCGTCGGGGGCGACGGGGTCTGGCTGATCCGTGAGCCCGGCGGCAAGGTTCGCTGCCTTGAGGCGCTGGGGATGGCAGGCGAACGCGCCACAATCCGCAGTTATTTCAAGCTCGGGCACGAAAAGACGATACCTGCGCGGGGGCCGCTCGCGGCGTTGACGACGCCCGGCGCCGTGGCCGGATGGGCGCAGGCGCTGGAGCTTGCACAAGCCCTTGGCGGCCGCATGCCCCTGCCAGACCTCCTGCGCGACGCCACCCGCCATGCCCGCGAAGGCTGCGCCATCTCGCCTTGCGAAGCGCGGACAAAACCGAACCGTTTCGACGAGTTGAAAGAGGCGCCGGGTTTTGCCGAAGCCTTTCTCGACAAGGGCGAGACGGCCAAGGCTGGCGACCTGCGCAAGCAGGAAAAGCTGGCCGAAACACTCGATCACCTCGCCCGCACGGGGTTGATGGATTTTTATCGCGGCGACGTTTCGCGCGAAATCGCGACTGATCTTGAACGCATTGGCTCGCCTGTCACGCGCGCGGATTTGCGCAAGCAGGAGGCCCGCTGGCGCCAGCCGCTCAGCGTGCAGCTGCGCGGCGGCACAGTTTTCAACGCGCCGCCGCCCACGCAAGGCCTCGCGTCGCTGATGATCCTCGGCCTGCTCGAACGGCTGAACGTGACGCGCGCCGACACGTTTGAGCATTTTCACGGGCTGGTCGAGGCGACCAAACGCGCCTTCGCCGTGCGTGATGTCGAATGCGCGGATTTCCAGTGGCCGACTAGTGATCCCGAACGCTGGCTCACAGCCGATGTCTTGCAGCGCGAGGCGCTGGCCATCTCCATGTCCCGCGCCGCGCCCTTTCCCCTGCCCGCCTCCAGCGGCGACACAGTGTGGATGGGCGCCATCGACGGCAGCGGGCTCGCGGTGTCTTACATCCAGTCCATCTATTGGGAATGGGGCTCAGGCTGCGTACTGCCCGCCACCGGCGTGCTGATGAACAATCGCGGCGTCGCGTTCTCGCTGGACGAAAAATCCGTGCAGGCGCTACACCCCGGGCGGCGGCCCTTTCACACGCTCAATCCGCCGCTCTCCGCCTTTGATGACGGTCGCGTGGCCGTTTACGGCTCGATGGGCGGCGACGGGCAACCGCAGTTTCAGGCGCAGATCCTCAGCCGCATGCGCCTCGGCATGGCGCCGGACGCAGCCATCGACGCGCCGCGTTTTCTGCTCGGGCGCACATGGGGAGATGAATCCGTGACGCTGAAACTCGAAGACCGCTTTGATTCGTCGCTCGTGCGGGCGCTGCAACGAGCTGGGCACGAAGTAGAAATTGCGCGCGAGGCGTATTCAGACGCCTTCGGGCACGCTGGCGCGCTTGTGCGGGCGCCAAACGGGCGCATCCGCGGCGCGCACGATCCCCGCTCCGATGGCGGAGCCGCAGGTCTCTAGATTAGCCGGCGGTGATTTTTCCAGCGAAGGCGCCCATCAGCAAGCTCGCGCCTAACATGAAGACGAGGATCGCGGCGACCAGTTCGAGCGCCCGAACGGCGACGACTCCCCTGTCCGATCCCTCGCCTAGAAAACGGATGGCGAGCCCCTTCGCCAGCACCGCCATGGCAGCGAGCGCGCTTGTGGTGATCGCGGTGCCTATAGACATGGCGAATGTCGCGGCGACGCCGACGAAGAAAATGCCCTGCGCCAGGGCGAACACAAGCACCAAAATAGCGCCCGAACAAGGACGTGCGCCAGCTGCAAAGACGGTCAGCGTGGCGGTCTTCCACGAAAAGTTCTTGTCGGTGAGCATGTCCGGCGAGGGCGCATGAAAATGCCCGCAATGCTCATCATGCACATGCGGCGCAGGCGCGGCCGCCTTCGCAAGAACGGGGGCGTGATCATGCCCATGATGGTTTCCATGATCGTGTCCAAGATCGTGTCCATGATCGTGTCCATGATCGTGCGCGTGACCATGATGATCGTGGTGCGCATGATCGCGGTGTGATTGGGCGACATGCGCTGGCGCTTCATGCTGATGCACAGCGTGGTCGTCGGCAGGCGCATGATCATGCCCGGGGCCCGGCGCGCCAAAGCCCAGCACCGCGAGCAAACCCCTGCCCTTGCGCCAGATGAGCCACGCGCCGAGCAGCACAATGCCCGCGTAGCTTGCAATCTCCACGGCGTGGGCGGCGTCGCGCATGCGCGCCGACGTGGCGTTGAGCACCGCAGCAAGAATGCCCACGATCAGCACCGCAACAACGCCCTGCAGAATTGCAGCCATGAGCGAGATGATGACGCCGCGACGCAGGGAGCGCTCGTTCGCCAGCATGTAGGAGGCGACGACGGCCTTGCCATGCCCCGGCCCCGCCGCATGAAACACGCCATAGGCGAACGAAATTCCAAGCAACGTCCACAGCGCCGACGAGTCCGCCTTGATGGCCCGCACGGCGCCGCTCAGCATGCGCTCGAAGCGGATCTGCTCCGACAGCACCCACCCACTGAACCCCGTTGCGGGCGGCGCGCCAGAGCCTTCACGCACACCAATATCAAACGGGCTCCGCACAGGCGCCTGAGCAAACATTTCGTGCGCCGCTGCGTCCAGAAACGACAGCGCCACGAGGATGCACGCGACGCCCAGAAGGGCGCCGGCGAAGCGCCTCAGCGCATGACGACGCGTCGCGCTCAAGGACACGCCACCACCACACGAGCAGCCAGCTTGATGCCAAACTCCGGTCCCGGCGAAATGTTTGTGCCCGCCGAATCATTGAGCTGCGTTTGATATTCCGCAGCTAGCGGCGCGGGCTGGATGATGTTGAGCGAACAGCCGGCAGGCGCGGACGCCATGGTCACCGGGTTCGTCTTCTCCAGATCGAAGGCGACGTAATACGTCGGATCATAAACCTGCATCGTAAACGCGCGCCCTGCGCTTGCCGGCTCCTTCAAGGGCGCCAGAAAGTGCAACGTCAAAATGTTTTTTGCGTCAACCGTGGTCCGATATTCGGTTGCCGGGCCAAATCCGATTTTCTGGCCGCCAGCGCGCACGAACGTGAAATAGCCCGTCTCTTCCAATTGCTCGACGTTCACCTTGGCGAGCGCGTGAAGTTCCTGCTGGGAGGGCTTGCCAGCGCGGCCGCCCAGCCCCTGCAATGCGAACGCGGAGTACATGTCGTCGAACGTCCAGGAATGGCGCACGCCTGTCACACGACCGTCAGGCGCGAAGACGATAACGCTCTTCACCGCAACGAATACATGGGGATGGGCCAGCGCAGGCGCGAAGGCGCTGGCCAGCACAGCGGCCCCAGCTGCGAGAACTACCCCTATCCATTTTCCGCGACCGATGAACATGACGCGAGATTGAACCCGAAATCCCGGCCAAAGCAAGGCCAGCGCCCCATCTTCCGGGGCAGATCAGGCCCGAATTTGCGGTTGACCTGCGTCGGCGATGCTGCCACGCAGGCAAACATCCTCCGGAAGCTTTCCAGACTTGCACCGGGACGGCAGAATGCTGCGCATCTACACCCGCGAAAACGAATGTCTCGTTCCCGCCGACCTTACGGTCACGGCGAACGCTGAGCCGACCCTTGCCACCGGTCAGATTATGTGGATCGACCTCTTGCATCCAACGCCAGAGGAGGACCGCTTCGTCGAGAAAATTGTGGGCGTCTCCATTCCGACCCGGGAGGAGATGGAAGAAATTGAGATGTCCTCGCGGCTCTACAGCGAGGACGGCGGCGAGTTCATGACGATCGCGGGCCTCGCCCAGCTCGACACCGATTCGCCTCTGCTGACGCCAATCACTTTCGTGCTGAAGGGACAAATCCTCGTCACGGTCCGGTTCGCCGAGCCGCGCCCGTTCCTGGCCTACAGCACGCGAGCCCAGCGCCCCGGCGCGTTGAATGTCACAGCCGGTGAGCAGATCATGCTCGGCCTGCTTGAAGCCCTCATCGACCGCATTGCCGACACGATCGAACGGGTCGGCGCCAAGATCGACACAATTTCCCACGAGGTTTTCCATAACTCCAACGTCAACACTGGCCGCAAGACCAGCGATTTCCGAAGTGTCCTCGTCGAGATCGCCCGAGAAGGCGACATGCTGTCGATGGTTCGTGAAAGCCTCGTGAGCATGACGCGCGTGCTCACCTATCACACCGCCGTCACGGAAGATTCCAACAAGAAGGCGATCAAGGAAACGCGCCAGCGCATCCGCTCGATCCAGCGCGACATCTCATCGCTCACAGATCACTCGACTTATTTGTCGTCGAAGGTCACGTTCCTGCTGGATGCGACGCTTGGCCTCATCAATCTCGAACAGAACCAGATCATCAAGATCTTCTCGATCGCCTCGGTGTGCCTCATGCCGCCGACTCTTGTCGCGTCTATCTACGGCATGAACTTCAAGTTCATGCCCGAACTTGAAATTGCCGCCGGTTACCCGACTGCGCTCGTGCTGATGGTGATCACGGCCATCATCCCGTTCATCTACTTCCGCCGTAAAGGCTGGCTATAGCCTGAAACGAAACGGGAGCCCAAAGGCCCCCGCATTGTCACGCTTTCTTGAAGACCGGCTTTGCCGTGATCGGCGCATCGCCCTACCGTACAAGCACATTGCGGAATTGCCAGGGATCGCTCTCATCAATGTCTTCCGGGAAGAACCCGGGCCGCCCCACGAGCGGATTCCAGTCCGTGTACACGCCCACGACGGGTCCGAGATAAGGCGTCTGCACTTCAAGACAGCGGCGGAAGTCTATGTCGTCAGCCTCCACGATGCCTGCGCTGGGATTCTCAATGGCCCACACCATGCCCGAGAGCACGGCGGACGTGACCTGAAGCCCTGTCGCATTCTGATACGGCGCAATGCGGCGCGTCTCCTCGATGGAGAGTTGCGAGCCAAACCAGTAGGCGTTCTTTTCATGGCCGTAGAGCAGCACGCCGAGTTCGTCGATGCCGTCCTCGATCTCGTTCTCGTCGAGAATGTGCTGCGCTTCCTGCACGGCGCCTTCCTGACCAAACATTTCATGCAGCGACAGGACCGCGTCATTGCACGGATGATAAGCGTAATGGCACGTCGGGCGATACACTGCATCGCCGCTCTCATCACGCACGGTGAACCAGTCCGAGATCGAGATCGCCTCGTTATGTGTGACGAGATAGCCGTATTGCGCCTGCGCGGTCGGCGTCCACGAGCGTACGCGCGTGTTGGCGCCGGGCTGGTTGATATAAATAGCCGCGCCGCAGCCCTTTGAATGCGTTCCAGCGTTGGCGGGCAGCCACTTTTCGTGCGTGCCCCAGCCGAGTTCCGCCGGCTGCATGCCTTCGGATACGAAGCCCTCGACAGACCACGTGTTGACGAAAACCTGCATCGGCTTGGGCTTTTTTGAGCGTTGCGTATCGCGCTCGGCGATGTGAATTCCCTTCACGCCAAGACGCTGCGCCAGCTTGCCCCAATCTTCCTTGCTCCTGGGGTCGGGGTGCGCGTCGCCCAGATCGACCGCAAGGTTAAGCAGCGCGCGCTTCACGAACCACGACACCATGCCGGGGTTGGCGCCGCAGCACGACACTGCGGTAGGTCCACCCGGATTTCTGCGACGCGCATCAAGCACGCGTTCGCGCAAGGCGTAGTTGGAGCGCTCTTCCGGCCCCATGCTCTTGTCGAAGTAGAACCCTGCCCAAGGCTCGGCGACCGTATCGATGTAAAGCGCGCCGATCTCGCGGCACAATTCCATGATCGCGACCGATGATGTGTCGACGGACAGATTGACGCAAAAGCCCTGGCCTCCGCCTGCGCTGAGCAGCGGCGTCAGCAGTTCCCGATAATTGTCTTGTGTGACGGCGGCTTTGACGAAACGCACGCCGTGCTTTTCAGCCAGCGCACGATCGGAATCGTTGGGATCAACGATCACCATGCGCGTCTTGTCGAACGTGAAATGGCGCTCGATCAGCGGGAGCGTTCCCTTGCCGATAGAGCCGAAGCCGATCATCACAATCGGGCCATCGATACGGCCATGTACGGGCCAGTCGGTCATGTCGTCATCTCCAGGTCACAGAATAGCGGGGATCAAGCGAATGGCCCGCGAGAGGTCGCGGGCCATCAAGCAAACCATCAGGGCAAGGTCAATGCTGGGCGCGAATCATACGCCCATTACGCAGCGCGCCGACGCGTGGAAGCAAGCTTGGCGCGTGAACGCGGCGCCTTCGCGCCCGTCGCGGCAATCATACCGTGCGCGCCATCAAGCGCGCCGGGCGAAAGCTCCAACGCCAGAAAACGCGCGCGTTCAACCGGCCCCGGCATGTCGAGCTGTGTCGTCAACGCGGTGGAAAAGCCGAAGCGCTCGTAATACGGCGCATCGCCAACAAGAATAATCGCCTTGTGGCCCAGCGCCGAAGCGCGCGCAATAGCTTCGCGCATCAGCACGCCGCCAACGCCAAGGCTGCGATGGCTGTCAGCCACAGCGAGCGGCCCAAGCAGCAACGCAGGCTTGCCGCCCGCGTCGATATGCCAAAGCCGCACCGTGCCAACGAGCTCGCCGTTATGCATGGCGGACAGCGCAAGCCCACGCGCCGGCAACCGGCCCGCGCGCAGAACTTCGCTCGTCTTGGCGAATCGCTCCGCGCCAAACGCCGCATTGAGTAGCCGCTCGCGCGCGGGGATGTCCGCGTCGATTTCCAGACGCAAAGCGACAAGTTCTTTCGTTCCGCGAAGCGGGCGCAGAACGGCGAAGGGCGCAACAGGAGCGCGCGGAAAGTCAGCGCGCTGAGACGCGCGGGCAAGTGCAGTCAAGGTCATCCGACCCTCCTTCGAGGTGGTCAGCGACCCTCGCACCCCGTTCGGGGCCGTCCGGGACAATTTCAGGGTGAATGGACCGCGCGGTGTCGCGCGATCCTTGGCCGCTCAGATGACGTGAGTCTCGAGCGGCGGGAAGCCATTGAAGCCGACGGCCGAATAGGTCGTCGTGTAGGCTCCCGTTCCTTCGATCAGCACTTTCGCGCCGATCTCAAGGCTCACCGGCAAGTGGTACGGCTCCTTTTCGTAGAGCACGTCCACCGAATCGCAGGTCGGACCAGCGATCACGCAAGCTTCCGTCTCGTCGCCATCGAAGGGCGTACGGATCGGATAGCGGATCATCTCGTCCATGGTCTCGGCGAGTCCGTTGAACTTGCCGATGTCGAGATAGACCCACTTCACGTTGTCGTCCGCCGACTTCTTCGACACGAGGATGACCTCGGCCTCGATGACGCCCGCATTGCCGACCATGCCGCGACCCGGCTCGATGATCGTCTCCGGGATGCTGTTGCCGAAGTGCTTGCGCAGCGACCGGAAGATCGCCTGTCCGTACTGCTTCACCGCAGGCACGTCGCGCAGATACTTCGTCGGGAAGCCGCCGCCCAGATTCACCATCTGGAGATGGATGCCCCGCTCAGCGAGATCCCGGAAGATCGTGGCGGACGAGCGCAGCGCAGAATCCCACATGCGCGGGTTGCGCTGCTGCGAGCCGACGTGGAACGACACTCCGTAGGCCGTGAGGCCAAGCCGGTGCGCATGCTCAAGCACGCTTGTGGCCATCTCGGGCACGCAGCCGAACTTGCGCGACAGGGGCCATTCGGCGCCCGCGCCGTCGCAGAGAATCCGGCAGAACACCTTCGAGCCCGGCGCAGCGCGCGCAATCTTCTCGACCTCGACTTCGCAATCGACCGCGAAGAGGCGCACGCCGAGCTCGTAAGCCCGCGCGATGTCGCGCTCCTTCTTGATCGTGTTGCCAAAGCTCAGCCGGTCGGGAGAGCAGCCGGTGGCGAGCACCTGCTGGATTTCGACAACGGAAGCCGTGTCGAAGCAGGAGCCGAGCTTTGCGAGAAGGTCGAGCACTTCGGGCTGCGGGTTCGCCTTCACGGCGTAAAACACGCGCGTGTCGGGCAGAGCCTTGGCGAAGGCGTTATAATTGTCGCGCACAACGTCGCGATCCACGACCAGGCAAGGGCCGGTGTCGAGGCCATCTTCACGGCGTCGGCGAAGAAATTCCATGATGCGATCGGTCATCGCGGCATCCCCCATGGCGCGACCACCCGGTCGCGCGCAAGAAATCCAAATGGGTGGCCGGTAAGCTTTCCCTGCGCCGCGCTGTGGAAACGCGACTCAAGTAGACAAACCAACCTTGATCGCCATCGTTGCCACCGAATACATCGGCAAGCTCAGCGACGATCAGGTGCAGCGCCGTAGGCTACTTTATCCGGAAAGGCGTGAGACAATCCGGATTCAGCAGCCACCGCTTGGAAAGGGGAAACCCTGTCCGCACGCCCGGCAAGAGAGACAAGCCTCTTCGGTACGCCGGCCTTTGGAGGGGCCGACAGAGACGAAAAAGCCCGGTCCGTCGTTGCTTTAAGTCGCGTCCCCCGTTTGGCGGGGTTCGCCGGTTCGCTCCGGCTGCCGGTTTTTTCGAGTGGTTAACCGGCCTCTTGTCCGGATCCCCGCTCACCGACACACGACCACAGGCACGTGCGATTTGGGCAAGGCGAAACATATGCATGCGCGCCCGCAGATCAAGCATTATTTTGCCTTGACCCCAAAAAAGGCGCCTACACGCCAGTCTGAGCCCCTTTTTGACTCAAGCTTGAAGGCGGCGGCAGCTTGCCCGCGCAACAGAACGTGTTTAGTTGCTAGCAGTCAGCGGAAATCCACCATCGAACGCCCGGAAAAGCTCCTTCATGACCGACATTAGCCGTCGTTCGCTTCTTGGTGGCGTCGCCGCCGCAGCGCTTCTGCCTACCCTCGCGCCCGGCGTGGCCCAAGCCCAGAACTTGGCCCAGGCCCAGAATCAGGCGGCCCCCGCCCCCCGTGTAGCGCCGCAACCCGCGTTCAGTTACGACGACATCGTGCGCCGCGCGCGCGAGATTGGCGCCAGTCCCTATGATGGAACCGTCGCGCCGCTTCCCGAGCAATTGTCGCGGCTTGACTGGGACCAGTGGATGCAGATCCGCTTCCGGCCGGACCGTTCGATGCTGGGGGCCTCGGGCGGGCGCTTCCGGCTGCAGCTCTTCCATCTCGGCCATCTGTTCCAGAAGCCGGTGACGATCAACACGATTCGCGACGGCATCCCGACGCCGGTTCCCTACACCGCCGCGCTGTTCGATTACGGTTCCGTGCGGTTCGAAAAGCAGCTACCCGTGAACATGGGCTTTGCGGGCTTTCGTGTGCACTTCCCGCTCAACGATCCGCGCGGATCGGACGAATTGCTCTCCTTCGTCGGCTCCAGCTATTTCCGCTGGCTCGGCCGCAACCAGAAATACGGCCTCTCCGCGCGTGGCCTGGCGCTCAACACCGGCCTTCTCGACAACAAGGAAGAGTTTCCCTTCTTCCGCGAGTTCTGGATCGACACGCCAGCGGCGGGCGTGGATTCCATCACGATCTATGCCCTGCTTGATTCGCCCTCGGTCTCCGGCGCCTACAAGTTCGTGTTCCATCCCGGCGAGGAATCGCCAGTCGATGTCGAGGCGACGCTCTTCCCGCGCCTGCCCCTGCCGCTGCTGGGCATGGCGCCCCTCACGTCCATGTTCTTCCTCGGCGAGAACGACCGGCACCTGAACGCGCCGAACAAATACGACGAATTCCGCCCCGAACTGCACGACTCGGACGGGCTCCTGATCCAGACCGACGCCAACGAATTCATCTGGCGGCCCTTGCGCAATCCGCTCATTCAGGAAGTGCACAATTATCCGGCCAACAACATGAAGGGCTTCGGCCTGATCCAGCGTGACCGTAAGTTCGAGCACTACCAGGACATTGAACTGGCTTACGAACAGCGCCCCAGCTATTGGGTCGAGCCCAAGGGCGATTGGGGCGAAGGCCGTATCGAACTGATCGAACTGGCCACGAAAGACGAGACGTTCGACAATACCATTGTTGCGTTCATCCCCAACAAGGTGATCGAGCCCGGCAAGCCTTTCACCTTCGCCTACCGCATCCGCTCGCTCACCGATGGCGGCAACCTGCACAAGCTTGGTCGCACGATCAACACGTTCACGGCGCCCGCCTATGCGCTTGGTTCGGGCGAAGAGCGCCGCAAGGGCACGCGCCGGTTCATGATCGACTTCGCTGACGGAGAAATGGCGTACTATTTGAAAGAACCCAATCTGGTGCAGATGGACACGCAGGTGACAGGCGGCAAATTCATCCGCCAGTTCCTCGTGCCAAACCCCGCCATTCAGGGCTTCCGCCTGATGGTGGACGTCGAGCTTCATCCAGACGACCACACGCGCATCACTTCGCGGCTGCGCAGTCAGGGCAAGCCGATCACCGAGACGTGGAACTGGTCGTGGAAGGTTTATAATTTGTGACGTCAGCGGGAAGCTTTGAACGCGTTGGCGACAACGGGCGAGCCTAGCAGCCTGTCGGACTGGATTCAAAGACTTGGACCCGCTGCGCGTTTTTGCTGGTTCGGGGGCGTTGCAAGCGCCTGTCGGCTCCCGGATGGCCTGGCGGGGGCCGCGTTTGGCGCCTGGCATGTCCGCATCGACCTGTATCTCCC
>CANMLK010000086.1 GCA_947498445.1 Beijerinckiaceae bacterium
CCTACATCGATCCAGTGCGCGCGGGTCATCGCAAACCCGATGAGCTTCCCGCGATGCAGAACAGGCATGTAGATAACGATATTGTTGAGATGTTGGCCTGCGACCCGCTGATGGTTCGTGATGAAGACATCCTCAGCGGCGAAGCCATCGATGCCTTCGCGGTCCACAACGTCCTCAATAATCACGCCAAGATCAGCCACGAAATGCGAAACGCCACCGACATTTTGCGAGATCAATCGCCCTTTTGTGTCGGTCAACGCAGTGCAGAAATCACACACCTCATAAATCATCATGTTGTAGGAGGTGCGTTGCAGATCAGCCGCCATTTCGTTGGCGATGGCCGGCAGCGTGTTACGAATGACTTCGAGGGTGACAGGATCGATCATCGTCGCCTCATTTCCCGAGTTGAATGACGAGTTCACCCGTAGCGGCAACCTCGCACCGGTCGCCCGGAAAGATCACTGTGGTAGAACCATATTCTTGAATGAGGGCCGGCCCCTGCACCACCGCGCCCGGGGAGAGTGAAGCGCGCTCATGGACAACACTCGCGACCGCGCCTCCCGCGTGCATGATGACGTCGCTTGTACGCACAGGCGCGCCGGGCCCGCCCGCCGTCGGCATTTTCGGCTTGGTGCGCGGCGCGCGTGCAATAAGCCTCACATTAATCATTTCGACTGGTTCGTTCACGGCGTTGTGCTCGTAGCGCGCCTTATGCAAGTCGTCGAAGGCGGCGCGGATGCCAATGCGATCCTGCGATCCGATCTGCTCGCGCATGACGGGGACCGAAAGGTTGAACTCCTGCCCCACGTAACGCAAGTCCAGAAAGAGGTCGATTTTCATCCCGTCCTGTCGAGCCATCGAATGTAAGGCGCCCTCAAGCTCGGAAATCGCAGCGCGCAGAGAAACAAAATCAAGTGTCTCCAGGGGCGCGGGGAAGGTTCTCACCGCGTCGTGCCGCTCGTCCGCCATCAACATGCCGAGAGCGGAGAAATGCGAGGGAAACCAGGGAATGACGACAGTGGGGATACTAAGCTCACGCGCTATCGCAATAGCGTGCAGCGGCCCAGCTCCGCCAGAAGCCACCAGGGCGAAGTCACGCGGATCATAACCCTTCTCGACTGAGACTTGCCGCACAGCCAGAGACATTTTCGCAACAGCAATATCAACAATTGCGCGCGCCGCCGCCTCAACATCAAGGCCTAGCGGCTTTGCAATTTGCGCTTCGATCCCTTTGCGCGCCGCTTCCCTATCCAGCTTCATTTCGCCGCCGAGAAAGGTCGTCGGATCAAGGCGGCCAAGCACGACATTAGCATCGGTGATCGTTGGTTGTTCACCACCGAGCCCGTAGCAAATTGGACCTGGCGCGGACCCGGCGCTTCGAGGGCCCACTTTCAGGGCGCCAACTTCATCGATCCATGCGATGCTTCCGCCTCCGGTGCCGACCTCGATCACGTCGACAACTGGGATCATCACGGGATCGCCGGATTCGTAGCCACCCACGTAATAGCCCTCGGCCATCGCGGGCATGCCTGCACGAACGAGGCTCGCCTTCGCCGTGGTGCCGCCCATGTCGAAGGAGATTGAATCTGCGAACCCGAGTGCCCCGGCAACTTCGGCGCAGGCGATGATGCCGCCAACCGGGCCCGATTCCATCATCATGACCGGGCGACGGGCGGCGATCTCCGGCGACATAACTCCGCCATTCGACTGCATGATCGACAATTCGCCGCGAAAACCATGATCGCGCAACGCGCCGTCAAGCGAGCCGACGTAGCCGCTGACTTTTGGCCCGATGTAAGCATTCACTGCGGTCGTTGAGATGCGCTCATACTCACGATATTCGCGCATGATCTCGTGTGAAGCGGTCACGTAACAGGAATCGAGAGCAGCACGAAGAATCGTGCTGGCCTGCTCCTCATGGGCCACATTTGCGTAGGAATGCAAAAAGCAAATGGCGACAGCCTCAAAACCTTCGTCCGTTAGCCTGCGCGCGAGATTCTGAACCTCAACGGGGTCGAGGCTGGTGCGCACCACACCACCGGCGAGCATGCGCTCATCAACCTCGAAAATAGCGGCTCGCGAGACCAGCGGCCTGGGGCGCGTGAAGAAAAGGTTATATGCGTCCGGACGATTCCCGCGCCCAATGGCGTAGACATCGCGCGTGCCCTTGGTTACGAGAAGAGCGGTCTTGGAGCCACGGCGCTCGATGAGCGTATTGATCGCAACCGTGGAGCCGTGGATAAGCTGCGCGGCATTGTCGAGGCTTAACCCGCTCGCGTTGACGCAATCCAGAATTCCATCGACGAGATTTTGTGGGGTCGTAAGGCGCTTGGCTGAATACAATTGCGCGCTGGCTTGATCGAAGGCGACCAGGTCCGTGAATGTTCCGCCGATGTCGACCGCAACGAAAAGCAATTATTCCCCCCAACTTCGATTTAACGTCCTATCTTCCCCTGACTACGCATTGCTTGACAATCGGCTGAAGCGCTATCAGGCTATAGGTGAAAAGCTATTAGTCCGGGAGGCTCGCGATGCTCAGTTCAAGCCTGAGAAGGCTCGACGTCTTCCGGACAATCGTTGATTGTGGCGGCGTAAACTCTGCTGGCGCTCATCTTGGCATTGCGCAACCGTCGGTCACTGCGCACCTGCGCGCTCTGGAAACGCAGCTCGGCTCAACACTTTTTGTGCGAAGCAGAGGCCGAAAAAACGTTATCACTCCCGCCGGCGAAGCGCTCTATAAGTACGCATGCGAGGTCCTTTCCAAATCCGTCGAGTTGCAAAACTCCATGCGTGGATTTGAGGCGGATGCCGAAGAGACGCTCACCATCGCCGTGCAGCGCGCTATTGGAAGTTACCTGTTGCCGCAGGTGCTCGCCCCATTCTTGCGAGGACGGCGCACGATCCGTGTGAGCGTCTATGGCGAGACCCAGGAAGCGGCGTTGAATCTTCTGCGCGCCGGTTCTGCGGATGCAGCGCTTGTTTTTGATACCGCTGAGATCGCGAATATGAATGGCCTCATCATCGGCGCGGAGCCATTGCTCATCGCAGCCGCTCCGAGCCACCCGCTGGCCGCCCGCAAAAGTGTGAAGCTTCAGGAGCTCGAAAATTTCGAATTCATCGGCGGCCTGCGCGAATCCCAGTTTTTCAATCTCATAGAATGCACCTTGCGAGCCGCAGGTCTTCGCAGGTATCGCGTGGCTCTCCACATGCAGGACTCTGTCGCAATCAAAAATGCGGCGATCCATGGCCTAGGGCTAGCCTGTTCGCCCGCGTGCGTTCTTGAAGAGGAAGTGAAAACCGGCCAACTTGTAGCTATCCAAACAGAGCCAAAGCTGCCACCACTTGCAATCAAGCTCATTATCAATCCCAAAGCAACGTCGCAGAAGCTGTTGGATGAGTTTGTTCCCTGCATCATGAAAGCGTTCGCCAGTAGCAAGAGATGAAGTCCCGGGGACGACCAATCTGCGCAGCGCCGGGCGAAGCCCACGCCAACTGGGTTCTCGACGAAATCTTCGTCAGGAAGGGCGTCATGGTTTCGCGCCAGAAAACTTCGTCCGACCCGACGACGAGAGCACAAGATGGCAGCGTCATATGACCTCAGCCTCCACGCACCGTGCGTTTAATGCGGCGGCGATGAGCACGTGGCGCGAGGTCGTTGCGGCCGGGAGAGAGACTCTGGGACCTTGGCGTCTTGCATCGCAAATTCGATAATGTGACAAAGTCAGGTGTCGAGTAGCGCGGCGTAAAAGTGGCCGACGTGAAGCCCGGGCTTATGGTAATCGATTGATATGGAGGCGCCAATGAAAATCACTGCGGTTACGCCGATCCTGGTGTCTCTACCTTACGACCACGGCGCCACCAAGCCCGAACGCACCGGAATGGGCACGTGGGATACGGTCGATATCATATTCGTACGGGTGGATACCGACGCGGGGATCACCGGCTGGGGCGAGGCGTTCGGTCACGCATCGACTCCCGTGACGATGACTGCGGTCAGAGACGTAATCTCCAGACTTGCTGTCGGACAGGATGCCAACGACGTCGCCGCTCTCATGACATCGCTGACGAGACGAACGCAGAGCATGGCTCGCAGCGGCCCGGTGGCCTTCGCCCTCTCCGGCCTTGATATCGCGCTATGGGACATCGCCGGGAAAGCCGCAGGCAAACCGGTGTGGAAACTGCTCAATGGCGAGCGGGCGAAACCACTGAAGGCCTACGCGAGCATGTTCCGTTGCAATACGCCTGATGCTGTAGGCAAAGTCGCCGCCGCTGCTGTGGCGCGCGGATACCGGCACATAAAATTGCACGAACATAGCGTGGAGGTCATCCGCGCGGCGCGCAAAGCGGTCGGACCTGAGATCGAACTCATGGTCGACACGAATTGCTTCTGGACGAAACCGGAAGACGTGCTTGGCGTATGTCGCCAACTGGAGGACACGAACATCTCCTGGCTTGAAGAGCCTTTATACCCTGCCGATTCATATGATCTCATGGCTGACCTGCGGCGCGATTCAAACATCCCCATCGCAGCAGGCGAAAATCTGGGCAATGTAAATGATCTTCGCTGGATGTTGGCGGCGGACGCGGTGGACGTCGTTCAACCAAGCGTCGCGAAAATCGGCGGCGTAACGGAACTCTGGAAAGCGATGACTTTGGCGCGGCAACACGGGGTCAGGGCCGTGCCACATTCGCCCTTCCTCGGTCCGGCGCTGGTGGCCGCGATGCATGTCATCTCCGCTTCAACGGAGGACATTCTGTGCGAGCACCGGTTCTGTGATCTTGAAGCCCATCCGCTCGGAGGCTGCGTCATCGCACGTGGCGGAATCCTGCAGACGCCGGACGCGCCCGGGCTAGGCTTCGAGATCGACGAGGCGGTACTGGCGGCCTACCGGCGCGCCTGAACCTGCATCGCCTTGCGTTTACTTGGCAGCCCCGTACATCGCAGCGACACGCCGGACAACCTCAGGCGGATAAGCATACAACTTAGCGATGTAGCCTTCCATCCCTTCGCCCGTGATCGGCGCGACGTTCATGCCCATTTTCTCCATCTCGGCAAGAAAGGCCGGATCGGCAACTGCCTTGTTGAACGCCTGCCGCAGGGCTGCGATGCGCTCCGCCGGGACTTCAGGGGGAGCAACATAGGGCCGTCCCATTTCCTCAAGCATCGCGCCATATTCAAGGATGCTCCGGTCGCCTGCCGAAACAAGATCAAGAACGTTGGGGACACCCTTCAACTCCTCGACGACGCCTAATCCGGTCTGCGCGACGATGCTGACTTTTTTCTGCGTGAACCAGTCTGGATGCGAGGCGCGCAATGTGTAAAGCCCGATGCCGCAAACCGCGTCCACCTCGCCGCGCTCAAGGGCCAAAGTGTTTCCTTCTGTCGTGTAGCCCATGATGACCTTGAATTGCGTCCCTAACACTTCGTTGAAGAGCAGCGGCGTCGTAGCCGATTTCGCCGTCCGGCCAGTGGCGCCAGCTGTCACAGGTTTCCCGATCATCTGCCGTATGTCGCGGTAGGGACTGGTGTGCCAGGTCACGCATATGAGCGGCGAATTGGCGATTGAGCCAACCCAGTTGAACTTGCGCACGTCGAACTTCGCCCTCTCGTTTCCAACAAGATTGGCGTCAAAGAGCGCGCTATAGGTGGCGAGCATGTGCGAACCGTCTCGCGGTGCAATGCTATACAGCCAGTTCGTCGCGGTAAGGCCCGCTGCGCCCGGCATGTTTTTGACGATCACGTTGGGACCGCCTGACAAATGGCGCGAAATGTGCCTGGCGAGAGCGCGCGAATAAGTATCGTAGCCTCCGCCCGCGCCAGACGCTACGACAAGGCTAAGATCAACCTTGCGGTAGAATTGCTCGACAGACTGAGCTTGCGCGACGCTGGTAGTCGTCAACGCCCAAATCACCACGCCTAGCCGGCGGAGCCCTGCCCCCTCCCCTGTCTTCATCGCATCTTCCCTTCGTTGGTTTGAAAGTTCTATCTTCCCGGCGTAGTGGAGTTACTTTTTCTGGAAGCGATCGTAACCAAGCAGATCCAGCACTTCCTGAAATCCAAGCATTTTGCTGCGCGCCGGTTGCAGATTACCTTCCGAACGGATCATTCGGAGCGTGTCCCCGAGCGCCCGATAGGCAACGGCGTAAATCTGCGGCGTGTTGATGATCTGGACGCCGCATTCGAAGATTTCCTCGAAGCTTCGGTCCGCAATAGAGCGGCCATCTTTCGCGCCCGCAGGAACATAGCCTTCTATGAAACCGGGCGGATTGAATTGGGCCAGAACAGGCGTGGTCACGCGTCCGGCAAAACTCTTCAACTTAGCGAGGTCGTTCGACATCGTCGCGTACTTTGGCGCATAAACGACATCGGCGCCGGCCTCTATGTACATCTTGAGGCGCCGCACCTGCTCATCCTCCGCCACAGAAGGATCTTCGCTTTTCGCCTGTGTGCGAGCGACGATTAAGACGCCGTCGCGCCGCGCGCGGGCCATCGCTGAGATGATCTCCGCCGTAAACTCCGCCGGCGAAACCTCGATCAGGGTCTCACTACCCGGCAGCCAAGGGCACATGTGGACAGGCCCCTTGTCGTCCACGTGGAGCGCTGCGGCGCCGGCGCGTTCAAATTCGCGAGTCCAATAGGCTGCGTGGCCCGGCGAACCATAACCCTCCTCGAAATCAACAAGGATGGGCGTGTTGATTTCCCCAGCCATTCTGAACGTGAGCGCCACAAGGTCGCTGGGCGTCGCGATCCCGAGATCCGGCAGGCCCCACCCAGCGGCCCATTGAAATGATTGCACGGCAACCATGTCGAAGCCGGCCTGCTCGATCACCTTTGCCGAAAGCACATCCCATGCGCCCATGGAAACAAGCCTGTCCCCGGCGAGCAGTCGGTTTCTCAACCTTTCAGCGGCAGACAGCATCCCCTCCCATCACCGATTGTTATTGGCTCTCCTGACCGAAGGTCGCACCACTACAGGACCGATGCAATACCAAATTCACAACTTGAAAGGAGGGCTGTGTTTTCGTAGCGCGTTATCTTTTTATGACCGGGAGTCGGCTCTTTCGCAACGCTCGACGCTTTAGCAGCAAACCCGACACGTCCGCACGGAATCAATCAAGATAGATTTGGCTACCGCCTTTACGCATTAGGAGTTTCTAAAACTCAACTGGTTCTCCCAGGAAACAGCCGTGGCCCGGCCTGGCAGCCAAGTAAATAGTGAAAAAAATTGGAGCGGCTGCCGCTTCGCGCGCGAGACCATCCAACAGACGACCTAGCTCTACCTTTGGCTCTCCTTGCGCTTTCGCGATAGCGACAATTTGTTCGCCGAGCGCAGTATCACGGTCCTCGCTTCTTGCATCGCAATTTGGATAATATGACAGAGCCCTCTATTTCTTATCTATCAGAAATTAGACCCTCGAGAGGTTCATTTTTTGCCAGATTCTGCAAGTTCCGAGATAGATGAGCAGCGAGCCGTGCTCCCGTCGCTATACTGCCAAAGGCGGCGACATGCGGCGTGATAAGCACGTTCGGTGCGCTCCATAGGGGATGACCTTCGGGCAACGGCTCTGGATCAGTCACGTCGAGTGCTGCTCCCGCCAGTTTGCCACTGCGGAGAGCTGCTATTATTGCATCTGTCTCGACTATCGCGCCGCGCGCAAGATTAATTAGGTATGACCCCGGACGAAGCAAATTCAAGCGCCGATCATCGAACATGTTACGCGTACTTTCGTTGAGCGGTGTTGCAATGAAAACGGCGTCGACGGTCGGTAAGACACGGTCGATTTCCTCAAACTTGGATACCGCAACACCAGCGAAGGGCCGACCGGTTCGTGTGACGGCGCAAACTTCTCGCGCTAAGCCCCTCAATTTGAAAGTGAGCTGTTGGCCGATGGGGCCTAGGCCTATGACGCAGACCTTGAGATCTTCCAAGGCTCGCAGCGTCGGGATGAGCAGAGCGGGCGTCCAGCGGCCTCGCTTTTGCGCATCCAAAGTGGCTGGAAACTGCCGCACCAGACACATAAGTTGGGCTATACCATGTTCGGCTACCGACGGTGAGTGGACTCCAGCCGCATAGGTCAGCGGTACAGACGTCGGCGCGCCGAGGCGTGTGAAAACATCAAACCCGCCGCTTGTTAGCGCAAGCCATTTCAGTTTATGGGAGTTTTGGCACAAGGCCCTTGCTACCGGAGCCTGATAGCAAGAGGGCGTGATCCACAAAACGTCAGCATCTGGAAGGCTCGAGAAGAGAGCGGCGTCGTCTGCAACATGCGAAAACTGGAAACCTTCCCGCCGAGCCAAGTCCGCGAGTTCAGCGCCAAACACCTGTCCACGGAAAAGAACGTTGAAAGTCATTTGCAATTCCACAAAATCAGAGGCTGTCGTTATTCTTGGAGAATGCAGGTGTCGATTACGATCCGCTTTGTGTCAAGTTCGACGGGCCATATTTGCCGCAGCGCTACAGTCAGCCAACTGCTCAAATGCTACAGGTGGAGCGGCGAACTCATGATAACCCCATGCGCAGACCACATGCGTTAATCAACAGCAACGCAACTTCAACCACCAGCGATTGCTAACGATTGCGAAAGGCGCCAAATTCTCCGATCATCAGAAGCTGAAACGAAGTGGGACAACAAACCGCGAATGCCACGATCCCCACAAAGTTGATGAAATATTTTCGACCTATCAATTCGGGAAGAAGACAGTCGTCCTGTTTGTGCAAAGCAACATATTTTGCAGCTTTATTCCGTTTCGATTTCTGTCGGCCTTTAGAGTCGCATCGCGCGATTGCAAACAGGAGTGTTTCAGCGCCCTGCTATGAGGCCTCCATGCCCACTCCAGATGCACTTGACCTCAGATCGGCGCGAGTGTCTTCTAAGGTCCTTGCATCGTGGCGGTCTCGAATACTTTTTGCGTCGATTTTCAGTCGCTGTGGGAGCGGTGAAGAAATCAGAAGGCATAAAAAGCAGTCAAAATCCATCGGTGCGCGGAACTAGAAGAAAAATAATTTTGTTGGACTGCTGCGAAAAGCGCTCGGAAGCGGGAGGAATTCAGATGAGACTCTTGACGTGCTGTCTTGCTTTGGGCCTAGCCGGATCTCCTGCCTTCGCGAATCCGGTTGAGGAGTTCTATAAAGGAAAGCAGATTCAGTTGATTGTCGGCTATGGGCCAGGCGGTGGCTACGACGTTTATGCGCGTGTGGTCGGGAGGTTCTTCGGCAGGCATCTTCCAGGGCGGCCGGGCGTGGTCGTTCAGAGCATGCCAGGCGCTGGCAGTCTGCGCGCGGCGAACTACATTTACGTAACCGCACCCAAGGACGGCACAGCATTGGCGACCTTCGGGCGAAACATGGCTATGATTAGCGTTCTTGGGGGAAATCCGAACGTTCAGTTTGACGCGAGGAGATTCACATGGATTGGCTCGCCTACGAGCGGCCAAAATGACGGCTATTTGCTTTGGGTTCGCAAGGACGCCAAGGCTAAATCTCTCAATGACGCCCAACGGGCGGGGGGCCCTGAAATTTTACTGGGCGGCACCTCCGAGGGCTCTACCGATACCGACATAGCGGCTCTTATAAAGAAAACGATTGGCGCTAACCTTCGTGTTGTGTCGGGCTACCCGGACGGGGCCGCGATGAGTCTGGCAGTTGAACGGGGAGAAGTCGAAGGTCGCTTCATAGGGTTATCCGCCGTAGAGTCGACACTGCCGGAGTGGTTGAAGCCAGAAAGTTTTGTTCGTCCCATGTTGCAATTTGCCCGGACAACACGGCTAAAAGAGTTTCCAGACGTACCCACAGCGCGGGAGCTGGCGAAGGACGCCATCTCGCGGCAGATGATTGAATTGGCGGAAATACCTTACCTTCTGTCGCGGCCCCTCGTCGGTCCCCCAGGTATTCCATCCGATCGCGCCGCCGCCTTGCAGAAGGCGTTTCTTGACATGACAAAGGATCCGGCTTTTTTGGCGGACGCCAGCAAGCTTAAAATTGACATTAGTCCATTGGGAGCAGAAGACGCGCTCCGGATGCTCGACATGCTCGCGAATGCGCCTGAAGGTGTAAAAGACGAGATCAGGAAACTCCAGAGTGGCGGCGGTTGATGAGCCTCCCGACTAGATTGAGGGTGCTTTTTTGAGATATCGCAAAGCTGATTGCTTCGACCTCGCGCTCTCCGAAATCGGATTTGGGTGCGGGGGGAACGCGGGCCTTATGGTGCGTGGCTCGTTCGACGATCAGGCCCGGATCATCGCCCGGGCGCTGGAACTCGGCATCAACTACTTCGACAACTCACCCGACTACGGGAACTGCGTAGCCGAAGAAAACCTTGGCCTTGTGCTCAAGTCGTTGAAGGCGCGCCCATTCATCAACACAAAAGTTGAAATTAGGGCCGAGAATCTGGCTGATATCGCCGATCATGTCGTCCGCTCTGCTGAGGCAAGCCTGAAGCGCCTCCAGATTGAAACTCTGGACGTGCTGCAAATACATAATGGGCCAATAGATCCTCCACCCTTTATGGAAGGGAAGTATTATGCGCAGCTATGGATCGAACATTTTTTTAGACCTGGTGGCGCTATCGAGGGCTTGCGGCGCCTGAAGGACGCAGGGAAAGTGCGACACATCGGTTTTGTTTGTCGAGGCAACGATGGCTCCTTTGTCCGTCAACTGCTCGACACGAGCCTCTTCGCACTCATTAACACGCCTTACACACTGCTCAACCCCACGGCAGGGCGATCAAAGCCAGTTGCATTCTCGGGCAAAGATTACGGTGATGTGTTGACCGCCGCTCACAAAAAGGGGCTAGGCGGCGCCATCTACAGCCCGCTTGCCGGCGGGTTTTTGACCGACGCTGCGATTGATGGGAGAGGTCGTCACCCCCTGGCGCGCAGACCGAACCCCGAAGACGCCTCAACACAGCGCAATATCGCCGCTGCAGGGCGCCTGCGCTTTTTGGCCCATGAAAATGAAATTAGCTTAGCGCAGGCTGCAGTTCGCTTTGTGCTAATGCACCCGGGCGTGGTCACAGTACTCGGCGGCTTCTCTGACATCGCTCAGCTCGAGGAGCTCGCTAAAGTGCCTGAGCTGCCCCCATTCACCACCGATCAAATGAGGCGCGTCGAAAATCTCTGGGCGACAAATTTCGCCGCCACTTAGTTCCGTCGATAAGTTGCTTGTTCCAAAATGTTATGTCGAGTTGTGCGAGGAGCGGCTACCGAAGCCCCCACAATGGAACAGACGTCCGCCGGAGACGATTTCTCCCTGCAGTTGGCGTGGCGATGGACGCCTTTTGTGGGCCCCTCGCGTGAGACTTAACGTGCGACCGCCGGGGCAGCGCCCATGAGTGTTCGCATATGGGTCTTAGCCTCCTCGGGGCTCGTCTCGATCTCCATGATCAGCCTGGAGATCTCATCGCCGGAGAACGGACTAACATCGATCTTCATCTTCTGTGCTTCTGCAAGGAACGCCGGGTCGGCGGCGGTCGCAAGAAAGGCCTTGCGCAGCGCCGCTACGCGCTCTGGCGGCGCGCCGGGTGTCGTCATATAGGGCCGTGCGATCTGGTAGGGTAGTTCGAGGATGCGGA
This sequence comes from Beijerinckiaceae bacterium, assembly GCA_947498445.1. GTDB lineage: Bacteria > Pseudomonadota > Alphaproteobacteria > Rhizobiales > Beijerinckiaceae > Terripilifer. Next base: position 11,572 of record CANMLK010000086.1, read on the forward strand.
TCATCGCGCGCGCGAGCTCATCCGGCGCAAGTTCGCTCGCAAGCGGAACATCCGGGAACATGGGATGACGTGTCGTGCGCCCCACGGCGACAAGTGGCCGAACGGGCCCATCTGCCGCAAGCCATTGCGGGCGCGTCGCGAGCGCGGAAATACCGGCGGTCGCCGCGTGAAGTTCGTTGCGGTCCACGGCAAGGGTTATAGCGGCGCCGTCGGGATATCCCTTGACGAGATCGATATTGAGCTTCAAGGCGTCGCGCATAACAAGCGCCATCGTGTCGGCGCCGGAGGAAACGCCGGAGCCGCCCACCTTCAACCGCGGCCCGCCAGGCAAGCGCAGTTCGTCGAGTGTCCGCGACGGCGCGTCCTTGCGCACCCAAAGGTTGTATGAATCGTCCGCGTAGCTCGACAGCGTACCGAGCCAGACGATATCCTGCGACTTGAACTGCATGTTTTCCGCATAGCCGAGCGCCGCAGAAAGCGCGACCTGTCTGTCCACGGCGGCGATAGTGGCGCCATCCTTCGCAGCGACTGAATGGACAAAATTGGCTGCGCGGAGCGAGCCTGCGCCAGGCATGTTCTGCACCACAATGGTGGGGCGTCCCGGAAGATGTGCGCCAAAGCGCCTCGCCAAAATGCGGGCGTAAAGATCGTACCCCCCGCCGGCCCCATAACCCACCACGATCTGCACCTGCCGACCGTGATAGAAGTCCGCCAGTGACGTGTCTTGCGCAAGCGCATCGATAGTGCCGAAAGCCAGCAAGGCCGCCCAGTATGCAACGCAGGCGCGCGGCAATGCTCCAGCCATCATGTACGTCCTCCCAAGCCGCGCCAGTTTGCCTGCGCAGCAATATTCGTCGTTTTGCTGAAAGAAGTCACGCCTATCACGTCAATTACTATGCGGAAGTTGACCCTCTCGTGCAGGGGTGGCACTTTCATCCATAGCAGCGTCTTGTGGCGCCAAATATAGCACAAGGGAGGGTGTCACTGTGTTGACCATCGAGCAGAACGAGAGGCTGACGCGCATTGGTCCGGGCACCGCCTGCGGCGACCTAATGCGGCGCTACTGGATTCCATTTGCAGCCGAGAGCCAGCTCGACGAAAACCCCGTGCGCAAGGTGCGGTTGCTCGGCGAAGATCTCGTACTCTATCGCGATAAAAGCGGTGGTCTTGGGCTCATCGGCGACCGCTGCATGCATCGTCTCGTAGACTTGCAATACGGCATTCCAGATGAATGCGGCCTCCGTTGCCCATATCACGGCTGGCTCTACGACGAGACCGGAGAATGCCTGGAGCGGCCGATGGAATCCAACCCCCGGGGCAAGATCGGCCGCAAATTGAAGGGCTACTCCGTGAAGGCGCTCGGCGGGATGATTTTCACCTATATGGGACCCCTGCCAGCTCCGGAGCTACCGAAATGGGATCTCTTCGTATGGCCGAAAGCTGTGCGACAAATCGCCTTCAACGTGCTCGATTGCAACTGGCTCCAATGCCAGGAGAACACCGGTGATCCTACGCATAGCGTCTGGGCGCATGGCGAATTGTTCCAATACGTTCTCGAGCGCGATGGCAAACTCGCGCAACGCTCGGGCGACAGCGTCGACCATACGATCCACACTCGCAAGCACTGGGCGAACGGCATCAAGGAGCTCTACGCCAGGGAGACCGAATACGGGTTCGAGAAAGGAATCGTCTATTCAAAGGCGCTAGGCTCCCCAGACGATCGGGTGGACCGCCATGCAACTGTGATGTTCCCCTTCTACACGCAAACGGGGCGGACTGGTTCGCCGCGCAGCGAATATCAGATCCGCGTTCCGATAGACGACACACATACGCTGCACATTTGCTATCAGGTCTACGCCGCCCCTCCCGGTGTCGAGGCGCCCAAGCAGGATAATGTGCCGTGGTACGAGCCCCCGACAGAGGACGAACACGGCCACAAAATTCTGGATTACGTACTTGCGCAGGACGCCATCGTTTGGGTCGCACAGGGAAGTATCACGGATCGTTCGCAGGAATTGCTCGGCCGCACGGACATTCCGATTGTCTTCCTTCGCAAGCAACTCGAAGAGCAGATCGCCATCGTCGAACGCGGCGAAGATCCCATGAACGTCTTCCGTCAGGAGACGGATATTCTCTACGGCTCCTGTTTGTCACCTTACGAGGATTGGGCTGCGCCCGATTGGGCGACGCGCAAGATTTCCATCACTCAGGCATTCCGCAAAATGTTTCATAAGGGTTTTGGCAATGACGACGCCGATCGCTACGGACCGGCTCTCGATTTGGTGAAGGAGTTGCACCGGCGCGTGGAGAACTTCCAGATCGCCGCTCAAGCAAACGCGCAGAAGGAGCCGGCCGAATAGCCCGCGCGCGTTTCGAGGACTCAATGTAGCTTGGTTAAGCGGCGCGCCTTCGTTCCGCTGATGACACGATTCTGCCGCGTGCCGAAGAAGGGCGTGCTGCGCCGGCTGCGCGGCGAGTCCAACCCTCCGGTCGTCGCAGCTAGCTGCGGAGTTCTGCGCACAAGCGGCCCGACCGGGGTAAGGATGCGCCGCTTGATTCCACTATTTTGATCGTCCAGAAAACGACGCACGAGCTGTCAACACCACCCGCGCTCGGCCGCCAGGCAAATTCAACAACAGGAGTTCGCGAACGACTTGTTTTTGGCCGCCCATACAACCACTGGTCGTCGAGCAAGTGTTCAGCGCGCTGCAGACTATCAGCCTCGAAAAGCACAGTCAGCGGCCAGCAAGCTGCCGCGCCTTCATGACGACGTCCATCGGAGTGGCATAAACGCGCGCTAACATCGCCTGAATTTCCTCGCCGGGGACTGGATCGACATCAATTCCCATCCGCTTGGCTTCGGAGAGCGTTTGAGCGTCGCGCAACATTTCAAGATAGGCGGAACGAAGAAGCTTTACGCGATCATGCGGCGTCTCCGCAGGCGCGAAGATGGGCCAGGCCATCGCCTGACCTGCAAGCAGAATAGACAGGATCTGCTGTTCTTCTCCGCCTTTCACAAGTTCCGTCACGAGGGGAACGTCGGGCAGTTCTGGAGCCTTGACAGTCGACATCTGCACCAGCGGCTTAACGGCTCCTGACTTTAGCAAATCAAAATTTTCTTGTTTGAAACTAGAGCGCGTTGACATTCAAGATTCCCCAGGACTCTCAAATCTGATTCAAGCTCCTTTTCGGATAGGAGCGTTGAATGTCGGCGGTTCGCCTGTCTCTTCGGGACGATCAATGGGAGCGGATGGCTCTGCACTTACCAGGGAAGGC
>CANMLK010000087.1 GCA_947498445.1 Beijerinckiaceae bacterium
GCCTTCCCTGGTAAGTGCAGAGCCATCCGCTCCCATTGATCGTCCCGAAGAGACAGGCGAACCGCCGACATTCAACGCTCCTATCCGAAAAGGAGCTTGAATCAGATTTGAGAGTCCTGGGGAATCTTGAATGTCAACGCGCTCTAGGCGCCACGCTGTCGGATTGACTCGATATTGCTCCAACCACTCCCTCGACGGGCATATTACTGCCGATTCAAGCGCAGCCCTGAATGGCACAGCGCTTGCTCATCTCCATGCACGGCAATGTTGCCGACAGGGGTGAGTCCGATGGGCTTTAAATTGGACAGGCGAGGAATGCTCGCCGGTATGGCAGGCGCGGCGATGATGATGTCCGCTGCGACGCCATCAATGGCGCAGGAAACGATCAAGGTAGGTATTCTCCATTCTCTTTCGGGCACGATGGCGATCAGCGAAACCACGCTGAAAGACGTCATGCTGATGCTCATTGAAGAGCAGAACAAGAAGGGCGGTCTGCTCGGCAGGAAGCTTGAAGCAGTCGTCGTCGATCCCGCGTCCAACTGGCCGCTGTTCGCCGAAAAGGCCCGCGAACTCATCACGCAGCAAAAGGTCGCCGCAGTGTTTGGCTGCTGGACCTCCGTGTCGCGCAAGTCCGTACTGCCGGTGTTCAAGTAACTCAACAACATCCTCTTCTACCCCGTGCAGTACGAGGGCGAAGAGAGCGAGCGCAACGTTTTCTACACAGGCGCCGCGCCGAACCAGCAGGCCATTCCGGCTGTCGATTACCTGATGAGCAAGGACGGCGGCGATGTGAAGCGCTGGGTGCTCGCTGGCACCGACTACGTTTATCCGCGCACGACGAACCGCATTCTTGAGGCTTATCTCAAGGCAAAGGGCGTCGCCGCTGAAGACATCATGATCAATTACACGCCGTTCGGTCATTCCGATTGGCAGACCATCGTTTCCGACGTCAAGAAGTTCGGTTCCGCCGGCAAGAAGACCGCCGTCGTCTCCACCATCAACGGCGACGCCAACGTGCCGTTCTACAAGGAGCTTTCCAACCAGGGCGTGAAGGCGACGGACATTCCGGTCGTCGCGTTCTCGGTCGGCGAAGAAGAACTCGCCGGCATCGACACCAAGGATCTGGTCGGCCATCTTGCAGCCTGGAACTATTTCCAGTCGGACAAGGCGCCCATCAACGCCACGTTCATCAAGCAGTGGCAGACGTTCACGAAGAACCCGAAGCGCGTGACGAACGATCCCATGGAAGCCCACTTCGTCGGCTTCAACATGTGGGTGAAGGCAGTCGAGAAGGCTGGCACGATTGACACGGACAAGGTCATCGCCGCCCTCCCGGGCACCGAAGCGCCGAACCTGTCGGGCGGCATTTCGAAAATGCTCCCGAACCACCACATCACCAAGCCAGTGATGATCGGCGAAATCCGCGCCGACGGTCAGTTCGACGTTGTGTGGCAGACCAAGGGCCTCGTGGCCGGCGACGCCTGGTCCGACTTCCTCGAAGGCTCCAAGGATCTGGAAGCCGACTGGGTCGACAAGAAGTGCGGCAACTTCAACGTGAAGACCGGCAAGTGCGGCAGCTAACGCCCTGACATATGCGGCCGCCGCCTGTGCGGCGGCCGTTTCCTAAAGGTACGTTGCGCATGCGTGGAGGAAAGATGTCACTGGTTCGCCTTCTCTGCGCGCTGATCGTCTCGTTTGTACTTGCTGGACAGATTGTAAAGCCAGTCTACGCCGCCGATCTGGCGAGCGCCCTCACCCGTTTTGCCGCCGATGATTTCACCGAGACGGCGACCGCCATTGATGAAATCGTTGCGACACAGGCCCCGCAAGCGGAGCCCATTCTCTCCGCCCTTGGCAACGCCCGACTGTTTGTCGACATGGCGACAAAGAAAGTTTACTGGCGCACGGCTGCCGGCGTTGTTCACGACGCGCTAACGGGCGAGCCTGTCGCCACGCCGCCCGCCCCACTCAGCACCGTGCGAGTCAACAACCGGCTTCGCCGCGTTCTTTCGAACGCCATTGGCGCGCTCACCCTGATGGCGCCCGAGCCGGAAAGACGACGGCAGGTGGCGGATGCAATCTTCCGCTCGCGCGATGAAACCGCTCTACCCGTGCTGGAAGAGGCGCTGAAGGCGGAAAGAATTCCCGCCATCGCGCGCGTTTTCCAGCAGGCGCGCGCATCCATTTTGCTCACCGCTCCTGCCTCCACAAAAGAGCAGCGCATCGAAGCCATCAATGTCTTGCGCGACCGCGCCGACATGGGCGCCATCGCAGCCTTGCGCTCGCTGGACGCCAAGTCCGACGCCGAGACAAAGGAGCTTGCGGCGACCGCGGTCACGGCCATCGAAGGTCGACTGCGCATCGTTGGTTACGTGCAAAACGTCTGGTTTGGGCTCTCGCTCGGATCAGTGCTGCTTCTGGCCGCAATCGGGCTCGCCATCACCTTCGGCGTGATGGGCGTCATCAACATGGCCCACGGCGAAATGGTGATGCTCGGCGCCTACACCACTTTCATGGTGCAGGAATTCCTGCGCGCAAATGCGCCTCATCTCCTCGAGATGTCTCTCACTATATCGCTGCCGCTGGCGTTTCTGGTGACAGGCCTGATCGGCATTGCGATTGAGCGGGGCGTTATCCGCTTTCTCTACGGACGCCCGCTCGAGACGCTGCTTGCGACGTGGGGTATCAGCCTGATCCTCCAGCAATCCATACGCACGGCGTTCGGTCCAACCAATCGCGAGGTCAGCTCGCCCTCCTACATGTCTGGCGCGTTCGATGTCCTGGGTGTGTCCGTGACCTGGGGCAGGCTCTGGATCATCGTCTTCACCATGATTGTTTTCTTCATGTTGCTGATGGCGTTGAAGCATACGTCGATGGGGCTGCATATGCGCGCGGTGACGCAGAACCGCCGCATGGCCTCCTCCATGGGTATTCGCACGCCGTGGGTTGACGCGATGACGTTCGGACTCGGCTCGGGCCTTGCCGGTATCGCGGGTGTCGCACTGTCACAAATTGACAATGTGTCGCCCAACCTCGGCCAGAGTTATATCATCGATTCATTCATGGTCGTCGTCTTCGGGGGCGTCGGAAACCTTTGGGGCACGCTGGTTTCCGCCTTTGCGCTGGGCATCGCCAACAAGTTCCTTGAGCCGCTGGCGGGCGCCGTTCTGGCGAAGATCCTGATCCTCGTCCTGCTGATCCTCTTTATTCAAAAGCGTCCGCGCGGGCTGTTCGCCCTCAAGGGCCGGGCAGTTGAAGCATGATCACGCAATATCTGCTTTCCCGCTTCGAAAAGACAGGCATCGCCTTTATCGTCATAATTGCGGCGATGGCTATTTTTGTGCCGCTGTCCAATTTATTGCTTCCGACGTCCTCGCCTTTACATGTGCCCACGCACATCATGTCGCTGATGGGCAAGTACCTCTGCTACGCGATTCTCGCGATCTCGCTCGATCTCGTCTGGGGCTATTGCGGAATTCTATCGCTGGGCCACGGCGCCTTCTTCGCGCTGGGCGGCTACGCAATGGGCATGTACCTCATGCGCCAGATCGGAACGCGCGGCGTTTATGGGAATCCGATTCTGCCCGACTTCATGGTGTTCCTGAACTGGAAGGAACTTCCCTGGTTCTGGTACGGTTTCGACATGTTCCCCTTCGCCATTGCCATGGCGCTGTTTGCGCCTGGCCTAGTGGCGTTTCTGTTTGGCTGGCTGACGTTTCGCTCCCGCGTTACGGGCGTCTACCTGTCGATCATCACGCAGGCGCTGACCTACGCGCTGATGCTCGCTTTCTTCCGCAACGACATGGGCTTTGGCGGCAACAACGGGTTGACCGATTTCAAGGATATCCTCGGCTATTCCGTGCAGGCGCAGGGCACGCGGGCGACGCTCTTCTTTCTCACCGCGCTGACGCTTCTGCTGACCTATCTGATCTGTCGCTGGATGACGATTACGTCCTTCGGCAAGGTGCTGGTCGCGGTGCGCGACGCGGAAAGCCGCACACGTTTTCTTGGCTTCCGCGTTGAGCATTACAAGCTTGTCGCGTTCACCGTGTCGGCGGCGCTGGCGGGGCTGGCGGGCGCGCTTTATGTACCGCAGGTCGGCATCATCAATCCGGGCGAATTCGCGCCGGCCAATTCCATTGAGGCGGTGGTCTGGGTCGCCGTTGGCGGTCGCGGCACGCTGGTGGGCGCCGCCGTTGGTGCCGTTCTCGTCAACTTCGCCAAGAGCTGGTTCACCACGGGCGCGCTGGCGCCCTACTGGCTCTTTGTGCTGGGATCGATCTTCATCTTCGTGACGCTTGCTTTGCCGAAGGGCATCGTGGGCACGCTCAAGGAATGGTCGACCCGCAAGCGGGCGGCGCCAGAATTGCCAAAAGCGCCTGTCGCGCAGCCGGCGGAGTAAGCCATGAGCGAGCAGCGCACCTCGGCAGTCCTTTATCTCGATGGCGTCAGCGTCAGCTTCGATGGCTACCGCGCCATCCGTAACCTCTCGCTTGTTATCGAGCCCGGCGAGATGCGCGCCATCATCGGACCCAACGGCGCCGGCAAGACGACGATGATGGACATCGTCACCGGCAAGACGCGCCCGGATGAAGGCGACGTGCTGTTTGACGGCGGCAAACATGACCTCACCAAGCTCGATGAAACCGCTATTGCGGAACTGGGCATCGGCCGCAAATTCCAGAAGCCGACGGTCTTTGAAAGCCACACGGTCGCTGACAACATCCTGCTTGCTTTGAAAGGCCCGCGCGGGCCTTTCGCCTCGCTCTTTGGCTGGCGCAACAAGGTTCACAACGAAAAGATCGACGAAGTTTTGAAGATCACGGGCCTCCTCGATCATCGCAATCGGCTGGCGGGCGAAATCTCCCATGGCCAGAAGCAATGGCTGGAAATCGGCATGCTGCTGGCGCAAGACCCCGCCATCCTGCTGGTCGACGAGCCCGTCGCGGGCATGACGGATGCGGAAACCGAACAGACCGCAGCCTTGCTGCGCGACATCAACAAGTCGCATACGGTCATCGTCGTCGAGCACGACATGAGCTTTGTGCGGGCGCTCGACTGCAAGGTGACATGCCTGCATGAAGGCTCGGTGCTCTCTGAGGGCACGCTGGACAAGGTCGCCTCCGACGACCGCGTCATCGAAGTTTATCTCGGTCGATAAGGCGGGACGCACATGCTCAAGGTCGAAAACATCGATCTCGCCTATGGCGCCGCAAAAGTGCTGCGCTCTGTCAGTGTTGAAGCCGCCATTGGTCAGGTCTCGTGCGTGCTGGGACGAAATGGCGTGGGCAAGACATCGCTGCTGCGTGCGATTGTTGGCCATCAGCCGATCAGCGCCGGACGCATCATCGTTGACGATCAGGATATTTCGAAACTGCCGTCCTACGAGCGCGCGCGGCGCGGCGTGGCCTTCGTACCGCAGGGGCGTGAAATCTTTCCGTTGCTGACGGTGCGCGAAAACCTCGAGACCGGCTTTGCCCCCATCGCGCGGCGCGAGCGTTTCGTGCCGGACGAAATCTTTGAGCTCTTCCCAGTGTTGGGCGAAATGATGAACCGACGCGGCGGCGATCTATCCGGCGGCCAGCAGCAGCAACTCGCTATCGGCCGTGCGCTGGTGACCCGCCCCAAGCTATTGGTGCTGGATGAGCCCACCGAAGGCATCCAGCCGTCCGTCATCAAGGACATCGGCCGGGCGATAGACTACTTGCGCCAGAAGGGAGAGATGGCCATCCTGCTCGTGGAGCAATATTTCGACTTCGCGCGCTAGCTGGCTGACAGCTTCATTGTCATGGAGCGGGGCGAAGTCGTGATGGCGGGCTCGAAGGATGACCTGAAGGGCGATGATGTACGCAGCCGTATTGCGATCTGACGCGGACGAGCCGGATTTCGATCCGCTCGCCTCTGTTCGTTCGCGCGGCGTGCTGGCGCTCTCGGCCCATGTGCAAGATGGCGTCACGCGGCGGCTGCGGGTGCGCGAAGAAGGCGCGCTGCGGATGCGCTTTCCTCCTGAATCGCCCAAGCGGCTCGACGCCGTGGTGGTCAATGTCGCAGGCGGCATGGCGGGCGGGGACGTCTATGATTGCGCATTCACGGCGCAGGCCGGCGCCAAACTCGTCGTCACGTCCGCAGCGGCGGAAAAGGTCTACCGGGCATTGGGCGCGCCGACGCGCTGCGACGTGCGCCTGCGCGCGGAAGCGGGCTCCACATTCCTCTTTGCACCACAGGAAGCGATCCTGTTCGACCGCGTCCGCATCCATCGACGTTACGATATTGATGTTGATCCTGCCGCGAGGCTCATTGCTTTGGACGCCGTCATTCTGGGCCGCGCCGCGATGGGTGAGCGCGTCAACACGCTTGTGTGGCGAGACGCCTGGCGCTTGCGTCGCGATGGCAAGCTCTTGTGGGCCGACGCCACGCGCGTTGAAGGCGACGCGGAAAAACTGCTTGCGCATTCGGCGACTGGCGCCGGAACGTGCGCGTTCGGCACGCTGGTTTACGCGGCGCCGGACGCTGCCCAACACATCGAGCCGCTGCGCGAAGTTCTGCGCTGCGTCAAGGAATGTGAGGCGGCGGTGACATCGTTTGATGGCCTGCTGGTCGCGCGCTTTCTTGCGCATGAAGGCTACAGGCTTCGCGCGGCGCTCATCGCCGCTGTTACGTCCCTTCCCGGCGGCGCGCTGCCGCGATCCTGGTCCACCTGACGTCCGGGTCCCATTCAGTTTTGGCGTTCCAAATAAGTCCTGGAGTTTCGATAAACATGAATCTCACACCACGCGAGAAGGACAAGCTTCTCATCTCGCTCGCCGCCATGGTGGCGCGGGCGCGGCTGGCGCGCGGCGTCAAGCTCAATCATCCCGAGACTATCGCGCTGATCACCGACTTTGTCGTGGAGGGCGCGCGCGATGGGCGCTCGGTCGCCGATCTCATGGAAGCGGCGGCGCATGTGGTGACACGCGCGCAGGTGATGGATGGCATCTCAGAAATGATCCACGACGTACAGGTGGAGGCGACGTTCCCGGACGGAACGAAGCTCGTTACCGTCCACAATCCCGTGCGTTAGTTTTTTGTCGCGTTTTCTTCACGCGAACCGGTATCCACTTCGCTTGAAAACGCTATTGAAGGAGCCCGCAATGATACCCGGCGAAATCATCACGAAGGACGGCGACATTGTCCTCAACGAAGGCCGCGAGAGCATCACACTCATCGTCGCCAATTCAGGCAACAGGCCCATCCAGGTCGGCTCGCATTATCATTTCTTCGAGACCAATAACGCGCTGCAATTTGACCGCGCCAAGGCGCGCGGCTTTCGTCTCGATATTGCAGCCGGAACCGCCGTGCGCTTTGAGCCCGGCCAGACGCGCGAAGTGCGCCTCGTCGCGCTCGCGGGCGCCCGCATTGTGTACGGTTTCCAGCAAAAAGTGATGGGCAAGCTTTGATCGCGCGCACACTCGCGCACTAGCGTTTTTCGGAGGCACAGATGCCCGCACGTATTTCTCGCTCCGCCTACGCGGCGATGTTTGGCCCCACGACGGGGGACAAGATCCGACTCGCGGACACTGAATTGTTCATCGAGGTGGAGAAGGACTTCACCACCTATGGCGAGGAAGTGAAGTTTGGCGGCGGCAAGGTCATCCGCGACGGCATGGGCCAGTCGCAAGCCTCGCGGGCCGACGGCGCCATGGACACTGTCATCACCAATTGCGTAATCCTCGATCACTGGGGCGTCGTGAAAGCCGATGTGGGCCTGCGCGGCGGGCGTATTTCAAAAATTGGCAAGGCGGGCAATCCCGATATCCAGCCGGGCGTAGACATCATCATCGGGCCCGGCACAGAGATCATCGCCGGGGAGGGCAAGATTCTCACGGCTGGCGGCTTTGACTCGCATATTCATTTCATCTGCCCGCAGCAGATCGAAGAGGCGCTGATGTCCGGCGTCACCTCCATGCTGGGCGGCGGCACCGGCCCCGCGCACGGCACGCTGGCGACCACATGCACGCCCGGCCCCTGGCATCTGGCGCGCATGATCGAGGCGGCGGACGCGTTTCCGATGAATATTGGTTTTGCAGGCAAGGGCAACGCGTCCCTGCCCAAGGCGCTTGAAGAGATGGTGCTCGCGGGCGCCTGCGCGCTCAAGCTGCATGAGGACTGGGGCACAACGCCTGCCGCCATCGACAATTGCCTCTCAGTCGCGGACGAGATGGACGTGCAGGTGATGATCCACACCGACACGTTGAACGAGTCCGGCTTTGTGGAAAACACCATCGCCGCCTTCAAGGGCCGCACGATTCACGCCTTCCACACAGAGGGCGCGGGCGGCGGGCATGCGCCTGACATCATCAAGGTCTGCGGCCTGCCCAACGTGCTGCCGTCATCCACCAATCCGACGCGGCCTTTCACGGTCAACACCATCGACGAACATCTCGACATGCTGATGGTGTGCCACCATCTCGATCCGTCGATCACGGAAGACCTAGCGTTTGCGGAGAGCCGCATCCGCAAGGAGACGATTGCGGCGGAAGATATTCTTCACGACATCGGCGCGCTCTCGATGATGTCTTCGGACAGTCAGGCCATGGGGCGCGTCGGCGAAGTCATCATCCGCACGTGGCAGACGGCGGACAAGATGAAACGCCAGCGCGGCGCCATGAAGGAAGAGAGCGGCGACAACGACAATTTTCGCGCCCGCCGCTACATCGCAAAATACACAATCAACCCCGCCATCGCCCACGGCGTTTCGCGCCACATCGGCTCAGTGGAGGCGGGCAAACTGGCTGATCTCGTGCTGTGGTCTCCGGCGTTTTTTGGCGTGAAGCCGGACATGGTCATCAAGGGCGGCGCCATCGCCGCCGCGCCCATGGGCGACCCGAACGCCTCGATCCCGACGCCACAGCCCGTCCACTACCGCCCAATGTTTGGCGCCTACGGCAAGGCGGTGCAATCCACCTCGCTCACCTTCGTCTCGAAGGCGGCGGTCCAGACCGGGCTGCGCGGCAAGCTCGGCGTCTCCAAGGAATTTGTGGCGGTGGAGAACACGCGCGGCGGCATCACCAAGGCCTCCATGATCCTCAACGGCGCCACGCCCAAGGTTGAGGTGGACCCGGAAACCTACGTGGTGAAGGCCGACGGCGAAATATTGGTGTGCGAACCGGCCAGTGAGCTGCCCATGGCGCAGCGTTATTTCATGTACTGAGGCGACGGAAAGCCCTCGCCTTTGCCTGCGGCGCGACATATTCAGGCAGCATGAGTAAAGGCCGAGCCAGCCAGGGGGAGACATTATGATCCGCGCGAACTTCATCAGCACCAAAGGCGCCTGGCAGGTGACCCCTGCCGACACGATCGTTCTTGACCACGAGGGGCGTCATCGCCGCCGCGTGACGATGACGGCCACGCGAGGCACGGAATTTCTTCTCGATCTGCCGGAAGCCGTGGCGTTGCGCGGCGGTGACGCCCTCATTCTGGAAGACGGCCGGCTGATTGAAATCATCGCGGCGCCCGAGGCGCTGGCGGAAGTGCGCTGCACCGATCCGCGCCAGCTCGCGCGCGTCGCCTATCACATCGGCAACCGTCACGCGCAGGCGGAAATTCTCGCCAACCGCATTCGCGTGCGCCGCGACCATGTGCTTGAAGACATGGTGCGTGGGCTTGGCGCCAAGGTCGCTCATATCGAAGCGCCTTTCGAGCCCGACACGGGCGCCTACGAGGCGCCGGAAGACACGCATGCGCACGATCACAAGGGTCACGATCACAAGGGTCACGATAACAAGGGACACGCGCACAAGCACGACGACCACGGACATGACCACGGCCACAAGCATGGCGACGATCACAAGCACGACGGGCATCACGCCCACGTGCATGACGAAAGCTGCGGCTGCGACGACGAACATGCCCCTAAGCACGCGCACGACGATCAAAATCACAAGGCGCACGACCATGCGCACGGGGCACATGGCCACAAGCACGACTGAGTCCGCGCTGGCGCTCTTCGCCTGGTTGTCGCCGTCCTATCCGGTCGGCGCCTTTGCTTATTCGCACGGGCTCGAATGGGCGATTGAAACTGGCGACGTGCGCGACGCGCAAACGCTGGCGTGCTGGATTGAATCGATTCTTGAATTTGGCTCCGGCCGCAACGACGCCATCCTTTTCGCCGCGACCTTTCGCGCGCTGAATGCGGGCGAGGCGATCGGGGAGATCGCAGAACTGGCGTGCGCTCTCGCATCATCAAGCGAGCGCCGTCTTGAATCAACGCAGCAAGGCGCAGCGTTTCTCGCCGCAACCTGCGCGGCGTGGCCACATGCGGGGCTTGATGAAATCGTGCGCGATATCGGCGTGAACACGGCTTATCCGGTATGTTTCGCCGCGGCGACCGCAGCGCACGGCATGGCGTTGCGCCCCGCTCTCGATGGCTACCTTGCAGCGTTTGCATCGAACCTAGTTTCAGGCGCGGTGCGGCTCAGCGTGATCGGCCAAACGGCGGGACAAGGCGTTGTAGCCCGCATGGCGCCGCTCGCAGCGAAAGTCGCCACAATCGCAGAACATGCAACACTCGATGATCTGGGCGGCTGCGCGTTCCGTGCGGACCTCGCATCGCTTCATCACGAAACCCAGTATGCAAGGCTGTTTCGATCATGACCAGCAACGGACCTTTGCGCGTGGGCGTCGGCGGGCCTGTTGGCGCCGGAAAGACGGCGCTGGTGGAGCAATTGTGCAAGCGCTTTCGCGATGTTTACGACATATGCGCCATCACCAACGATATTTACACCAAAGAAGATGCGCGCATTCTCACCGCTGCCGGCGCGCTCCCTGAAGAGCGCATCATGGGCGTTGAGACCGGCGGCTGCCCACACACGGCCATACGCGAGGACTGTTCGATCAATCTTCACGCTGTCGCGCAGATGCGAGCACGTTTTCCAGCGCTTGATCTCATTCTCATCGAGTCGGGTGGCGATAATCTTGCTGCGACATTCAGTCCAGAACTCGCCGACATCACAATTTATGTGATCGATGTCGCGCAAGGCGAAAAAATTCCGCGAAAAGGTGGTCCCGGCATCACGCGCTCCGATCTTCTCGTCATCAACAAGATTGACCTGGCGCCCTTCGTCGGCGCCAATCTGGCGGTGATGGAAAGCGACACTAAGCGTATGCGAGGCGCTCGACCTTACGTATTTTCCAACATGCGCACGGGCGTCGGACTCGATACGATTGTCGCGTTTATCGAGAAGAGCGGCGGCTTGAAATGAAGCTACAGTTACGCATGGGTTGAACGAACCACGCGCGCTTGCGTTTGCGTCGGGCGGCCTTGAGCCGCACATTGCGCGGAAGCGTTGCTTGGGAGCGTTGCTTGGGAGCGTTGTTTTGCCCCGCATTGTGACATGGAATGTTCATCGCTGCGTCGGACGCGACGGCGTCTGCTCACCCGCGCGCATTGCGCGGGTGCTTGCGTCTCTTCAGCCGGATATCGTCGCCTTGCAAGAACTTGACGTGCGCCGCGTACGCACTGGCGGCGTTGATCAGGCCGAGGCCATCGCGCGCGAGCTTGGCATGGCGCATCATTTTCATCCCGCCTATCGCGTCATGGAGGAAGAATACGGCGACGCCATACTGACAGCGCGGCCTGCGAAGTTTATTCGCGGCGCGGCCTTACCCGGAATTGGCCCGCTTCAGCGCCTTGAACCGCGCGGCGCGCTGTGGGTTTCCATCAATGTTGGCGGGGTCGAAATTCAGGTGTTCAACACGCATCTGGGACTACGTGGCCATGAGCGTCTTGCGCAGGTGGATGCGTTGTTTGGCCGTGAGTGGATTGGCGCGCCAACGTGCCGCGAGCCTGTCATTCTCACCGGCGATTTTAACGCCGTGCCACGCTCGCGCGTTTATGAACGTATCACAACACGCCTGCGCGATGCGCAGAAGCTTGGGCCCGCACGCAAGCCGAAGGCGACGTTCCCGTCGCGCTTGCCTTTCCTGCGGCTCGATCATGTTTTCTTAAGTCGAACATTCGATGTGTTGCGAGCGGAAACCCTGCGCACGCAGGAAGCGCGTATGTCTTCAGATCATCTGCCCCTGTTTGTCGACTTCGTAATTCGCCCGGCCATTTTGCGCGCGGCGCCGCAGTCTGAAGCGCGAACCGAAGCCTGAAGCGAAACCAGCGCACGCCTTGCGCGTTGTGACGCCATGTTGAACAGGCTTCCCGCATGAGCACTGCGTCTGATGTTCGCGACGCGAATCCCAAATCAAAAGGGGACGAGACGAAGAAGCCAGGGGGAGGGCGGAAGATTCTCGCTGTGGCGCTTGCAGTTGAAGGGGTCGCGCTCGCTGCGTTTCTCCTGCATCGCATCTTTCGCGAATATTCGTGGCAGGAGTTTCAATCTGCGCTGGCTTCGGCGCCAAAAATGCGGCTGGCCGCAGCAATAAGATTTGCCGCCGCAAGTTATCTTTGCGTGACATTTTTCGATTGGTTGGCGAGCCGCTATGCGGGCTTTTCGATGCCGTGGCGGCGCGCGGCCCATGCCTCTTTCACCGCGCTGTCGCTTGGGCACAACATTGGCTTTGCCGCGCTGAGCAGCGGCGCGGTGCGCTATCGTTTTTACACGCTCTGGGGAATGAGCCGCGAGGGTGTGGCCAAGGTCATTCTGTTTTGCGGCGCGACGGTCGCGCTTGGATTGCTGACCTTAATCGGGTTCACCTTTCTCCTGCGCTCCGCCGATGCAGCGACAATTACCGGATTGAGCGAGAGCGCGGCGATGGCGCGCGGAGCGACTGCGTTGGCGCTTGTACCGGGCGCCAATCTTATTGCGGCGCTCATTGTTTTTCGCGCCTCGTATTTCTTCATTCCATTCGTGTTCGGTCTGGCGACCATTGCCATCACCGAACTCTATTGGCGGGCGCGGGGCGCAAAAATCTAGGCGCATGCTGGCGCTGGTAAGCCGTTCGACCTCCGTCACAGGCTCACATTTCCCGAGCTGCGGATACGTGCGTGCAACGGCGCATGGACGACCGCCGCGCTCCAGATGAGGGCGCGCACTTCAAGATGTGGATGCTGGTCGACCAGCTCGCGAAGCAGATCGCCAAGCGTGGGCGAGTCAGGGACGTCTGGTCGCAGACGTATCCGGCTGTCAAAATCCCATCCGAGGATGAAAATCGAACGCCGCGCCTGACGCAAGGCTCCCTCTAGTTGATTAAAATAGTCGGCACCGTCGATGTGGACTGCGGCGTGAGCCGAGCGCGAAACACGCCAGCAGGTGTCGCCGATCCGCAAAACTGTGCCGGGTCCTCAACGTCAATCAATCCGGTATTTTGTTATTCCACAGTGTTGCTCATGCGCACACAAACACTGCGTGGAGGCACACGGTTCCGCTCGAGTCACCTTCATCCTTGCCATTCGAACATCATGGTCGCCAGTGGCGGTATGGTCAGGCACAAAGAATGGCTCTGCCCGTGGCTTGGCTCGTCGCGAGCGTCCAGCCCGCCGCCATTGCCGACATTCGAGCCGCCATAGCATGCGGCGTCGGAATTGAAGATCTCTCGCCAATAGCCGCCCCGTGGGGCGCCGATTTTGAATTCAGCGCGAACGAGGGGCGTGAAATTGCTGACAACTATTACAATACTTCTGCGGTCGCGATTGAAGCGCGCAAACGCCAGAACGCTGTTGTCGCGATCGTCCGAGACGAGCCAGCCAAAGCCGTCGCTTTCGCAATCGAGTTCGTGCAGGGCCGGAACGCGGCAATAGGCGTGATTTAGATCACGAACCAGATCTTGAACGCCCTTATGCATCGGGTCGGAAAGCAGATGCCAGTCGAGGCTTACATCGTGGTTCCACTCGCGCTCTTGCGCGATTTCGCCGCCCATGAAAAGAAGCTTCTTGCCGGGATGGCCCCACATGAAGCCGTAATAGGCGCGCAGGTTTGCAAAGCGTTGCCAGCGATCGCCCTTCATTTTGCCCAGCAGACTGCCTTTGCCGTGCACGACTTCGTCATGTGACAAGGGCAGAACAAAGTTTTCGGTGAAGGCGTAGAGCAGACCGAACGTCAGGTCCTCATGATGGAAGCGACGGTAAATTGAATCGCGGCTCATGTAGCGAAGCGTGTCGTGCATCCAACCCATGTTCCACTTGAAACCAAAG
Source organism: Beijerinckiaceae bacterium (assembly GCA_947498445.1). Classification (GTDB taxonomy): domain Bacteria; phylum Pseudomonadota; class Alphaproteobacteria; order Rhizobiales; family Beijerinckiaceae; genus Terripilifer. The sequence continues at coordinate 14,120 of CANMLK010000087.1, forward strand.
CCAAGACCGCCGGCCCAGGTGGGGCGCGAGACCCCCGGCCAGGCGGTGGATTTTTCTGCGACTGTTATCGCGTCGGGCGCTGCGGTGTAAGCGACTTCGTTCATGCGCCTCAAGAAGGCAATTGCCTCAAGATTCTCGTTACCGCCGTGGCGATTGGGCACCCATTCGCCGTGCTTGCGCGAATAATCGAGATAAAGCATCGACGCGACTGCATCGACACGCAGCCCATCGAGGCCATAGCGCTCCAGCCAGAAGCGCGCGTTCGAGACGAGGAACGCCTCCACTTCCTTGCGGCCATAATTGAAGATGTACGTACCCCAATCCTGATGAAAGCCCTGTCGCGGATCGGCATGTTCGTAAAGATGCGTGCCATCGAACTCGGCAAGACCATGCGCATCGTTGGGAAAATGCGCGGGCACCCAATCCAGCAAAACGTGCAGTCCGCGCCGATGGGCTTCGTCGACGAAGTAAGTGAAATCTTCTGGCGACCCAAAGCGGCTTGTTGGCGCAAACAGGGAAATCGGCTGATACCCCCAAGACCCGTCGAAGGGAAACTCGGTGATCGGCAACAGTTCGATATGCGTGAAGCCCATGTCTTGCACGTAAGGCAAAAGGCGCGCGGCCATTTCGCGATAGGTGAGAAAGCGGTTCCCCTCCTCCGGCACGCGCGCCCAGGAGCCGAGGTGACAC
>CANMLK010000088.1 GCA_947498445.1 Beijerinckiaceae bacterium
GGGAGATTCAGGTCGATGCGGACATGCCAGGCGCCAAACGCGGCCCCCGCCAGGCCATCCGGGAGCCGACAGGCGCTTGCAACGCCCCCGAACCAGCAAAAACGCGCAGCGGGTCCAAGTCTTTGAATCCAGTCCGACAGGCTGCTAGCATCCCGTATCCGGTCCACTCCATCTAAGCAGAGGCGACCTGCCAGGCGCACTTTTTTCGGCGGATCGCCAGCTCGCCTTCGAAATATGCCCGTACCGCCCCGGCATACAAGCCAGATCGCATGTTCGGCATCAGCAAGACGCTCCAGCCGGCGCAATCCCCCCCATTGCAGAACGCAGCGAGAACAGATACGGTCCGTTCATGGTTTGTTTATTCGATTCGATGCAGAATTGAAGCGTTCGGTTCTTTTGCCTTGCCTAAGCGCGCCGCGGAGCCGGGCGAATGTTGAAGGGATGTCGTTCATGTTGACGAAAAAGCAGAGCGAGTTGCTGAGGTTCATCAACGAGCGCCTCAAGGAAACAGGCGTTCCGCCGTCCTTTGACGAAATGAAGGACGCGCTCGATTTGCGCTCAAAGTCGGGCATTCACCGGCTTATCATGGCTCTGGAAGAGCGAGGCTTCATCCGCCGCTTGCCCAACCGCGCCCGCGCGCTGGAAGTGCTGCGCCTGCCCGAATCCTCGACCCCTTCATCGTCACAGCGTGGCGGGCGTTTCCCCGTTATCGAGGGCAATCTGGGGCGTGTTCGCGCCAACGTGCCGGTTGAGGAAATTGGCGCCGCCATCTCCATCCCGGTCATGGGACGGATTGCGGCCGGAACGCCGATCTCAGCGATTCAATCGCGCAGCCATACGATCAGCATGCCCCCCGACATGCTGTCGACGGGGGAACATTTCGCCCTTGAGGTGCGCGGCGACTCGATGATCGAGGCCGGGATTTTCGAGGATGACACTGTCATTATTCGCAGACAGGACACGGCGGAGACGGGCGACATCGTGGTCGCGCTGATCGACGACGAGGAAGCAACGCTCAAGCGGTTGCGCAAACGCGGCGCGTCGATTGCGCTGGAGGCCGCCAACCCGGCTTACGAGACGCGCATCTTTGGGCCGGACCGTGTGCAGATCCAGGGCAAGCTTGTGAGCCTTCTGCGCCGATATTGAGGCTTCCGACTACCCGGACGCCTACCCGGACGCCTGCTCGCCAACGACGCTGGCACGTATCCTGCGGTCTCTCGCCTGTACAATACTGGCCATAAGCGCCGATGGAGAGAGACATGGACGCAAAGACACCTTTTCAGCTCGCCGAAACCACGATCGCCGACATTCACTCGGCCTACGAGTCAGGGCGCCTCACCTGTCGGCAGCTTGTTGAAAGCTATCTCGCCCGCATCGAGGCCTACGACCGGAGCGGGCCGAGTTTCAATTCCGTCATCTCGGTCAATCCGACTGCGCTTGAAGAAGCCGATGCGCTCGACGCCGCCTTTCTCGCGGGTGGATTGACAGGCCCGCTGCACGGCATTCCGCTGGTCATGAAGGATCAGGCGGACGTGAAGGGCATGCCCACCACCATGGGCTCCGTCCTGTTCAAGGATCACAACCCCGGCGAGGATTGTTTTGTCGCTGCGCAATTGCGTGCTGCAGGAGCGATCTTCATCGCCAAGACGACCCTTGGCGAACTGGGCGCGGGCGACACACACGGTTCACTCTTTGGCTCGACGCGCAACGTCTACGATCCTGAGCGCACCGCTGGCGGCTCATCCGGCGGTTCGGGCGTCGCGGTTTCCGCCAACCTTTGCGCCGTCGCCATCGGTCAGGAAGGGTACGCCTCCATCCGCCGTCCCTCGACATGGAACGGCGTGGTCGGCATGCGTCCCACCGCTGGCCTCGTCAGTCGTGGGGGCGTCTATGGCGGCTGGCCTTCCGTGTTTGGATCGCTTGGCCCCATGTCGCGCACCGTATCCGACGCCGCCAAGGTGCTGGACTGCATGGTGGGGTACGACCCGACCGACCCGGTTACAGCCATGGGCTATGGCAAGGCGGCGCCGAGCTACAGCGCGGCCCTCGATCGCGACGCGCTGAAGGGCGCGCGCATCGGCATTTTGCGCACCAGCATCGGGCACGGATCGGAGCCCGAGACAGACGATTTCGCCAAGGTTCAGGAGGTCTTCGACAAGGCGGTCGCGGATCTGGCCGCAGCGGGCGCGACGGTGATCGACCCGATTGAAATTCCCGACCTCAAGGCGTTGCTCGCCAAGCGGGCCCGCTCGGATGAAGACGATACGGAATCCTTCCGCACCTATGTCACCACCAGTCGCGGCGCTCCTTTCACGGACAGGGACGATGCGATGAAGGCGTCCAACTTCGAGGGCATCAGCCGCGGCGCCATGCAGCGCTGGCTCGCCACGGGCACAACAGAGGCGCACTACGGCTATCTGCGGGCGCGTGAAGTGCTGATGGCGCGCATGATGAAGGTGATGGCGGATAACAAACTGGACGCCATCGTGCACAAGGCGGTCGAGCACCAGCCGAGCCTCATCAAGGACGGGATCAACCCTCCCTACCGCGATCATTCTGGCGCCCCGGCGATCAACACTTTCCTTGTTTACGTGCCTTCAATCGTGGTGCCGTCGGGGTTCACGCGCGACAACCTCCCCACGGGCATCACCTTCCTTGGCCGGCCGTATGACGATGCGAAAATGATCTCGCTCGCCTATGCTTATGAGCAGGCCACGATGAAGCGGAAGGCGCCATCACTGGCGCCCTAAGCGCGAAATTGGAGAGGCCCGGCGCATAACCGGGTCTTATCCGCGCTGCACATCGATTGGACGCGCAAAACGCAATTGCGCGTCAGTCCAACCGATCTGCGGCGCCGCTTTCCGATAAATTCTCTTCGCCGGTCGTCTGCGAAGGCGCCGTCACAAAAGACGGCCGCGCGCGAGACCATGGCCGATCCTGCCGGGTATTGCGGGCCGTCACCAGACGCGCGCCGCTCGCTCCCTCCAGAAACACGCGGGTTGCGCCCGAGGCGTCGAAATGCGCGCCGTCCAGAACGAGCGCAGGCTTTGCGCAGGCGCCGCGCGTGTAAAGCCGGGTCACCAGAATATCGGCCCGCGCGCAATCTTCCGGCAACGCCGGGCGTTCAAGAACGAGGGCGATGCTGCGTCCGTCACGCAGACGACCGGTGCAGCCGTTGCGGTCGCATCTTGCGTTGTCCGGCCGCTCCAGCGCGCGCGGCTCGCGCGGGTCCGCGTCGCCCGCCAGCCATTGCGACAACGCGAAATAATCGCCGCGCGGATTGAGAGCATGCAGCGCGCCGTCAGCGCCGCGATAGGCCAGCGCCTGCCCGCGCGCATCGATCACCAGATCCGGCTGGCGCGCGCCAAACGCCAGAACCACGCCAGCCAGCGCGATGACGACGCCCGCCCATCGCAGGCGCGATTGCCACAGCGAGAGCCATATCAGCCCGAGGCTCATGGCGATCAGCGGGCCAGCGCCAAATGAGGGGATCATGCGCACCGCGCCAGGCAGTTTGGCGACCCACGCGGCGACGTCGAGCATGAAGCCGATACCCTGCCCCATCAAAAACCAGATCGGCGCATCCAGACCGAAGAAGCTTGCAAAGACGCCGAACACAGCAGCCGGCATGACGACGAATTCCACCAGCGGCAATACAAGCGCGTTGCCGATCAGTCCGTACATCGACATGCGATTGAAGTGGAACGCGCCGTAGGGGTCCGTCGCTATCGACGCGACCAGCGTCGTCACCAGCATCGCGCCCAACACAGTGAGCGACTTGTCGATGACGCCAGGCGGGCGCTCGCGCAGATCAGCTTTTTGAATTGAGCCCGGCTTGCGCTCATAGACCGCGATCATGGCGGCGACAGCGGCAAACGACATCTGGAATGAGGGACCCAGCACAGCGGACGGCTCGCGCGCCAGAACGATCAGCGCCGCAATCGCAAGATTGCGCATCGAGATGGCCGGACGGTCCACCAGCGTGGCGCCGAGCATCACGACAATCATGATCATCGCGCGCTCCGTCGCCACTTCGGAGCCCGAAAATAGATTGTAGGCGACTGCGCCGCAGATCGCGAACCCCGCCGCCCATTTCTTGATGGGCCTGCGCAGCGCGATGTTCGGAAACAACGCAAGAAAGGCGCGCAAACTCCACAGGAACAGACCAGCGGCCAGCATCATGTGCAGGCCCGAGATCGAGACGACGTGATAGATGCCCGCCGCGCGCAAATCGTCGTTAGTCGACTCCGGGATCAATGCGCGCTTTCCAGTCACGAGAGCGGCGGCCACGGCGCCTTTCGGGCCGCCAATGGTGTCGGCGATCCGCAGCGTCAGCGTATTGCGGGCGCGGTCGATCGCGGCCATGGCGCGCACGGAAAGCGATGGCGCAAGCGCGGGCGCCAGTTCTGGACGCGACACGAGATTTCCCACCGCGCCGATGCGCCGGAACCAGGCCTCGCGCGCAAAATCGTATCCATTGGGGACTGAGGCTGATGGCGGCGGCAAAAGGCGCATGGTCGCCGCGATGGTGGCGCCGGATTCAAAAGTGGGTCGGCCGCGCATATTGACCCGCACGAGTTCGGGCTGCTTGTCGGCGGTCAGCCCGGCGACCGTTCCCACCCGCACAAGCAGGCGCGCGCCATCGGCGCGCAGATCGATGGATTGCACATAGCCGCTCACGCGCGCGACAACCTGCCGATCAATGACCGGCGCGCTCACGACAGAGGTGCGCGCCGCGCCCGCCGCAAATCCGGCAAAGACAAAAGCAAGCGCCAGACAGGCGCGCATTGTCGCCATTCGCTCAAGGCGGCGCGCGCGCCATGCCCCTGTGAGGAAGATCAGGCTGGCGCCAAGTGCTGGCCAGAATGTGGGCTCATTCTCGGCGGCGAAGTAGAGGATGGCGCCGATCCCGAAAAACACTGGCAGCCACAGGAAGGGGCGTCGGCTCTGCACCTCGACAGCCCATTCGCGCTTCAGCGTCTCGCGCGCCCAATCTGCGAGCGAACGGCCGGACGAGTTCGCGGCGCGCCCCGCATAGCGGGATTGCGCGGCCAGCGCCTCTTGTAAGTTCCATGTCGTAGCCGCCCTGGTCCGGCTCATCAACGCACCTGGAAAAACAATGACTCACCCAAATACCAGCGATGGAGGCTGTGACGCCTACCCAACCCTGCCCGCCAATGCTACACGACGCGCGCGTCCGCGAAACCTCCAACCGGAGACGTAGCCGCGGCGCGATCGCCGCATACATGAAAAAAATCTCCCTCAGTCTTCCGAGAGCTCATTGATGTCCGAAGCCGTCGTTACACGGTTTGCCCCGTCCCCCACTGGTTTTCTGCATATCGGGGGTGCGCGCACCGCGCTGTTCAACTGGCTTTACGCCCGTCGCTTTGGCGGCAAGATGCTGCTGCGCATCGAAGACACGGACCGGGAGCGGTCAACCGAGGCGGCCATTACCGCCATCATCGACGGGCTGGACTGGCTCGGCCTGAAGTGCGACGGCGAGCCGATCTACCAATTTGCGCGCGCCAGCCGGCACGCGGACGTGGCGCACCAGATGCTGAGCGAAGGCAAGGCCTACAAGTGCTTCGCCACGCAGCAGGAACTCGAGCAGATGCGCGAGCAGGCGCGGGCCGAGAAGCGCCCACCGCGCTATGATGGACGCTGGCGCGACCGCAGCGACGCTGACGTCGCGGCAGCCGCAGCCTCGGGGCTCAAGTACGTTCTTCGCCTGAAGGCGCCGCAAGACGGCGAAACAATCGTCACCGACCAGGTGCAGGGCCGCGTCGTGTTCCCCAACAAGGACCTCGACGACATCGTGCTCCTGCGCTCGGACGGCACGCCGACCTACATGCTGGCCGTGGTGGTCGACGACCACGACATGGGCGTCACGCATGTCGTGCGCGGCGACGATCACCTGACGAACGCTGCGCGTCAGACTCATATCTATCAGGCGATGGGCTGGAGCGCGCCGGTGATGGCGCATATCCCGCTCATCCACGGCTCGGACGGCGCAAAACTTTCCAAGCGGCATGGCGCGCTCGGCGTCGATGCTTACCGCGCGCTGGGCTATTTGCCCGCGGCCTTGCGCAATTACCTCGTGCGCCTGGGCTGGAGCAGCGGCGACAAGGAGTTTTTCACGACGCAGGAAATGATCGAGGCCTTCGATCTGCCGCAGATAGGCCGTTCCGCCGCGCGCTTTGATTTTGCAAAGCTCGAAAACCTCAACGGCCACTACATGCGCGCGACCCCAGATGCTGACTTGCTCAACGCGTTGATCGACACGCTGCCTTACCTGCCGGGCGGCGAGGAGCTTGCAAACAAGCTCGATGCGGAAATGAAGCGCAAGCTTCTGGCCGCGATGCCCGGCTTGAAAGAGCGCGCCAAGACGCTTGTCGAACTGCTCGACGGTGCTCGTTTCCTCTACGCAATCCGGCCGCTTCCGCTGGAGCCCAAAGCCGCAGAGATCCTCGTGCAAGGCCGCGCGCATCTTATGGCGCTGCTGCCGCTCTTCACCCAGCTGACCGAATGGACCGCTGTGGCGAGCGAAGCGGCCGTACGCGCCTATTGCGAAACATCTGGCGCGAAGCTTGGCTCCGTTGCCCAACCCCTGCGCGCGGCGCTTACGGGTCGCGCAACGTCTCCGGGCATTTTTGATGTTCTGGAAACGCTGGGACGCGAAGAAAGCATGGCGCGTCTTGCGGATCAGACTAAGGGCTGAGATCGGCCTGTCTGCCTATCAGCTGGGCGCTTTGAGGCTAAAACTGTGCTGCTGACTGCGCTTTTTGGGACACATGCGCATTGAACGATCAATGCAGCGCGAAAAGCTCTTTGTGACAACGTAAACAAGCGCCGCACGTCACTTTGCGGCGTATATGCGGCAGGCTTGAACGCGGACCCATGATCGGTTAGCAACGCTGTGTTCAGAAGTCCGATGAATTGAGGCGAAGCCTCGCCGCGGAGCCTGCGCCAGCAAGCCCACCGGAAAACGAAGGCAAGAATGTCATGACGAAGACAGCGAACTTTACGATCGGCGGTAAAACGCTCGAGTTTCCGGTCAAGAGCGGCGTGATTGGCCCCGACGTGGTCGACATCGGCAAGCTCTATGCGCAGACCGGCGCCTTCACGTACGATCCGGGCTTCATGTCGACCGCGTCCTGTGAATCCGCCATCACTTACATCGATGGCGATGAGGGCGTGCTGCTGTACCGCGGCTATCCCATCGAGCAACTGGCAGAGCACGGCGACTTCCTTGAGACCTGCTATCTCTTGCTTGAAGGCCACTTGCCGAATGCGGCCCAAAAGGCCGACTTTGATTATCGCGTCACGCGCCACACGATGGTGCACGAGCAAATGGCGCGCTTCTTTCAGGGTTTCCGGCGCGACGCGCATCCGATGGCCGTGATGGTGGGCTGCGTCGGCGCCATGGCGGCTTTCTATCACGACTCCACTGACATCAACGATCCGTATCAGCGCATGGTCGCATCGATGCGGATGATCGCAAAAATGCCGACCCTTGCCGCGATGGCCTACAAGTACAACGTTGGCCAGCCGTTCGTGTATCCCAAGAACGACCTCGACTACACGTCGAACTTCCTGCGCATGTGCTACGCCGTGCCCTGCGAGGATTATGTGGTCAACCCGATCATCTCGCGTGCGCTTGACCGCATCTTCCTTCTCCACGCCGATCACGAGCAGAACGCATCGACATCGACAGTGCGCCTTGCTGGCTCGTCGGGCGCAAATCCGTTCGCGTGCGTCGCAGCAGGCATCGCCTGCCTGTGGGGCCCCGCGCATGGCGGCGCAAACGAAGCGGCGCTCGCAATGCTCGCCGAGATTGGCGATGTGAAGAACATCCCGGACTTCATCAGCAAAGTTAAGGACAAGAAGGACCACACGCGCCTGATGGGCTTTGGCCATCGCGTGTACAAGAACTACGACCCGCGCGCGAAATTGATGCAGCAGACCTGCCATCAGGTTCTGCGCGAACTCGGCGTCAAGGACGACCCGTTGCTTGACGTCGCAATGGAGCTCGAGCGGATCGCGCTGTCCGACGAATACTTCATCGAGCGCAAGCTTTACCCGAACGTCGATTTCTATTCGGGCATCACGCTCAAGGCGATGGGCTTCCCGGTTTCGATGTTCACCGTGCTGTTCGCCGTGGCGCGCACGGTGGGCTGGATTGCGCAGTGGAAGGAAATGATCCAGGACCCGGCGCAGAAGATCGGCCGGCCACGTCAGCTCTATATTGGCGCGCCGCGCCGCGATTATATCCCTGTCGGCAAGCGCGCCTGAGCTAACGCCTCTCGCATCGTCATCAAGGTCGCCTCCGGGCGGCCTTTTCTATTTCAGTGCCAGCGAATAAGGGTCTGGGCGTCTAGCGAGCCGCGCGGTTTGCCGTCTCGACGACGATGCGCGCTGCGCGCTGGCTTGGACGCTCGCCGTCCGGCAGCGCCATGATCTCGCCGACGCGTTCAAGCGCCGCAAGTTGCAGATTGCGCGCTTCGCCGCCCTTTATGAGCGGAACGAGCGCCTGCGCCAGCGCATCGGAATTGCAATGCTCCTGCAGGATTTCAGGGATGATCTTCTCGCCGAGAATGAGCGTCGGCAGCACAATGGACGGAACCTTCACGAAGAAGCGCAGGAGCGTCTCAATGGGTGAAATCTTGTAGGCGACGACCATCGGAATCTGCGCCAGCGCGAGTTCGAGCGTCACGGTTCCTGACGCGGCAAGAGCAGCACGCGCGCGCCGGAAGGCATCAAACTTTGCCGCTTCCCCCGTCACGATGCGCGGCGGATGCTTCCACCGAGATGTTTTCTCGCGGATCAATTCTTCCAGATGCGCAACGGCCGGCAGAACGACATCCACCGGACCGCACGTCTCGATCACGCGCGCGACGGCGCCGCCGAAATCTTCCGACAGACGCTCGATCTCGCTGCGGCGCGATCCCGGCAGAACGACCAGCGTCGGCGGCAAGGCGTCCCGCAGGCCCGGATCGCTCGCGGGGGGACGCATCTCGGCGGTCCGTTCAATCAGGGGATGCCCCACATAAGTGCAGGGAGGTCCGCCAAGCCGCTGGTGCGCTTCAGGCTCGAACGGCAGCAACGCCAGCAGATGATCAACGTAGGCGCGCATTTTGGGCGCCCGGCCGGGGCGCCACGCCCACACAGTCGGACTGACATAATCCACGACCGGCAGATGGGGCAGACGGGCCCGCACGCGCCTGGCCACGCGATGCGTGAAGTCGGGTGAGTCGATGATGACCAGAACGTCCGGCGGCGCGGCGATAATGGCGTCAGCCGCCTGCGCAATTCGCGCAAGGAGTTGCGGCAGTCGCTTGATGACGGGTAGAAAGCCCATCACCGCGACATCCGACATAGGGAATAGGCTTTGCATTCCCTCCGCTTCCATGGCGCGCCCGCCAATTCCGCGAAACGCGACAGCTCCGCCGGTCGCCTTGCTCAGCGCACGCATCAGCTTGAAGCCGAGTTGATCGCCAGATTCCTCACCGGCGACCAGAAAAACATCGAGAGCGCGGGAGGGCGCCTCGTTCACGCGCGGCTGTCCGTCACCGGAGGCGTGCAGATGGCGCGCTCGCCGCCGTCGCGGATGAAGTCGAGGACTTCGTGCACCTGCGGATGATCGCTGAATTCAGCCGCGACATCCTCGACGCGCTCCTTCAACGTGCCTTCCGCAGCAAAGAGCAAGCGATAGGCGCGGCGCAGGTCGTGGATCGACTCACGCGAGAAATTGCGGCGGCGCAAGCCCACAAGGTTGAGACCGGCCAAATGAGCGCGATTGCCCATCGCAAGGCCATACGGAATGAGATCGTTTTCAAGCCCGCTCATGCCGCCGACAAACGCGTGCGAGCCCACGCGCGCAAACTGGATGACCGCCGCTCCGCCGCCGAAAATCACGAAGTCGCCGACCGTCACATGACCCGCCAGCATCACGTTGTTGGACAAGATGACGTGGCTTCCCACATTACAATCGTGGCCGATATGGGAGTTGGCGAGGAACGTGCACTTGTCGCCGACGGTGGTCGTCATACGCCCCCCCTCGGTGCCCGGATTCATCGTCACGCCTTCGCGAATGAGGCAGTCGGCGCCGATGACAAGCGTCGAGGGTTCGCCCTTGAACTTCAGATCCTGCGGCTGATGGCCGATGGACGCGAAGGGGAAGATACGCGTGCGCGCCCCAATGGTCGTGCGACCATGCAAGGCCACGTGGGAGACCAATTCCGCACCCTCGCCGAGCGCCACATCGGGGCCGATATGACAGAAGGGGCCGACGCGAACGCCATCGCCCAGTCGTGCGCCGTCTTCAATGACTGCTGATGGATGAATCATGGTTAAGCTCACGCGTTCTTATCCGTCTTCGCGCCGACCAGCATGGCGCTCAGTTCCGCCTCGCAGACCATTACGCCATCCACCTTCGCCTCGCCGCGATACCACCACATGTTGCGGCGGCGATTGAGGCGGGTCATGTGAAACTCGACGCGGTCCCCGGGCACAACAGGCTTGCGAAATTTCACCTTGTCGATGGTCATGAAGTAAACCACGTCGGGACGGTTGGAGCCGGAAGCATGCACTGCGAGCGCGCCTGCGGTCTGCGCCATCCCCTCGATGAGCAGGACGCCGGGCATGATCGGCTGACCGGGAAAGTGTCCCTGGAATTGCGGCTCATTGGCAGTGACGTTCTTGATGCCGATGCAGCTCGCATCGCCGTTGCACTCGATGATCCTATCCACCAGCAAGAACGGATAACGATGCGGCAGATATTCGAGGAGCTTCTGAATGTCGACGGTGTCAAGCGTCGGTGCGGCGTTCTCTTTCATGCTGTTTCCTTAGCACCGGCCGTTCAGCCTCAGTCACGTTGAATGAGCTTATTGCTTCGCCTTCGAAAGGCGAGCAAGGGTTGCGACGTCACGCATGAATTCACGCAACGGTTTTGCTGGCGAGCCACCCCATCGCTCGCCCGCCGGGATGTCGTTCATCACACCCGCCTGCGCGGCGATCTGCGCCCCTGCCCCGATTTTCAAATGCCCGGCCAATCCGGCCTGGCCGCCGATGGCGACGAAATCGCCGATCTCGGTCGAACCGGAGACGCCGACATGCGAGACGATCACGCAATGGCGGCCGACGCTGACGTTGTGCGCGATCTGGACAAGGTTGTCGATTTTTGTGCCCTCCCCGATCAGCGTATCCCGGTTGGCGCCCCGGTCGACGGTCGTGTTGGCGCCAATCTCCACATCATTCTGGATGATGACGCGCCCTAGCTGCGGCACCTTGAGATGCCCGCCCGGCCCCATGGCGAAGCCAAAACCATCCTGCCCAATTCGCACGCCCGGATGCAGGTAGACGCGGTCGCCCACGAGCGCGTGCAGAACGGTGGCGTTGGGGCCCACGGTGCATTCGCGCCCGATGCAGACGTCAGCGCCCACAACCGCGTTCGCGCCAATCAAACTGCCCGCCCCGATCTGGGCGCGGGGGCCGATGACGGCGCCCGGGTCAACAATGACGCCGGCCTCCAGCTTCGCTTCTGGATGGACGAAAGAGCCCGGCGACACGCCAGTTGCGCCTAACACAGACTGTGGCCGCATAGCCGCCGGAAACATGCGCCCGGACACAAGCGCGAAGGCGCGATAGGGCTCGGGCGTGACCAGGGTGACAAGGCCGGGCGCGGCTTTTGCGAGATAGCGCGCCGACATCAGGCAGGCTGTGGCTCGGGTCGTGGCGACCTGATCGGAATATTTGGGGTTGTCCAGGAAGACGAGCGCGCCGGGGCGGCCCTGATCAAGGGGGCTAAGTTCGCTGATCTTCTGCGACAGATCGGCGCCGTCGGGCACCGTCGCGCCGGTCCACTCGACGATGTCGCGCAGCGTGGGTGCCATCTCCCGCCGAAAGAAAACCGGTTCGGTCATACGATTCCCCTGCGAGGTCTTCCGAAGGCGCCCGCGCACCCTGATCAAGCAAAACGCGCCTTCGCATGAAGCGAGGCGCGCTGCAAGTCTGTCAAACGTGGGCTCAGGCCGAAAATAGCGCTGGGTCGGCAGGGCGGGCGCTAACCCACCCCCGATCAGAAGCTCGTGCCACCCGAGAAGCGGAACGCCTGCGTGACGTCGCCGCCGACTCTGTTGCCAGCAATGATTTCACCCTCGTCCTTCGTAAGAGCGAAGGCGTAGTCGAAGCGGATCGGGCCGAGAGGCGACGCCCAGAGAAGGCTGGCGCCGACAGACGAGCGGATGCCTTTGTCGTCACGCACTTTCAGCGTGCTCGACTGCGGGTTAGTGCCGCCGACGCCACCTATGCAGGGATTGAGTGCAACGACTGCCATGCAATCATTCACGAAACCTGCGAAGTTCCTACGGCCGTTGTAGCCGAACAACGTACCCGCATCGGCAAAGATCGCGCCGCGCAGACCAACCTCACGCGGCAGGCCAAAGATCGGAAATTGCAGTTCTAGCGTGCCGCCAAAGTAGGTGGTGCCGCCTAAAGAGGAGGTTCTGTTGTTGGACGCACCAGTCGAGATATCACGCGGGCCGATGCCGCCTGATGCAAAGCCACGGACAAGGCTGGGTCCAAGGTTGAAGTTGTCGACAATGCGCAGATCGTTTCCGCCGTACCCCGAGATATGACCGCCCTGCGCACGGGTCAGGAGGGTTACGTTATCCCAGACGGGGTAATAATAACGCAGATCGCCCGTGCCGCGCACCCACTTGGCGTCCCCGCCAAGGCCGGCGACGTCGCCGCGAACTTCGGCAAACAGGCCCGACGTCGGGTTACGACCGTTATCGAGCGTGCTGTAGGACAACGTGCTGCCGACGGCCGACGTCAACCATGTCCCGGCGGCTTCCTTCACAGCGAGGGAGGCCTCGCCGTTGGTCAAGCAGTTTGGAGCAGTCAACGGGGGCGAAGGCGGCGTCACACCGGGAATGAACGTCGTACAATCGTTGTACGGGCGGCTCTTGTCGTTCGGTATCGTGATCTCGGTCTGATAGATCGAGTAGCGCATGCCGAATGAGAACTGGTCGGTGAGCGGGATGCCCAGGCGAAGAGTCGCGCCGACGTTTGATGTGTCATAGAGCGCGTAAGTCGAATTGGTGTTCTCGCGCCAGAAGAGGTCTAGACCAGCCGCCATGCGGTAGCCAAGGAAATAGGGCTCGGTGAACGACAGATCGACGCCGCGCACGCGCTGGCCGAGCGAGGCTGAGGCGCGGACGAACTGGCCACGTCCGAGGAAGTTCGATTCGGAAACCGAGACTTCGCCGATGAAACCGTCCTGCGTCGAGTAGCCGCCTGACACACCGAAGGAGCCCGTGGGCTGATCTTCGACATCGACGATGACGACCACACGATCGGGCGACGAGCCGGGCTCGTTGATGATGCGGACTCGCTTGAAGAAGCCGAGGCTGTTGAGACGACGCTCGGCGCGATCAACCAGAACACGATTGTATGCGTCGCCTTCGCCAAGTTCGAATTCGCGGCGAATGACGTAGTCGCGCGTGCGGGTGTTGCCGCGCACGACGATGCGCTCGACGTAAACGCGCGGGCCTTCCTCAACGACGAAGGACAAGTTCATCGACTGCGTGGCGGGATCGCGATCGCCGCGCGGACGAACCGCTGCGAAGGCGTAACCCTTGCGGGCGACTTCGCGCTGAATGGCCTCGACCGACTTCTCGACAAGATCGCCGTTATAGATGTCGCCCGCGCGGAGGCGGACGGTGGACTGGATCGTCGCGACGTCAATGTCAGGAATACGCGAATCGACGTTGACCCCGGCCACCCGGTAGGGCGCGCCCTCTTCCATGGTAATCGTCACGACCCAGCCCTGACGCGACTCGTCGTACTGAGCGTCAGACCCAACGACGCGGAAGTCGGCATAGCCGTTCTTCAGGTAGAAACGACGGATGAGTTCAAGGTCCGCCGAAATGCGGTCTGGATCGTAAACGTCAGAATTTTTCAGCCACGACAGGAAATTCATTTCCGTCGTCTGAATGATGCCGCGCAAGCGGTAGCCAGAGTAGGCGCTGTTGCCTGCGAACTCGATGGCGCGAACGCCGGTCTTGCCGCCTTCATTAACGGTGAAGACGACGTCGATGCGCCCGTTCGGCAGGCTGACCGTACGCGACGTGACGTTCGCGGCGCCACGGCCCGCGCGACGATAAACGTCGCGAACGCGCTCGATGTCAGCCTGAATTGTCGAAGGATTGAAGGCGCCGCGTGTCTTCGTCTGCACTTCGGCGAGCAGAACGTCGCTCTTCACCTTGCTGTTGCCCTCGAAGGCAACGCGATTGATGAGGTTGTTTTCGGTCACCTGAACGATTAGGCGGCCGCCGTCCCGGCGAACACGCACGTCTGAGAACAGCCCCGTGGAGTACAAGTCCCGGACTGCCTGATTGATGCGAGCCTGATCCGTCCCCGCGAAATAGGAGCGAATTGTCTCAGCATCGACGCGCTGGCTGCCTTGCACAACAATCGTCTGTGCGGCGACTGGGCCAGCAATGGTTGCACCGGCTGCCCCAAGGACGACCGCAGCAGCGAGCCGGTTGCGTAAACGACCTTTGAAAATCATAGGCAACCGTTCCCCATATTCCAATGACTGCGGAGTGACCCACCGCCCCCGCGCTGAAAGACGCGGGGCTTACTTCACGCGAGCCGGGCGATAACTTCACCCACGCTCCACTGCCGACTTTGCTTCTACTCGTTTTACCGAATTCTGCCATTGTTGTTTTAACCTGCAATCCTTTTTTTAGAAACCGCGTTG
>CANMLK010000089.1 GCA_947498445.1 Beijerinckiaceae bacterium
CATGAAGATCGGCGTGATGTACGGCAGCCCCGAGACGACGACAGGCGGCAACGCCCTGAAGTTCTATGCGTCGGTCCGCCTCGACATTCGCCGCATCGGCGCGATCAAGGATCGCGAAGAGGTGACGGGCAACCAGACCCGCGTGAAGGTCGTCAAGAACAAAGTCGCCCCGCCGTTCAAGCAGGTCGAGTTCGATATCATGTACGGCGAGGGCATCTCGAAAGTCGGCGAGCTCGTTGACCTTGGCGTGAAAGCTGGCGTCGTCGACAAGGCCGGCGCGTGGTTTTCCTACGACAGCCAGCGTCTTGGGCAGGGCCGCGAGAACGCCAAGCAGTTTCTGCGCGATAATCCCGACCTTGCAGCCCGCATTGAGCTGGCCATTCGCGAGAACTCAGGTCTTCTTGTAGACCAGATTCTTGAGAACCCGGAGTCCGCTTCGGACGACGAGTAACCCCCAGTTTCGCGCCTGAGTCACGAGCCGGGCGCGGTTCCCCCTCTATGGCTTCAAGCCGCCCTCCTTGTGGCGCTGCTGGCGTCAGTGCGTCGGTTCAGGCCCGCACGCACTTTCGGATTTTGTGGAAAGGTCCCCTCTACAGGCCCCGCCGCCAGTCGCGCCACTCTTGGCGGGATGGGAGCGTCGTCCCTCGACTTCCTTCTGTCCCGCCGCTAGAACACGCCCGGACCCAAACGGGTCCGGGCTTTTCGTTCGGTGCGCTCCTTGCTTGACGCGCAGAGATGTGAGCGAAAGGCCGCGAGCAGCGAACGCAAAGAGTTGGTCCACAGATGAGCGGCGTCAACGAAATCAGGTCCACGTTTCTCGACTTTTTCGCGGCGAACGGCCACGAAAAGCTTGAGTCTTCGCCGCTTGTGCCGCGCAACGATCCCACGCTGATGTTCACGAACGCCGGCATGGTGCAATTCAAGAACGTCTTTACCGGCGTTGAGAAACGGCCGTATTCGCGCGCCACGACGTCTCAGAAGTGCGTGCGCGCCGGTGGCAAGCACAATGACCTCGACAACGTGGGCTACACAGCTCGCCATCACACGTTTTTCGAGATGCTCGGCAATTTCTCGTTTGGCGATTATTTCAAGGAAGAGGCGATCTCGCTCGCCTGGAAGTTGATTTCGAGCGAATTTGCGCTGCCGAAGGATCGCCTGCTCGTCACAGTTTATCATGACGACGATGAAGCCTTCAATTTGTGGAAGAAGATCGCCGGTTTTTCGGACGATCGCATCATTCGCATCGCAAGCTCTGACAATTTCTGGTCGATGGGCGATACGGGCCCATGCGGTCCGTGTTCGGAAATTTTCTTCGATCAGGGACCCGAGCTCGCCGGTGGTCCGCCCGGCTCGCCCGATGAAGATGGCGATCGCTATCTGGAGTTCTGGAACCTGGTGTTCATGCAATATGAACAGGTGAGGCCGGGTGAGCGGCTGGCGTTGCCGCGTCCGTCAATCGACACCGGCATGGGCCTTGAGCGGATCGCGGCGATCCTGCAGGGCGTGAAATCAAACTTCGATATTGACCTGTTCCGCACGTTGATCCGCGCGTCGAGCGACCTGACGGGCGTTCCCTCGGATGGACCGCAGAAGGCCAGCCATCGCATTATCGCCGATCACCTGCGCGCGTCTTCTTTCCTCGTCGCCGATGGTGTTTTGCCGTCGAACGAGGGGCGCGGATATGTGCTTCGCCGCATCATGCGTCGCGCCATGCGCCACGCGCAATTGCTGGGCGCCAAAGATCCGTTGATGTGGCGCCTCGTGCCTTCGCTCGTTCGTGAAATGGGCCGTGCGTTCCCCGAATTGCTGCGCGCGGAGGCGCTCATTTCCGAAACGCTGCGTCTGGAAGAGACGCGCTTTCGCTCAACGCTCGCGCGTGGCCTTGCCATCCTCGATGAGGAAACGCGCGATCTGTCAGCCGGTGGGCAACTCTCCGGCGAGGTCGCCTTCAAGCTTTACGACACGTTCGGCTTCCCGCTCGACCTGACGCAGGACGCGCTGCGCGCCCGTGGCATCGGCGTTGACACTACGGTTTTCGCCGCTGCGATGGAGCGTCAACGGGCTGACGCACGCAAGGCGTGGGCAGGCTCTGGCGAGGCGGCGACGGAAAACGTCTGGTACGCCATCAAGGACCGCGTCGGCGCCACGGAGTTCCTTGGCTACGAGGCTGAGCAGGCCGAAGGCGTAATCGCCGCGATTGTGCGTGAAGGGGCAGAGACGGATCATCTAAGCCAGGGACAAAGCGGCCTTGTCATCGTCAACCAGACGCCTTTTTACGGCGAGTCGGGCGGGCAGGTCGGCGACATGGGGCTGCTCACTGCGGCGGGCGTACGCGCGCAGGTGAAGGAGACACAGAAAAAACTCGGCGATCTTTTCGTCCATGTGGTGGACGTGAGCGAAGGTGAATTGCGGGTTGGCATGCCGGTGGAGTTGGCTGTCGATCCAGAACGTCGACAGGCGATTCGGGCCAACCATTCGGCGACGCATCTGCTTCACGAAGCGCTGCGCATCGTGCTGGGAGATCACGTCGCGCAGAAGGGCTCGATGGTCGCCAACGATCGCCTGCGCTTTGACTTCGCGCACCCCAAGCCGATTAGCGACGAAGAGCTCGCACGCGTGGAAGACATCGCCAATCGCGTCACGTTGCAGAACGAACCTGTGGTGACGCGCCTTCTGGCCGTTGATGAGGCCATCGAGTCCGGCGCGCGGGCGCTGTTTGGCGAAAAATACGGCGACGAAGTGCGCGTCGTTTCCATGGGGCGTCCGCTGAGCGGAGAGGGCGCCAATCGCGCGTTCTCGATTGAATTGTGCGGCGGTACGCACGTTCGGCGCACAGGCGAAATCGGCATTGTGACGATTGTTTCAGAAGCCGCGGTTGCCGCTGGCGTGCGCCGCATCGAGGCGAAGACGGCTGACGGCGCCCGCCAGCATCTCAATGCGCAGGCGCGCAAGTTGCGTGAAGCGGCGGGCGTCATGAAGGCGCCGGCGGACGAAATCGCTGAGCGGGTGGCCTCGCTTGTCGATGAGCGCCGCAAGCTCGAAAAGGAATTGGGTGAAGCCAAGCGCCGCCTTGCGATGAGTGGCGGCGGTTCGGGCGGCGGCGAGGCGACTAACGTCGTTGAGGTGAACGGGATAAAATTCTTCCGCCTTGCGGTCAGCGGCGTCGACATGAAGGATCTGAAATCGCTTGCGGACGAGGGCAAGCAGAAGATCGGCTCTGGCGTGGTCGCCATCATCAACACGGCGGAAGACGGCAAGGGCGGCGTCGTGGTCGGCGTGACGCCGGATCTCGTGTCTCGTTTCAACGCGGTCGATCTGGTTCGCGTGGCGTCCGAGAAGCTCGGCGGGAAGGGCGGTGGCGGCCGACCCGATATGGCCCAGGCCGGCGGGCCTGATGGATCACAGGCTCAGGCGGCGCTGGACGCGATTGCAGAGCGTTTGTCCGGTTGACCACTCTCCGGATTGATCGAAAACAAGGCGCCATGCGTTCACTCCCACGAGAATAGCTCTCAGCTTGTTGGAGACTCAGCATGTACAAAAAAATTCTCGTTCCGGTGGATCTGTCCGATCTGGAGATTGCGGCGCCTGCGATCAATGCGGCCGTGCGGCTCGCCGAATGGACTGGCGCGGCTTTGCGGCTGGTCAACATCCAGCAGATTTTGCCCGCTAGTTATATGGACTACGTCCCGCCCGAATTCGACGCTCAACAACGTGAGTGGGCCGAGGCC
This sequence comes from Beijerinckiaceae bacterium, assembly GCA_947498445.1. Classification (GTDB taxonomy): domain Bacteria; phylum Pseudomonadota; class Alphaproteobacteria; order Rhizobiales; family Beijerinckiaceae; genus Terripilifer. The sequence continues at coordinate 3,729 of CANMLK010000089.1, forward strand.
GAGATGAAGGCCGTTCACGCCAAGGTCGCCTTGCCGCCGGAGCGGGTGAGTATGGTCGTTCGGATGGGCGGCATTTATCCGGAGATTCTCGCAGAGGCGGAGGATTGCGGGGCCGACCTGATCGTAATCGGCTCCCACAGGCCTGCCATGTCGACCTATCTCCTGGGGTCCAATGCGAAGACGGTCGTGCGGCACGCCAAGTGCTCGGTTCTTGTGGTGAGGAAATAACACGAAGTATATATGTGATATAATTCAAACCTCTTGAAATTTTTGGGATATAGGCGTATCTCCATGCCATCCCGTTTGATGCGGCTGGAGTACGCCTGTGCCCGAGTCTCTGCCTACATTCTTGTCGTTCCTGTCAGAGCCCCGCCTGTTGGTGGCGGCTGTGACGTTGATGGTGGGCGTCGCCTTTGGCGCGCTGGCGGAATCGACGCAGTTTTGCTTGCTCGGCGGGCTGCGTGACAAGGCGGATGGACAGGGGCGCTCCCGCCTTGCGGCGTTTGGCGCTGCGGCGCTTGCGGCTGTCGCGCTCACGCAGGCGTTGTCGGGTTTGGGCTATCTCGATCTTCGGACATCCATTTATCTCACGGCTGTCACCGCGCTGCCCGCAGTCGCCATTGGCGGCTTCGTGTTTGGCGTGGGGGCGGCGATGACGCGCGGTTGCGCTGGACGCCTTGCAGTGTTGTCGGCAACCGGCAATCTGCGCGCGCTTGTCGTCATACTGGTCGTGGCCATTGCGGGCTACGCGACCATGCGCGGCCTGTTTGCGCCAATCCGTACGGAAATCGAATCCTGGGCCCGTCCGGCAGCGGCGTATGCTGACGTTGTCACGAGCGCGGGGTTTGGCGAAACCGGGCGCATTGTGCTGGCTCTGCTTGCTGGCGCAGGCGCGATTGCGTTTGCGCGCGTGGCCGGTCTTGCGCGTGGCGCAGCGGCGATTGCGATCGGAGCGCTGATCGCGGCGTCCTGGAGCGCATCGTCCATCCTTGGCGATGACGGCTTTGACAAGCTGGCGCCCTGGAGCCCGTCGTTCATCAACCCTCTTGGAAACTCGCTTATCTACGTTCTCACCTTCACGGGCGCCAAGATCGATGCTGGCGTCACTTTCCTTGGCGGCGTCTTGATCGGCGCGTTTTTGTCGTCGCTGGCCGGCGGCCGCGCGAAGCTCGTGTCGTTTGAGAGCCCGCGGCAAACCGTGCGCTATCTTGGCGGTGGCGTCTTGATGGGCTTTGGCGGCGTGATGGCGATTGGCTGCTCGACGGGGCAGGGCTTGTCCGGCCTCTCGACGCTGGCGCCTGCTTCCTTCGTCGCCATCGCCGCCATTTCCGCCGGCATGTGGGCGGGCGTGGCCTATGAGACGCGTGGCGCCGCTGCCCCCACCGGGGCTCCCGCGCGGGCCTGACGCCTATAAAGGCGGCTTTGCGGGATCGAACCTGCCTGGTCGGTTCGTCATCAGCCAACGCACGAGATTTGGCGTTCCAAGCACGACCAGCGCCAAACCAACCAAAATGCGCGCGGTGAAAATTTCGCCGCCCACCAGCACAAACAGGCCTCCCATCGCGCCCAATAGAGTGGCCATGCCCAGCACCACGCTCCACCACACGATGGGCGTGATGCCTGTGAGAAACCGCGCTTTCGGGTTGGCCACAGCGATGCGCGCGACGAGCGTCCGCACAAGCGTCTTGTAAGTTACGCCTCTGTCCTGGGCTGAAAAGACGCTGGCCGTGTGCACGGATGCGATCAGCGCGATAGCGCCATCGCGCGTGCGCAGGCGGCAGAACATGCGCGGACCAACGCGCGACGGCTCGTTTGTGAGGCGCACGCTGTCCACTTGATCCAGCGCCAGAACGCCGCTGTCGCCCGCGCGCGTCTTTCCCGCCTCGTTCCAGACAAGCCGGTCGTCAACTAGCCGCCATTCGGCTTCCTGCGCGAAGACGCTCGCGCGCACGCGGTGAACTATTTCGTCTGAGTTCATTTAAACCTGCGAATCCCTTCATGGATGCTAGCCGCTTCGGCTTTCATTCGGAAGCTTCGCCATTTCGCTGCTTGTTTGATCGCTAATTGACCCAGAACAGGGATGCGTCTCGCGAAACTGGGTACTTTCTCGTCGAGGATGACCGCCATGATTACCCCAACCTTCAAAAATGTGCTCCTGCCGTTGATCAGCTATCCGCAGCCGACTCTGCCCGTGGAAATCGCGTCGGCAATCGACGTTGCTGCTGCATTCAAGCTTCGGCTTGTGGGTCTTGATGTTCATATTATCCCGCCTGTCGCGGCGGGCTTTGGCGGCTACGCCATGCCTATCCTCTACACGACAATTGATGCGGAAGACGCAAAGACGAAAGCGAATGCGGAAGCCATCGCGCAGGACTTCCTGACGCTTTCGCAGCATCGGGGCGTCGCCGCAGATTTGCGCCGCGTGACAAGCGAAGCGCTTGATGGGCCCGGACTCGTCGCCGAGACCGCGCGGCTGTTCGACCTCACGATCCTTTCCCTTGCGCCGGGGTCGCGCGCCGCTCGCGAGCTTGCCGAGACCGTGGTCTTCGGGTCGGGTAGGCCGTGCCTGCTCCTGCCGCAAAAGTGGGTTGCAACACCGGCGTTGTTTGATCGTCCACTCGTGGCGTGGGACGCAAGCCGCGCAGCGGCGCGGGCGTTGGCCGACGCGTTGCCGATTTTGCAGCGCGCTGCGGATGTGAATCTGATCATCGTCGCGCCGGAGCAGTCGCAAGCTGCGCATTCCGCGCCCGATGTCGAACGCTGGCTCAATGACCATGGCGTGCGCGTGACATGCACGCGGACCGACGGGGCGGGCGACGCCGCTAAAGCAATCGCGGAATACGCACTCGGTATTCGGGCCAATCTCCTCGTCATGGGTGCTTTCGGGCACTCGCGTTTACGCGACTTCATTCTTGGGGGGGTGACGCGATCCGTTCTTGCTGATCCTCAATTGCCAATCCTTTTTTCACACTAAGTGGAGTGCCTAGACATGACTTACAAAACCGTTCTCGTTGGTCCAATCTTCTCGTCGAGCGCAGATGACAAGGGTCCTGCCGAGGCGCTGACACGCTACGCGATCGAGTTCGCAGCAGGGCAAGGCGCTCATCTGTCGATCAGCGTAGGCGCCATCAGGCTTTTCGCGCCGGCTGCGGTGATGGTGCGCGAGGCGCGCTCGCTCATCGCCAAGGCGAATGAGAAGCGGAAAAGCCAGGCGGAAGTCTATGGCGCCGACTTGCTTGCACGGGCCGCCGCCTCGGGCGTCACCGCAAGCCTTGACATCGATCAGGAAGAATATGGCCGGATGTCTGCGAGCATGGCGCATCTCGCGCGATTCGCAGATATCGCCATTCTTGAAGCCGACGCGGGCAATGTTTCACTGCACCAGGGCGTTCTGGAGGAAGTGTTGTTCGAGTCCGGGCGTCCGATCATCATCGTGCCTCCGACATGGGCCGGGTCAACAAAGGTCAACAAGGCAATTGTCTCATGGGATGGCACTGCGAAGGCGGCGCGCGCGCTTGGCGACGCCATGCCGTTGCTGCGACACGCGAGCGAAGTCGAGATCGTGTCGATCAGCGGCGACCCGGATGCGAGCAAGCGTATCGATGCGGCCGAGATTGCCCCGCACGGTGCGCGCCACTGCAAGAATGTGACTGTGACGAGTCTTCCCGTGCAGAACAATGATATTGCGGCGACGCTGTCGTCACACGCAACACACACGCGCGCGGATATCATCGTCATGGGCGCCTTCGCGCGCACCAAGTGGCGCCAGCTCATCCTTGGTGGTGTCACAAGCACCATGATCAGCAATCCGCCGTGCCCGGTGCTGATGTCCTACTAAGGACTGGCGCTCACAAGTTCGTTGCGGCCGGGCGTCTCGTCCGGCCACTTCTGTTTGCTTTCAGGGCTACGCGAATTTTTATATCTGCTTCAGCGCTTCGCGAATCTTGGAAACAGGCGTTCGGCGTTGCCGCGCTCCACCAGCGGGCGCGACGCGCCGAAGGCCTCATAAGCGTCAAAGCCGCGCGTCTCCTGCGCCGCAATATCAGCCGACACATAAGGATAGTCCGTGCCGAACAGAATCTGTGTGTCCGGCGCGAACGCGCGCAGCGCATCAAGCGGCGCCTTGTGGCCCGATAGTGCGGTGTCGAAGTAGAAGCGCTTGATGTATTCGAGCGCGCCTTGCGGATAATTTTCCTGCTGCTTCATCTTCTTGTCGAAGATCGAGATGCGATGCGCAAGCATGGGCAGCGTGCCGCCCGCATGTGACAGGATGAACGGAATATCCGGTAGCTTTTCGCATACGCCGTTGTAGATGAGGTTCATCGCAACGCGCGTCGTCTCGAATGGGTAGTCGATCAGCATACGCGGTACATCCCAGCCGCGCGCTTCCGTGCCGGGCGGATAGCAGGGATGAATGAACGTGACGATCTTGCGGCGGTTCAGCTCTTCGTAAACGGGCCAGAAGTCGGTGTGCCCGATGTAGCGTTCATCGACGCTTGTGAGCAAGCACACGCCATCGAGTTTGAGTTCCTCATGCAGGCGCTCGATCTCGCGCAAGGATGCGTCGACATCGGGCAGCGGCAGAAAGGCGAAGGCGCCGAAGCGTTGCTGATTGGAGGCGACGAGTTTCGCCAGCCAGTCGTTGAAGCGGCGCGCCAGATCGCGCGTCTGCGCCACGTCGCCGAAAAAGATGCCCGGCGAGGTGAAGGAGAACACCGACGCGCCGATGCGGTTGGCGTCCATGACCGCAAGCGACTTGTCCGCCGACCATTCGGGAAAGGCCGAATAGGCGCTGCCGGTGATGCCGGCGTCGCGCTGCACGTCCTTGTAGAACTCGGGCAGGACGTGATGATGAACGTCGATGCGCTGAATGTCGCTCATGGTTTCCTCCGCTGGCCGCTGTTTAGGCGCTTGCCTTGAGGGAGGGAAGGGGCAAGGAAACGAGCAAGGAAACGAGCAAGGAAACGAGCTGCTTGACCCACGTCATTCCGGCGCCTCGTTTGAGGGGGCATGATGAGCGCATGACATACAGAATCGCACTCATTACACGCCCTATCGCCCTGGCAGCCCCCATCACCCTGGCCGTCGCCAGCCTCGCCCTGAGCGGGCCGGGGCTCGCCCAGTCCGCCTCACAGCGCGGGGCCGCGCTCGTCAAGCAGCATTGCGCCGCCTGTCACGCCATCGGCGCCAGCGGCGCAAGCCCAAACGACAAGGCGCCGCCGCTGCGCGAAATCGCCCGCAAATACAAAGTTGGGGATCTGGAGGAGGCGTTCGCGGAGGGCGTCATGGTCAGCCATCAGGCGACCGAAATGCCCCCCTTCACGTTCGATCCGCCGCAAATCGCGGCATTGACGGCCTATCTGCGCAGCTTGAAGACGGTGAAGCCCTGAACGGGGTTGCGCTATCGCCTTGCGTGAGGCAAAGCCATCGCGCGTCCGGGAGCAGCCTCGGCGCATCTCTGCAGATGTGAGCAATTCATGACCGGCGCCGGAACCGACAAGACGCGCCCCGCCATTGAAGGTGGGCCCGCCGTCATTCTCGTGCGCCCGCAGCTTGCGGTGAACATCGGCATGTGCGCGCGCGCCATGGCGAACTTTGGCCTCACGGATCTGCGGCTCGTCAACCCGCGCGATGGGTGGCCGCGCACCGGGGCTTTGCGCAAGGGCGCGTTTGCGGCGGCCGCCGGGGCGGTGCATCTGCTGGAATCGGCCAAGCTGTTCGACACGCTGGAAGAAGCGATCGCTGATCTCAACTTCGTGTGGGCCACGACCGCGCGCGAGCGCGGGCAGGGCAAGCGCGTTGAAGCGCCGGGCGCAGCGATGGACGAGACTGCGAAGCTGATCTCGGGGGCCGGCAAGGCAGGCATTCTGTTTGGGCCCGAGCGAACCGGCATGGACAGCGACGAGGTCGCGATGGCGGACGCGATCATCACATTCCCGGTCAATCCCGCCTACGCGTCGCTTAATCTGGCGCAGGCCGTGCTGCTCTGCGGCTATGAGTGGTTTCGCGCCGCCCATGGTGAAGGCCCGCGCTTTGCCACGCCGCAGCGCTCGCTGCCTGCGCCGCGCGAAATGGTCGTGAAATTCTTTGATTTCTTTGAAGCCAAGCTCGAAGAGAACGGGTTCTTTCGCCCGGCGAGCAAGAAGCCGAACATGCAGCGCAATGTGCGCAACATGATCCACCGCATGGAGCTGACCGAGCAGGATGTGCGCACGCTATGGGGCGCCGTCGTTCGCCTGACGGAAGGTCCACGCCTGGAAGCCAAGACCCGCAAGCGCCATAGACTACCAAAGCCTGTGGCTGCGACCGAGACGCAGGACGCGGGCGAGCCGACCGTAGAATAGCCACAACAAATTGCGATCATGATTTTTTACCTCGCCGCGTGAAAGCGGCGCGCTATCTTTGTCTGCAACCGGGAGGCTTCATGAGTCGCTTGATCACGCGCCGGAGCGCGGCGTTCGGGCTGGCCGCCGCTGCGGCTTTCCCCAACATCATCCGGGCGCAGAACGTTTTTGATGTGGACGTCGTCGTTGTCGGCGCCGGCGCCGCTGGCATTGGCGCGGCGCAAGAACTGCGTCGCCTGGGCAAGCGCGCGCTCGTACTTGAAGCGCGGGGTCGCGTGGGTGGGCGCGTCTACACCAACCGCACGCTGGGCGATCCGTGGGAAGCGGGCGCGCTTTATATCCATTGGTCCGACCGCAATCCATGGACGCAGTTGGCGCGCGATTACGGTTTTGAGACGCTTGATCCGTCGTCCAGCTCTGGCGGGACGCGCTTTGTCGACATGAGCGGTCCGTCCGATGGACGTCAGCGCCGTGGCGCCTTTGGAATCGTGGCGAATTTCTTTGATAGCGATAACGGGGCCGTGCCGGACGTCTCCATGCTCGAGCGCGTGGGCGGAGCGCAATCCGAATTTCGCGATTCAGCGATGGCGATTGCGCGCATGTCGCTGGGCGACGAGCCGGAGCGCATTTCCGCCGCCGACTATGCGCGGTTGTGGGCGGGCGACGATCTGGTTGTGCAGCGGGGCTATGGCGCCCTTGCGGAGCGCGCGGCTGAAGGGCTCGACGTGCGCTTGTCGACGCCGGTTGAAGCTATCGACTGGTCGGGCGCGGGCGTGCGTGTCTTTACGAAGTCGGGTGTCATTGGCGCGCGTGCGGCCATCGTCACCTTGCCGGTAGGCGTTCTGCAAAAGGGGAGCGTGCGGTTCACGCCCGAGCTGCCGCAACGCACGCGCGATGGGCTTGCCGGCCTTGGCATGGGCGCGCTCACCAAAGTCGCACTGAAGTTCAACGGTGACCGCTTCGGCATGACGCCGGGCACGGACCTGTGGGTGCGCCTGAGCGCGCGCGCTTCGATCAACTACGAATGCTTCACGAACGACAGCAATATCGTCGTCGCATTTTTTGGCGGCGACCATGCGCGCGACATCATGGCGAAGGGTGAGCAAGGCGCCGTGCGCGCTGTTCTTGACGAGTTTGCGAAACACGTTGGCGCGCAGGCGCAAAAGGCGTTCATCGGCGGAACGCTCGCGGGCTGGGCGACAGACCCGTTTTCCTATGGCGCCTATTCCCACGCGTTGCCGGGCCGCGCCAATGCGCGCGCCTTGCTGGCTGAGCCGGTGGGCGACCGCCTCTGGTTTGCTGGCGAGGCGACCGCAGGCGTCGGGCCGGGCGAGAACTTCGGCGGCGCGATGACGGCGGGCGGCGCGTGGATTGCGGGCGTCGCGGCTGCGAAGAAGATCGCGTCGCTGGGCTGATTATTCTGTGACGCCCCAGCCGCGCGCGATCTGAGCAACGCGGCTGGCGGTGAGGTGAGGGTCGGCGCGCACCACGTCATGGGCCGCGTCAAATTCCGAATAGTCCCAGCCCGGCTCGCCGCTGGCGATATGTGCACGCACATCGTCCGCAAAGCCGTGGAAGCGCGAACCTTTGTACTGCGTGCAGAGAATGTAATGGCGCCGTGGCCATGTGCGCTCTGCTTCCGGGCGCACGGATATCCATGGTTCGGATTGCGTGCCTACCGGCTGGGGCGTGAACAGCTGTCCCCACTTTTGCGCTAGGTCTGGCCCGAGTGGCGGATTTTGTGCGGGGCGGGGCAGGGAGTGGCCGCCATCATGGGCCATTGCGTCCTGCCGGTGATGCTCTGCGCGTTCTGGCCCCGCAATGTCCCACAGCGACTGGCCGTTGCGCGGCAGGAACGCGTCGAGATACACCATGCCCGCAACGCGGTCAGGCTCGCGGTCCGCAGCGCCGGTGATGACCATGCCGCCATAGGAATGGCCGACCAGCAGCACGTTTTCCAATTCCTCGTAGCGCATCAGCCCGGCGATGTCGGCGATGTGGGTTGAGAGCGTGACGTTTTGCGGAGGAACGTGGCTGCGCTCCGCGATGCCTGTCATCGTCGGCGCATAAACATCGAAGCCTTGCTTGCGAAGCAGACGCGCGGCGTCACGCCACGACCATGCGCCCGCCCAGGCACCATGTACGAGAACGATGGGCATGATGCTTCCCCCTTGTGCGTTGGGGCAAGTTTACACGCCGCGTGTCGCGCGCAAAGAAAATGATCGATTGCCGATGCCGCGCATATAGAGCGATCCATAGGTGTCGGCGGACTCGGTCCAGCTGAAGGTCTGCTTCATCGCGGCGGCGCGCATGCGCGACAGCAGGGGCTTTTTGTCAAAGACCGCAAAGGCGCGTCGGACGCCGTTGAGCAAGCCGTTGACGCTCATGGCGCTGAACTGGAATCCCGTAACGCCGTCGCGCACAGTATCCGCCAGTCCGCCGGTGCGATGCACGATTGGCAGCGAGCCGAAACGCTGCGCAAACATCTGGCTCAGTCCACACGGCTCAAACCGCGAGGGCATGAGGAGGAAGTGGCTGCCTGCAAACATGCGCCGCGCAAGAACTTCGTCGTAGCGGTCCTGAAAGCCCAAGGCCTGCGGATGCCTGGCGAACCTGCAGCGCATGGCTTTCTCGATTTCTGGATCGCCTTGACCGATCACGGCGATCTGGCCGCCATGCTCGACAATTTCGTCTGCGGCCTGCATGATAAAGTCGATGCCTTTTTGTTGTACAAGGCGAGAAACCACGGCGAACAAAGGCCCTTTGGACAAGCCCAGACCGAAAGCCTCGCGCACGGCCAGTGTATTAATGCGCCGCGAGGCCCAGTCGCCGGATTCAAAATTCGTCGCGAGATAAGGATCGGACGCGGGGTTCCACGACTCGTCAATGCCATTGACGATGCCCGTCAGCCGACCTTCCGCGGCGCGCTGCTGCAGCACGCCTTCGAGGCCGCAGCCGTGCTCCTGCGTCGTTATTTCGCGTGCGTAGGTGCGACTGACAGTCGTGATGTGGTCAGCGTAAACGAGGCCTGCCTTCATGAACGACAATTGGTCGTAAAATTCGACCCCTTCCATGTGAAAGTCGCTTTGCGGCACGCCGATGTCACCGATCAGGCTGCGGGGAAACAGGCCCTGATAGGCGAGATTGTGCACGGTGAGCACGCTGGGCGCCGCGCGCCCGCTCCAGCGCATGTATGCGGGCGTCAACGCGGATGGCCAGTCGTTGCAGTGCACCAGATCTGCGGACCAGGACGCGTCGACCCGGCCCAGCGCGACCTCGGCGGCAACGGATGAGAGGCGCCCGAAGCGAATGTGATTGTCGAACCAGTCTGCGCCCGTGCAATCGCCATAAGGCGTGCCGTCCCGCTCGAAGAGTTCCGGAGCCACGACGATGTAGACGACGAGGCCGTCCGGCGTTTGCGCGTGTGCAAGGCGGCATGCGGGCATTTTGGCGTGCGCGTCGATCTCACCAACAATTGTGAGGTTCCGGTGGCGGGCGAGAACCTGCGGATAACCCGGAATAATGACGCGAACGTCAAAGTGGGATGCGAGCGCACGCGGCAACGCCGCTGACACTTCGCCCAGGCCGCCAACTTTCACGCAGTCAGACATTTCCGTAGTCACGAAGAGGATTGTGCGTTTCGAAGACGTAGCGGCGAGCATGACACCGGGGCTGACAAGGCCAGCGTCATCTGACGCATCGCCTGCTTTGTGCGCCCGGGCCGCCGCCGCGTTCTTCATGTCCCGCATTCCTTTTTGTGGGGTGTTCTCCGTGCCCGCAGCTATAATAACGTCAAGGCGCGAAAGTTCCTTGATCAAAATTAAATTGTTGACGCGGTGGCAACTCTCAAGACCCGCACTGCATGTTGTGTTACATTGCCGAATTATGATGACGCGTTCATGACTGCGGGCAAGCAATTGCGCGGCAAAAACTCATGAACTGGTCGCCACGTTCTTCGAAGTCTCGAAAGTGTCCAAAGCTTGGGGCCGCTGGCGATAGTAGAAAAATCACATCTTGCGACGTCGTTGCAAATGCGAGTTCGACTCCCTCATCAAGCGATGACGCGCGATGAATTGGAAAGGTTAGGCTGTGCGCGCTCATTTCCTGCGCAATGCGCTCGCCTGTGTCGGGAAGCAACACGACGCAGGCGACATTGTTCGCACGTGAAAGATGATCGATCAGACTCGCGTGATCTTGCCCTCGGTCCGTGCCGCCAATGAAAAGGGCGAGCTTCTGGTCCCCATAGGCGCCCAGTGCCACGAGCGTCGCTTCTGGCACGGTAGAAATCGAGTCGTTCACGCACAGGCGACCGTTGCGCCCGCGAAATTCTTCCAGCCGATGCCGCAGTTGCGCAAAGCCGGACAGATCAACGCGCTGCCGCACGCTGGTCACGCCAATCAGATCGCATGCGGTGCAGGCCGCCGCGAGGTTTTCAAGATTGTGCGCGCCGCGCAATGGGAACGTCGCTGTGTCGATGATCTGCTCACCGCGCATGAGCTGGCCGTCGCGCACATGGTACGCGTCCGCGCGACCGTACCAGAGGGAGTTGGTTCGTTCGCCAATCTTCTCGACAA